>CALKIA010000475.1 GCA_937988705.1 uncultured Chloroflexota bacterium | reverse complement strand
GTTTTGTCATCCTTTCACTATAACTCATTCTCTAACTTCTTTCGAGACTTTACATTTATCAGGATCCGTGATTCGGGTACTCCAAGCTGATTATGTGTTTTTCGCTAGACAAATCATCGATTTAAAAGACAACTTTAGACACTTCACTTTATCATCTGAAGATGTGCATCTTATCAACCCAAATTCACTAACAAGTGCTGTCTTTAGATCAAAAAGTGATGCTGAAATCACTAAAGCTGTATACAGACGAGTGCCAGTATATGTATTAGAAGGCCCACCAGAACAAAATTACTGGAATGTTGACTTCAAGCTAATGTTTATGATGAATACCGATTCGAATCTATTTCATACGCAAGCTCAGCTTGAGCATGCAGGATACCATTTACAAGGCAACCTGTTTACGGACGGCGAAACCATCTATATTCCTCTCTACGAATCTAAAATGGTTCATCAGTATGACCATCGGTATTCAACTTATAAAGGAGCAACAGAAGCAAATCTAAATGCGGGAATCTTGCCACAGCTTTCCATTGACGAAAAGTGTAATGCAGTAGCTACAGTTCTACCACGCTACTGGTTAAAGCAAGAGAATGTTGACCAACGAATCAACAGTTGGTCTTTCAAGTGGCTTCTAGGTACGCGTGATATTTGCCGAAACACAGATAGTAGAACCGCTATTGGTAGTTTTTTCCCACGTGCTGCTGTCAGTGGCATGTATATTGCACTCCCGAAACAACCGGAAATAAGCGTAGTGTGCTGTCTAAACGCCAATATCTCTTCATTTGTCCTTGATTACATTACACGTCAAAAAACGGGTGGTACTCATTTGAGTTTGGGGTACTTGAAGCAACTCCCGATCCTACCGCCATATAGTTATAAGCCAGCGTTGCTTGATTTCATTGTTCCCCGTGTGCTTGAACTCAGCTATACGGCGTGGGATTTGCAGCCGTTCGCGCAGGATGTCGGATATCAGGGTGCGCCGTTCATCTGGGACGAGGATCGGCGTTTCCTCATGCGCTGCGAACTCGACGCGCTGTATTTCCACCTGTACGGCATCAACCGGGAGGACGCGGAGTACATCCTCGAAACGTTCCCCATCGTCAAGCGCAAGGACGAAGCGAAACACGGCGAGTATCGCACCAAGCGCGTCATCATGGAGATGTACGATCAAATGGCGGCGCTGCCGAAGATCAGCGTGCCCGCGCCGAAGGACGAACACGCGACGTATCAAGTACCGGACGTGTCGCAGTGGGTCAGCCCGCTCAACCCGCCGCCGGGGGATCAGCGGGCGGGACATAAGGCGTAGAAAATATGTTTGATAACTGGAAGTTACCGCGCTGGGTTGGATGGTTAGCGTTTGGTGCGGCAAGCCTATACTTTGTGGCGAAAGTTGGCGTCTCAATATGGTGGTTCTTGAATCCCATTGCCTACCCTCGCCTCGAACCTGCCATTAATGTTATTGATTTGGGTTTTGTTTTTCTATGGTTCATTGCGGCAACCGGTTTACGTCAGAGAGATGAATCTTCCAAATCCCTACAGGTAGTTGATCGCAGAATTCGAGAGCATGTCACAAGCGAACATGAAGAGACTCGTGAGGCATTTCGACGCTCTAAACAAGAGCAGAAGCTCGAACACAGAGAAAGCCAGCAGAAGATTGCCGACAGAAGATTGCTAGGGGATCTATGGCAGTTCATAAACTGGCGAGACCTAAACGATATTGTTGACCAAATACACTATGGCATCGGAGATTACGATTTCTACAAAGCTAGGATCGTCGCATATCTGTATTTTAGGGAAGATAACGCGGAACGACAATTACAGACCCCTGAATTATCGCAAGCCTTGGCTGAATTTGACAAGGCTTTGGGCAAATTTAACCTTCAACTGTCCACCTATGCCGATGCAGAACCACAAGGGGATCGTTGGGTATGGTTTCCGCATTACAAATATCCTTTGTCGCAAGAGTTGTATGAATATAAACACACCGAATACCGCAAAGCTGTTGGCTATGGCATAGAAATGTTAGACAAGCATAAGGAATTGGTCGCAGTTATTCGTATTCTGTTCCCCGATTTTTTTGAAAGTTGAACCAACACAATTGAGTGTACTCAAAAGAACTTATCCATTTCGTCACAGGTAGTATCATAAAAACGTTCCTGATAGACAGGTGCAAGGATGAATCCAATCTCGGCGAACTCCGCACGCGGCGCGTGATTTTGGAAATGTACGATCAGATGGCACCCGAGTAGAGGATCAGCGTGCCGCGCCGAAAGACGAATTTGCGACGTATCAAATACCGCAGGTGTCGGGATGGGATATTCCGCTCAACCCGCCACCGGGGAGCAGCGGGCAGCACAGCAATTGTCCGAATAAGCTAGAAGGTATGGTATGACGTTCATTTTCATCAGCTATTCGCGTAAGGATTTTGGCTTCGCTGAGCAGCTAGAGTCTAATCTTCTTGAGTGGGGATACTCGGTGTGGCGCGATGTTAACGACTTGCCGAAAGGTTCGAGATGGGATGATGAGATCGAGAGGCAACTAGGCAACTGTGACCTGTTGATTGGCGTCATTTCCCCGGATGCTGTGGCATCGCCCAACGTCAAGGATGAATGGGCTTGGGCACTAGATCACGGGAAGTTATTGGTTCTGCTGCGATTTCGAGACGCTCAACTTCCTCTACGATATACGAGAATCAACAATATTGACTTCACGCAGAGTTTGGAAACAGGCTTCGAAACTCTGCGGCGTGACTTACTGAAGAAACTCGAACTTGAAGCAAGTACAAGCCTGTCGCCCGAAGTACGAAAGCATGTTGAGAAATATTGGCAATTGTGTAGACAATTCTTTGCTCAGTCAGATTATGCGTTGGCTCTATTCTTTGCGCTAACTTTAATTGATGAAGTTGGAACAATGATTATATTGGGATTTCGTAATGCGCCCGACATATTATGGGGGTTTGAACTGAAGCGAACACAAACTCGCGAAAGCGAACCTTTCGATATTGACAAAGTGACTGTGGAAGAACGACGGAGGATGGTTATAAGACTCACGATTGTGATTAACCATCGGGTAGATCAGCTTTACAAACGAGAGGAACGAATATTTGGGCGATGGGCCCGAGAAGACAAGTTCCCTACGCTGCTGAAAAATTCAATCTATATGCATGGAAGTGACAAACAGCCAATTACGCCAAGCGAAATAATCTCACGAGATGATGCGTTCATTATGGTATGTCTCGCGGGGGAGATATACGGTGAAGTTCAAGGCGAACACTTTACGGGAGTAGAAACTCCCAATGAGTGGCTGCGCGTCCTCAAAGAAGTGGATGACTTCAGAGAAAAATATCGGCAGCAGAATGGGAATGACCAATGAAACCAGAGAAGCTCACCGTCTACCAGTTATTCGAGAAGCAGCAGCGCTATGTCGTGCCCCTGTTCCAGCGCCCCTACGTGTGGGAGCGCGAGCAGCAGTGGCAGCCCCTGTGGGACGACATCATCTTCAAGACCGATCAAATCATCGAGCGCGACAGCTATGATCACGACCTCGGCTCGCATTTCCTCGGCGCGGCGGTGATCAACGAGCTCAAGACGTTCGGCAAGCAGGTGCGCCGCTACGAAATCATCGACGGGCAGCAGCGGCTCACCACCCTGCAAATTCTGCTGGTCGCCTTCCGCAATTTCCTCAAAAAGATTGCGTATGATGATGATGCGCTCCTCGGCGATCTCGCGCGGCTGACGGGCAACAGCGGCACGCGCGCGGAAGAGGTCGAGAAGTACAAGGTGTGGCCGACCATCGCCGACCGTTCCACCTACGAGGCGATCTTTACGGCTACCTCGCCGGATGACGTGCAGGCGCGCATCGCCGACGGGCGCGCCGGATCGCCGCGACTGGCGGAAGCGTACGGCTTCTTCTACGCCGCTATCGACGAGTATGTGCGCTTCGGCGAGAACGACGACGAGATCGAGTCGCCGGAATACGCGTACGACTCCGACATGGCGCGCACGCGCATCGAAGCGCTGATGGAGGCGCTCAAGCGGCATCTGGAGATCGTCATCATCGAGCTGGAAAGCGGCGACGATCCGCAGATCATCTTCGAGACGCTCAACGCGCGCGGCGTGCCGCTCCTGCCGTCGGATCTCATTCGCAATTTCGTGTTTCTGGAAGCGACGAACAACCGCGAAGACATCGAGCAGTTGTATACCCAGTACTGGCTGCCCTACGACGATTATGATCGCGGCATGGCGACGTTCTGGAAGGAAGAGGAGGAACAGGGGCGCATCAAACGCCCGCGCATCGACCTGTTCATCTTCCATTACCTGACGCTCAAGACGGGGCAGGACATCAAGATCACGCATCTGTTTCAGGAGTTCCGGCGCTGGTGGCAGCACACGCGCCAGCCCAACGAGCCAGTCGAGGCGTATCTGAAGGACATCGCCCGGTACAGTGCGGTGTATCACATGCTGATCACGATGGGCGGGCAGTCGCGCTTGGGCGTGTTTATCCGCCGCCTCGAAATTCTGCAAACCAGTACGCTGTATCCGGTGCTGCTCTACTTCTACGGCGAACGCACCGACATCCCCGCGGCGGATCTGGACGGGATGCTGGTCGATCTTGAGTCGTATCTCGTGCGGCGCGTCATGTGTGGGCTGGGCGCGAAAAACTACAATCGCAACTTCCTCATTCTGCTGCGCGATCTGCGGCGCGCCGAGAAGATCGACCGCACGGTGCTGCGCGACATCCTCGCGGGCTTTGAAGGCGATGCCGGTCTGTGGCCAACCGACGAGCAGTTCAAGCGGGAATGGCTGCACGCGCAAATGTACAGGCGGCTGGCGCGCGCGCGTCTGCGCATGGTGCTCGAAGCGCTGGATTTGCAGTTGATGACCAGCAAACAGGAGCGCGTGCACATCGACGGGGAGCTGACCATTGAGCATGTCTACCCGCAGACGCCAGAGAATGGCGTATGGTCGCCGCTCGAACCGCCGACGCTGGTGCATACGATGGGCAACCTCACCCTGCTCACCAGCGCGCTCAACTCGTCGATCAGCAATGGGCCGTTCGCGGCAAAGCGCCCGGAGATCGTCAAGCAAAGCAGTCTGCGCATGAACACCTATTTTCAGGAGATGGCGGGACAGCCGCAGTGGGGCGCAGAGCACATCGCCGCGCGGGGTGATCTGCTCTTCAACCTCGCCTGCACGATCTGGCCGCGTCCGGCGCAGCAAGCGACGATCCGCCTGACGCCGGGGCAGCAGCGCGCCATCGAGTCGCTGTGTGGCATCGCGGATGAGAACGGCATCGGCGTTGGCTTCCGTCAGCTGCTGGAGGCGGGTCTGCGCAACGCGCTGTATCCGCGCGTTGAGGCGTCGAGCATTCGGTATGCGCCGCAAAACAACAAGAACTACACACTGTATACCGCGTGGGTCACGCCGAAAGATGATGGCTTGAAAGTCTACGTGGTGACGGATGCTTTCACGCAGTTCCTAGGTGTGAGCAGCGACCTCGCGTATGAACTGCTCGGTGCTCCGGGTTGGCGCGTGCTGTCCGTCGAAGAGGCGGAGCAGTTTGGTCGAGCGCTGGATCAACTGATGGCGTCGCGTCAATAAATTCGTCGTAGTAAGGAGTGGGGCGTAATCGTGCAAGCTGATGCAGATCGTTTTGAGCAGGAACTCACCCGCGTGCGCCGCCTCCGCTGGATTGGGCTCGGGATCGAGCTGATCCTCGCGGGTGTGGGCTGCATCATCGCCGGCGTGTTCTTCACGTCTCGCCCACGCACCCGGTCAGTTCGCCATAGTCCCAGCGGCGCGCCGAAGATCAACGAAAGGCGGGATCATGGGCGAAATCCGTAGAATTCGGCTGACTCAGGGAGCTATTGACAACAGTTATCTCAACTTACACGGCCATCTCGACTTTTTTCCACCAAACTCGCTGGGTGGAAGCAATCGTGACGAAGCCGGTCAGTTAGTCACGTTTCACGTCGCCGGGTTGGCAGAGCCGATCCAAACCGACATTGACGAAACGAAGCGCGCTGTTCGATCAAGAGGTTGGGTACAAGAATTCGTTAAGGCGCACAAGCTCAGACCCGGAGATGTCGTCGCCCTCGAGCGTCTGAGCGAGCGAGAGTATCGCATTTTCCCTGTTCGGGAATCGGGCAACGCCAATGAATGAAGCAGTGTATGAGCGCCTCAAAGAGGCTGCCCGCAAAAACGAACTGGTCTTTTACGGCGAAATCGCACATATTGCCAGTATCAACCTGAATCTCGATGCTGGGCGGGGAGCGTTAGGTCGCTTGCTCGGCGAGATCTCGCACCACGAACACGAGTCAGGGCGACCTTTGCTCTCCGTCGTAGCGGTCAACAAGGATACGCAGTTTCCGAGTCAGGGTTTCTTCGATTTGGCAAGGGAAGTCGGCAAGTATGTGGGTCACAGTCCGACCGGGACCCTCACGTTCTACGCCACGGAACTGCAAGCAGCGTTCGATTACTGGTCGACGCATTGATTGAAAGCTGAAAAATCGTTTTCAATACTCGTCAGTACTTGCTGATACAAACAGCTGGGTTTCACTGACGATTCTAGTAGAATCAATACAGAGAGGAACACTGTGGCAACCAATGGAGTTCTACGCGTGGACAAAAGCGTAGGATATACCGTAAAAGACATCATAACCCCGGTGGAAGAGGCGATATGCTGGACACCGCGCGAAAGTGACTCAGAGAGCCTATCACAAGAAGCTGTAAAAATCGGGGTCACATTTCTCCCCGTTAAGCAGCATGGAAGAATTGTAGGAACAGTACGGCACGATTGTCTCAACGAGAAAGACATAGAACCGCTTACCTCGGACTGGTTGGTCGCCGCCGATACGCCGATTCTACACCTTATCGAGCTATTTGCTAACAATCCCAATCGTATTTTCTTTGTCCTTCAGTCAAGCAAGATAATTGGCTTGGTGGCGCCGGCCGACATCAACAAAGTCGCTGCCCGCGCCAGTCTATATATGTTGACGGCAAATTTCGAGGCAGGCCTCGCGCATCTGATACACGAGCATTTTGGGGATGATGAGGAAGGTCTCAGCAAGAGACTGCCACCAGACCGCCTAGAGAAGCTACGGAAAGAACAAGCTGATGCGAGGAAACGCGATATAAATTTGGGTCTAGCGCACTATTTGTATCTTACTGACTTAACGTCGATCGTGGCGGGCGACGCTGGGCTTCGAGAGCGTTTCGGTGTTAAGAGCAAGTCTGCTGCGTTGAAGAAACTGTCTATCAGCACGCTGCGCAATGCCGTGAGTCACTTAACGAGCAGAGTGGTGATAACCGCGAATGACCTTAAGGTATTGAATGACCAATGTGACCGATTGGTTGAATGCAGTGAGTGTTTACGCGAATCGGTTCAAAGGGTGTAGAACGGAAAGTTCTTGAGGCGAGTACGCTAGAAATTTTGAATAATAGGAAATAGCTATGGCAGAAAAAATTAAGCGGGCTTGGATGGTTCGAGCAGGCAACGACAATGTCCTTGCGGGGGAGGTGGAAGAGAGAGGTGCAATCGCTATTGGCTGGAAAGATATGGGCAATATGGCCACACTCCAGACGCGCGCTCAATTCAAATCACGCTTTCAAGAGGCATATCCGGGCGAGTCGCCAGGGCGCATTCCAAACAAAGCAGGTCAAGTATTCCGATTTGCACGTGAAATCGAATAAGGTGACTGTATAGTCACTTACGATAAGTCAACTCGAGAACTCATTGTTGGGATTGTGGAAAGTCCTTACTTTTACGATCCCATGCTCTTTGACGCCGACTATCCAAATGTACGACGGGTACGCTGGATCAAGCGCATTTCGCGCGATAGTTTCACGCCAAATGCGCGGAATTCGCTTGGTAGTATCCTGACAGTCTTTAACCCCGATGACCATTTGGACGAAATCAATGCGCTCACAGCAGGCAAGAAAGAACCCGAGAGCGTTAAGGAGCAAGCTGCCGAGTCGCCACCTTTCTACGAGGATGTCAAAGCAAAGGCGGATGAGTTCATTGCCGATCTGGTAAGCAAGCTCGATCCATACCAGTTTCAAGACCTTGTAGCGGCTGTGCTTAGAGCAATGGGCCTTCGAGCAGTAAGCTCTGCACCGGGACGTGATCGGGGTATTGACATTGTTGCGTATCCAGACGCACTTGGTCTTGGAAGCCCTCGTATAAAAGCGCAGGTCAAGCATCGTAAGGACGCAGCATCAGGGCCGGAAATGAGGTCATTTTTAGGTGCACTGCGAGGAGATCGCGGACTTTACATCTCGACGAGTGGCTATACAAATGAAGCACGCATAGAAGCAGATCATGCTTCTACAACTGTCTCTCTACTAGATCGAGACGACTTCATACGTATCTTTTTGGAGCATTACGACAACTTAGAATCTGAATATAAGGCACTCGTCCCATTACGACGAATGTGGATTCCGACAACTTAGCTTCCAAAGTTCTGAGGACAAGGAAACACTGTGCAACTCTCATTGAGCTTTGAGCCCAGTGAAATCGAAACAGTACGCACTACGGTCGCCAAGAAGCTTAATGATGGGCGACGATTAGTTCACTATCGCCAACAACAGAATGTTGATGGCTTAGTGCCCACAATTGATGACGATGCCTTGTGGACTGCCCATATCATGTGCTTGTTGACGACTCAGCAGCGTTCAGGGCCGGGGAGCTCAATCAATCGATTGCTCGATCAACGACCGTTTCCATTGGCGTTGAGCATGTGCCGGAAACAAGTAGATGCTCAGACATACGTATTCGACTTGCTTTCAAATGCACCGGGAATCCGCCGTACAAACCGGATTGCTGCCGCCGTACAAGCGAATTTGCGTCTTCTCGAACGCGGCGCTTGGAAGGATCTTCGCCACTGGAGTGAGAGACTTCTTGAGCAGCGCTGCCTCCCCCCGATCCATCGCAGCGGGTGCTCGAAGAGGCGGCTGCGGCTTACATGGATCAGTTTGCCGAGTTCGGCTCAAAGCAGTCGCGGAATTTCTGGCAGTCGCTTGGCCTCACACGCTATGTCTTCGTTCTGGACTCGCGTGTTCTCACTTGGCGGCGCAGTAATCTAAACCTACCGCGTGGACTGCTCACAAATTCTGGGCTTAGCGATCCTCAATACTATCAATTTGTCTCCAACATGTTATTTGAACTTTGCGTTCAAGCAGATGTACTCCCATGCATATTCGATGCCGCCGTTTTCGACAGCTTTGACGACGCCAAGGAATGGGGTTCAAGCAAAATCTGGTAGCACTGCCGTACATTAACAGCTGAGAGAGGTTGTCATGCCCATTCCTTCACAGAATGACTTTTTGCTCCCCTTCTTGACCTTATTGAGCCATGGTAAGACATACTGCCCGTTCCCGACAGGAAGTCGTCCTTGACATGGCGAACTTTCCTCAATCACTACATAGATACTTTGTTGGCGTGCGATTTCTTCACGGTCGAAACGGTTCGCCTCCAAACCCTCTACGTCTTGTCTTTCATCGAGGTCGGGACACGTCGTATCCACATTGCCGATGTGACCGCTCATCCGACGCAATCATGGGTGATCCAGCAATGGCGCCAACTCGTTTGGAACTTAGAGGAACAGAAACAAAAGTTCACGCATCTCATTCGCGATAACGATGGCAAGTACGGTGTGGCGTTTGATGCCGGGTTTGCGTCTGAAGGAATCGAGGTTGTCCATACGCCGGTTCGCGCTCCTTGTGCCAACGCCGCATGCGGAACGCTAGGTGCGTTCGGTGCGCGAGGAATGTCTCGACCGACTAATTGTTTTGAAGGCGGCGCATCTGAAGTATGTACTGTATGAGTATGAGCATTTCTTCAACACAGCGCGACCGCATCAGGGCATTGGGCAAAAGATTCCTGATCCACCTCCGGAAAGCTCAATCAGCGGCACCGTCAAAGGGCGCAATCGACTCGGCGGTGTGCTCCACGACTACTATCCAGTTGCTTAAACCATGGGAAACAGCGCGCGGACAAGGTTTTTGCTACTACAGGGTCTCCCTCAGATGCGCGAAGTAACCCCCACAAGGATAATCGTCTACCGCTATCAGCCCAAAACCATCTCTTTGCCTTGATTCTCGCCAACTTGAAGCGATTGCTTATCCATGACTGACGCTATAATTATTAGCATCGTAGCTATTCGTTCTGAATCATACTGGAGCCGCTATGACCGGAAATAAATCAGTTGGGACAGAATCATCCCAAAATCGAGTACAGATTGCCCTCGCAATCATCGCCGGTATTTTTGGTGTTATTACTGTATTAATTACTGTTGCCGGTCCAATTATTAACGATTCACTTGCGGCGACACGTAACCAATCTGCCACCGAAACTGCGGTCTTCCGCCAATCTCCCACACAAACGCTCGTTTCCAACGGGCTTTTGCCAACGCAGTTGCCCGACGGTCTCCAGATTGCGCAGACTGCACTACCGCAGGTAACTATTCAGCAAAGTAGTGATGTTGTACGCTGCTGGGCAAACTACGCACAGATCGAGTTCAAGGTCTATCCGATTGTGGCACAGACCTTTTCGCAGTTCAGTACATCACTTTTCCCTGTTCCCAGTATGGCAACGAATGTGATTGAAAACCCCGCAATTCTGCCGCGAATTTCGCCACAGCAAATACTCAATATCATTGGCAGCACTACCAATGAAACCACGCGTTGGTTGTTTGTCGAAGTAACCGCCCAAGGTATGGCAAGCCAGCAGGGTTATGTTCCGGTTGAACAAACAACTTTTTCCGGCGACTTTGTCGGACTTCCAGTGATCACTATCCCATATTGTTGAGTGAAATTGCCGATTGCTTGCGGTAGAGGAGCTTTACCATGGTTGGCACAAAATCCAGAGTGTTGCTGCTTATCGTTATTATCATTCTGTATATCGAACAGACCCCAATTCAGGCGCAAATCCCCTTCGGTTCAACGGGTGGTTTACCGAATTGCACTATCGCATCGCAGAATGGGTATTTGCCGCCTACTGGTCCGTTCTTCTCGACCTTCCAGACGACGTTACATGGCGGGCGTATCCCCCTACTCCCGTTTCCATTTGACAACGGGCAGAACCCTGCGCTTTATTTCTCGATCCCGGACAACCAACTGTTGAACATCATTGGCAGAGCAGAACCCACATTTGGCGACTGGCTGTTTGTCGAAATTCGTATGCCGGAGCAGGCGTTTCAGTACGGTTTCGTACGCTTGCAGCAAACCGCCTTCGGCGGGAATATTGCCGATTTGCCTGTGACACCAATTCAACCCTGCTCGATGGGCGATGAAACTGCAACCCGACAGCCTACCGCGCAGTTCTCCCCACGCTTTATCACACGCACAGTTGATGAACGGTTCTACATTTCGCTGCCGAGCAACTGGATTTACTACGATGCGAATGAAGGCGGCGCAATCCAGTCGGAACTGTATGAGTACGTCCAGCGATTGGAGAGCCCGTATGGTATGAGCTTATCTCATCGCTTTGTCGCAGGCCCAGAAGAGTCCGAACAATCGGATTTGGCGAATTTCGCGATTTTCTACCTAGGGGCTTACCAAGATTCGCTGATGACACTCCACCCCTCCAGCATAGAAGATTTACGATTGCTGTCGGACACACTCAATCAGGCGCTACCTAGCCTTCAGGCACAAGCCCAAACATCCGGCGAATACGCTCTGGAGCAATCGAATATCGTCAGCCTGAACGGTTATCCGTTCTTGTTCCTTCATTACCGCTGGATGAATCCACTCACAACGGATCAACTGCGCAGCATCGGAATTCCCGTCGAAGACAACGAGATCGCCATGTATGTCTTCATCACATATATCCAAGATCGCTGGTACCAAGCGTCGATTATCGGCCTCCGTTCAGCAGATTCCCTGATGCAGACACTCATGAGCAGCTTGTACGTCAATTGAGGGGAACTATGGCTGGGGCGGGTTATTATCTCGCCCCAGCTAACGCGTTAAAAAGTGAAGTCGTAATGATTGGTGAAATTCGTGGTTCCTGAAGCATCAATGATAACTGATGCCGGATTTGACCGCACTGGCGGGATATAGGTGATCACCACATCACCATTCCGCGTGCCATAACTTTCAGTGAAGGGTGTGGTGGTAACCAATGTCCCATCCAGTCCTGGAGGAGACTGTTGCAGTGGTTCGGTTGGGAAGAAAATATCGGCGATATGCTGCGGAGTCGAACGTGGCTTTTCATAGAGATACTGTGCTGTGCCCATCGCCGTACCGATGACTGCTGGTCCCTCAAATAGCACAACTCCTGAATCCGGATTGTAGTTGTTGAGGTGTAATGGAACGCAAATATCAGGGATCAAGATGTTGATGTTGTAGGGTGAGCGGAACTCACTACCCAGTCCGTAGAATTCTGTTGTCGATCGCCGGAACTTGTCGCTACGCGGTAAGTCGGTCAGGTCGGTGGTATCGACAATTTGCGATCCATCTGGACGCAGGGTATAGCCGCTGTCCATCATGACACCGTTAAAATACTCACGGGACTCACGCGCCTGTGTCGACGTACTCAGGGTGTCGGTCGTTGATGCCCCCACCCGTGACGCGTAACCTCCCAGCAGTTGGAATAGGTTGGCAGATTGCCCGGCGGCATCCGCATTAAAGCCAGGAACAATCAACCGGCTTAACGCATACGAGGAAATGCCGACGAAGGCAATCTTGAGGAATTGGCGGCGATTCATTGGTAGACTCCTTTAGGTATAGGTTGGCACTTCATATGGGTTGAATTCATAGGTTTCAGAGAAATTGATCTCGCCCCGCGTTTCGACTTCGACGGTCGCTGGGGACCCATCCCTGCCAACCGGAGTGTAGAATGTGGACAGCGTTCCATTGGTTGTTTCGTAGTCTCCAGCAGTCCGGTAATTGTTGGTCAGCAAGGCACCGCTTCCAGGGTTCAGTACATGCTCCGTGGGAATCAGGGCGCTGGCAATTTCTTCTTGTGCATAGCGATGCTGGTCAAGTTGAATGGCAGCGGCGGTTACGCCAAGCAGTTGTGCACTTTCAAACAGCGGCTTCCGCTGGTTGGGGGTGTAATTGGCGAAGAAGGGGATACACACATCCCACTGATTGGCATTACCGACGATATAGGTTTCAACATGACGGGGTTTGGCAAAGCGCCGCAGATCGCTGACGTTGCGCAAATCCCGATAAAGGCTGCCTGTATCAGTACGATTGAAGCCAGCTTGAGTCATGATCTGGTTGATTCGGGCGCGTTCAGTCTGCGCTTGAGTAGTCGCTGTCAGTTGATTGGTGCGGTTCAGCCCCGTGAGTTCGCTGTATATGTCGAATATTTGGAACAGGTTTAGCGACGATGCATATTTAAGGCTTGGACGATAAATGTGCAGCGTGTTCGCGAAAAATCCCAACGCAGCCATTTGGAGAAACTTCCTACGATTCATCATAAGCCTCCACGTTCAGCATTGGCAACTAATTGCGGTGAAATATCAAGCGAAAGTCGGAATGTCGCTCGGAAAGAACTCATAGGCGTCGGTGAAATTAATCTCGCCACGGGCTTCGACTTCAACGACAGCGTTGCCATAGGTGGCGTTCGGGGTGTATAGCGCTGACAGGGACCCGTTCGTTGTCTCGTATTCACCTAGGGTGCGGTATGGACTGGAAACATAGGCTTGAAGTCCGGGATTGGTGGTCGCCGCGATTGGGAGCAGGATATCGGCGATTTCCTGCTGTGTGAAGTTGTCTGCGCTAAGCTGTACCGCTGCTGCTGTTGCACCCAATAGCTGCGCGCTTTCAAAAATTGGCTTGGATTCGCCGGATACATAATTGGCATAGAATGGGGCACAAATATCAATGCGATTAGCGTTGCCCACAATGTAGCTTTCCGCGTGGGCTGGTTTACGATAGCGAGGCAAATCGGACACATTGCGTAAATCGGTATACTGGCGACCGTTGGCTCCCCGATTGAAGTTGCTTTCTGCCATTAATCGGTTCACGCGCTGGCGTTCATTCTGCGCTTGACTGCTACTGTTTAAGCGTGCTGTTGAACGTAGGCCAACTAGCTCGGAATACATCTCAAATACATCAAACAGATGTGGATTAGCGAACCTCGCTCCTAAACTCAAGCGGGAAGGGGAAATAACCCCAATGGCAAGTCCAACAGCGAACCATTTGAGGAATGTTCTGCGTCCGATCATGATAACCTCGCTTGTGGGTAGACATCTCCAAATATAAAAGTAGCATCTTTAAGATAGTAAGACTATATACAACCTGCAACTCAAAAGCAATGATCGCATAGTGTTAAGATGTCCGTCGCAAATGCGCTTCACGGAGAACAGCCAACGCTTCCTCGAGAACGTGATGCGGGACTCGACCCCCTATATTCTAGAGGGTGTTTCACAAGTCACGTTGTAAGATTATGAGCGTGCTTTCCCAGACACTTGAGCATAATTTGAATCATTGCCAGATAAATCATCGCTTCACTCGTTTCCAGCAGAAACTCGTAGTCTTTACTCAAGCGCCGAAACATGCCTAACCAAGCGAAAGTACGTTCAACAACCCAGCGACGGGGTAAGACCTGAAACCCTTTCGGCACTGAAACGGGTGGCAGTTCTTCGTCAGCGCGTACCCAACGTCCGGTTGCCAATTCTTTCCAAGCATGTTGGACGACTTCAACGGTGATACCAAATTGACGCTTGACCGATGAAATGAATGTGCCTCGGTAGCCGTTGTCGACTCAGATGTGCTTTAACCGAGGAAGTGTGGGCGCAACCTGCTCCAGTACAACCTGTGCTCCGAGCGCATCTTGGACGTGTGCAGGAGACACCACCACATGAACTACTAAACCTTGCGTGTCCACCAGCACGTGACGCTTGTGACCGTTGACCTTTTTTGCTCCATCGAAGCCATGAGAGCCACCCCGACAGGTGATTTTGACCGACTGGCTGTCCATAATCCCGGCACTAGGAGTTGGCTCACGCCCTTTGCTCTCTCGAAGTGTTTCTCTCAGGCGTGTATGGATTGCTTGCCACACGCCACTCTGCATCCAGTAGCGAAAATAGCGGTACACCGTTTGCCAAGGCGGAAACTCGTGCGGCAGCAAGCGCCAAGCACATCCCGTTCGCAGCAGGTAGCGGATGCCATTGACGACTTCCCGTAGGTTCGTTGTTCGACGACGACCGCCGAGCTTATCCACTGGGAGGAGGCGCTCGGCAAGCTGCCATTCATCTTCGGGCACATCGGTTGCATAAGCACGTCGAGGCATCTGCCTGCTCCCTTATTCAACTACACTTTCAGTCTCAGTGTAGTGACAACGGGAGGTTTCGAACCTTACAACGTGACTTATGAAACACCCTCTAGAAACGCGAGACAGATGAGACTCTCGACGTGAGCAAACAACCGGTTCGCAGCCGGGAAATACTGGTAGAGCAGATAACTCAAGCGGTTACCGAGCCGACGTTGGTCAACAATTGTTTTGTCCAATGCCCGTGCCAGTTCACGTAAATTCAGCACAAGCGGACTGGAGCGCGTGAGCGGTCGGCAGTCAGGATCTTTGAGGCGCAGCAGGTGTGCCAGCAAATATGCGTCTGACGGGTCAGATTTGGAACGGCGAGGACGGCGGTGCGCGACCACCATAGATGGTGTGACGTGGACTGCCCAGCCTTGCGCCAGCATCCAATCGACCAATAATTCGTCGGATCGCTCGATGTTGAACAGAATATTGGCAGCCCCATAGCGGTTGACCAGACTCTCGAAACGTTGAAAACCGTCGTTGG
>CALKIA010000474.1 GCA_937988705.1 uncultured Chloroflexota bacterium | reverse complement strand
GTCAACGCGGAGATCGTCATCAAGGCGACCAAGGTCAACGGCGTGTACTCGGCTGATCCTAAGAAAGTGCCGGATGCGACTCGCTACGAAACGCTCACCTACGCGCAGGTGCTGGCGGATCGCTTACAGGTGATGGATATGACGGCCTTCACCCTGTGCGAAGAGAACAAGATGCCCATCCTCGTGCTGGACTTGTGGTCGGGCGATGACCTCGTGCGCGGCGTCATGGGTGATCACAGCGTGGGCACGCTCATTCAGAGCTAAGCCACAAACCGAATGTTAGCCAAAGGACGAGGCATGCCTCGTCCCTACAAACCGCCGCTTTCGTAGGGACGAGATATATCTCGTCCTGTTTTGGAGTCTTTCAGACACTGGCTTAGAAGCAACCTCAACCTCACCCCTAAATCCCCTCTCCGAAAAGAGGAGAGGGGACTTCAAGGGCGGGTCTGAGGGAGACGGTGTGAGTCTGTTGAAAAAGGTTTCCATCCGACCTCACCCCACCCCCAGCCCCTCCCCGAATTCAGGGAGGGGAGACAGATAAAGCGCTCGTGTTGGGATAAGGTCTACCTTGTCCGGACAGCGCAGGCGTTGTCCCTACGAAAACGGTCGGTCTAGATTTATAGCCTCACGGACGCCAAGCAGGCTCGATTTTTGCTCCAAAGCTATTCGCGAGTTGGCGCAAGTTTGTCCCATCCGCGCTCATGAAATAGATATCGATACTACCATTGAGGTAACTAAAAAAGGCGATTTGACTGCCATCCGGTGACCACTCTGGCGACCCGGCATAGCTATCAATGTCGGCAGTAAGATTTCTTACATTCGTGCCATCCACACGCATGGTATAGATATCAACCATACCTTCACCAAGCAGGTAGTTAAAAGCGATCAACTGCCCATCAGGCGACCAAGTTGGGCCATATTCGTTCGCAGCGTTGCTCGTTAGCGCATATGCCCCTGTCCCATCGGCATTCATGAGTGTGATATCGTCGTTCGAACGCAGTACAATCCGTCTACCATCGGGTGACCATTCTGCATCCGAATCATTAACAGTGTTATAGGTCAACTGCTGAAGGTTACTCGCGTCCAGCCCGATGGTATAGATTTCGTAGTCCCCATCACGGTCAGAACTAAACGCGATCCGGTTATCCCCGATGACCCAACTAGGCTCGAGATCGCTGGATTGCTGGGCAGTCAGCCGCAAAACACCCGAACCATCGGCGTTCATCACATAGATTTCCGAGTTGCCATCACGGAACGATGTAAAGGCGATCTGGTTACCATCAGGTGACCAGACAGGCTCAGAATCTTCGACCGTATTCTCCGTCAACTGGCGCACATTCGTGCCATCTAGATTCATCACATAGATTTCGTAATCGCCATCCCGATCCGATACAAAGGCGATCTCTCCACGTCCGCCGCCGTTGGGCGTGGGCGCTTGCGCGGTGAGCGTGGCGTCGCGGTTTTGCAGCAGGCGTTCATAGGTCTGCGTGGCGTCACGGGTGGCGGTCGGCAGATTGGTCGCGGTGAACGTCGCCGTGGGCGTGTCTGTCCAGGCGTCGGCGGTGCGCGTGACGTCGAGCCACACTTCGGTTTCGGGATTCGGCAGTTCGGTGTCGGTGGGCGCGAGGGTCGGCTCAGGTGAGGCGGTGTCCGTCGGCGTCGGCGTATTCGCATCGACGATGACTGCGCTGGTGTTCGTCAGTGAGGGCGTTGGCGTCGACACAATATCTTCTTGCTTGGTCGGGAACAGCGTCGGCAGCAGCAGCGCGGCGACGATGACGATCATAATGAGTGCCGCACCGAAGGGCAGCAGACTGCGTGACCGCTTCTGCGCCACCATGGGCGGCGGAGCGACGGGCGGCGTGCTGTTCGGCGTGACGACCGGCATACGCTCAATCGTTGGCGCTGATCCCTGCGCGGCCTGTACGGCTTTCGCCACATCCGCGCCGCGATTGGCGCGCCGGGTGACGCCCGCCGCCTCTAATGTGTCGAGAAAGCTGTCCGGTGGCAGCACCCACCCGCGCACGTCGACAAACTGCGTCGCCATGTACGGCGGGAAGATGTAATCTTCCGCGCGCATTGGGATGATGGGGAGCTGCTTGTATTCGGCGTATTCGCGTTCGCGCCGCACCCAGCGGCTCTCCCACGCACCCTTCGTCATGACGACGATAACGGCCGCCGCGCGGTCAAGCCCGTCCTCAAAAATGGCGCGTTCCCATTCCGACCCAAAGTCGATGCGGTCGTCGATCCATACGTCAAAACCCTGCGCGATCAGGTGATCGGCGAGCTGGCGGGCGTAGGCTCGGCTGCTGTCTTTGTGATACGAGATAAAAACGTGCGCCATCGGCTCTCCGGAACAGCTTAGATTTCAGAACGCGGCGTAAGGGTGGTCAGGCGGACAGTCGCCGCTGTCTCCCCTCCCTGAATTCGGGGAGGGGCCGGGGGTGGGGTCGAAAAACAACCAACCTCACCCCCTCAATCCCCTCTCCCCGCTTGCGTGGGCGAGGGGTTGGGGGTGAGGGGTTTTTAGTAATCATTTGAAAAATGCCTTGTTTTCGCTTGTGTAGGGGCAAGGCATGCCTTGCCCCTACGGAAGAATTTGCGAATATTCAAATGGCTTCTTAAACACCCTCAGGCCTCGTCCTCAGGTAAAACGGATGCATTTGTAGGGACGCGCTTCTGCGCGTCCGTGGTCAGCCAGAAGGCCGTCCCAGTGCCTCAGCACTTTACGGCGTGAGCCCCAGATAGTACAGCCACGCGTTGAGCAGCAGACGGTTGTTGTGCGCGCTGATCATGCGTTCGGTTTCGGCGGGGTTATTGCCGAGGCGCATTTGCAGCGCGTTGATCATGTCTTGCAGGTAGTTGATCAACAGGTTCGACGGCGTCGACGCGCAGGCGGGCGTTTGCAGGGTAGCGACGTTGCTGGCGGCGGCGGCCATCGTGTCCTGATTCTGGCGAATTTGCGGCGGTGGCATAGTGTCGGGGTCGACCGCGACATAGGCATCGACGAAAGTATCGCGCTGGGCTTTGGCCGCTTGATACCACGCTTGTGCGCCACAGGTCGCGCCGCTGTCCGCGGCGATCCCGGCGGTGAGCGGTGAGCCATCGGTCGTGATGCTCGCGCGCCACAAGCCAGCAAAGGCCTGCGCGTACGCATCGCCCGCCATCAGCGCGAGGCTGCGCGCCCCCGGCAGATCGCTGGTGTTGACGCTTTCAAAGGCGCGAATCTGGAGGTCGTAACCGTTGACGAACGCCGTCCGCACCGGATCGACGCACGGTACGAGGACTTCATTGCGTGCGGCATCGCGCCGCACCCGCATCTGCTGGAGTGTCGCCAGCAGCGTTTGCGGCGGCTGTTCGACTGACAGCGCGGCGAACGTCTGGTAGATGGCGGACTGAGTTTCCCACCAGGCGGCCATTTCCGGGCAGGTGACCGAGGTCGGCACGATCACGACGACATTTTCGGGCGTCGCGGTCGGGAAGGGCGTCGGCAAATCAGCCGCCGTTTCCGCCGTGGGCACGGCTTGCGCCGCCGCCAACGTTGGTTCGACGGCGGGCATGCTGGTCGCCTGCGCGGTTGGCAGCAGACTCACCACCGGGACACTGATTTGCGAGAAGTCGATCAGATCGACAATGCCAGCCGCATTCAGACCGAAGGTGATGCCCACGCCGATGAGCAGGAAGATCAGCAGGGACACGAGCGCGATGCCGAGCACGCGGAACACACCGCCGATCAAGCTCACATTGCCCGGCACACCCGAACGATGTTTCTGGCGCTTGTCTTCCTCAGCGTCGGCGGCAGAGGCGTCATCGTTGATGAAGCCGCCATCGTCGTCTTCGCTCTCCTCGTCGCTCGGATATTCGCTGCTGCTGCGCAATAGATCGAGGCTGTCGTCGTTCTCGTCGTCTCGTCTGCGTTTAGACATATTCTCTTTTTCCTTCTTGTGTGCCGTAATCTAAGCCCAACCGGAATCGCTGTCCGTAGGCGCGGAGCATCGGCACGCCGAACAGGAGCAGGACAACGAGCGCATACATGAAGAGCGAGGCTCCACCGCCCGCGAAGACGGGGGAGGTGGCGAACAGCGTCGATGGGGCATTGCCGAGGGCGTGCACCCCGACGACGAGGAACAGATTATCCGTGCGCAAGTAGATGATCGTATAGAGGACGCCCCAACCGAGCAGCAGTAGCAAATCTGGCGCGAGCTGGTCGAGCGTCATGCCGAGATACAACCGGTTCGGGATATGCGAGAGCGCGAACAGCCCCTGTGAGATCAGAATCGCCGCGCCTAAGCGCCACCACGGACGATGCCGCCAGCCGTCGAGATGCAGGTAGATTTGCGGGAACAGGAAGCCGCGATACGCGATTTCCTCAAACAGCGCGTTGCCGATTACCTGAGTGAGGATCAAGCCGATCATCATGTTGATGTTGCCGACCCACTGGGGATTGAGCGTCACTGCGCCATAGGTCAACAGGCTGAAAACGAGATGGACGATCTGCGCCATGCCCCAGAAACCGAAGGTGTAGATGATACCCATCGGGATGTGCGCCGGAATCAAGCCGACATCATAGGGGCGCAGCTGCCCGCGCTTGAGGATCACCCAGCCGATGAGCAGCGCAATGAACGCCACATTGACCAGCAGCGACCCGGTCAGCAGACCGCCGGTTGCCGAGGCCAGCGGGCTAAAGGCATTGCCAGCGAAAAAGACGAGGTTGACGATCGCCGCGAGCGCAAAATGCGCCGCGATGAACACCCCTAAGATGCTTCGATGTGTTTTGCGAATGCTCAACGTGATCCCCGAAACGGAAAAAGAGGCAAACCAGCATGGTTCGCCTCTTCGTATTTTACCGCAACTTTGAATCTACGTGGCGAGATTTGAATGAATGTCTTGTCCGCTGCGCACTGAGATAAGACCACCCCCCACCCCGCCCCTTTCAGGAGTATGTTTTTAATTGTAGGGACGAGACATGAGAGTATTTAATGGGTTTGCTTTCCGACCCCACCCCCGGCCCCTAACAGGGGTAGATTTTTCACGCTTCCTAACGGAACGTGGTTTCCTTCGCCAAAATCTCTGTAGGGACGAGACATGCTTCGTCCTGTTTGCTCTTCTGGATTGGGCAGCTCATCAATCATCCGTTCCAGGACACAGGAAAAATCGAAGCAATAGTTGGCACCGTTTCGGGTTTATTTTCGAGGCCTGCCTCAGTAGACTCTCGAAAGTCCC
>CALKIA010000473.1 GCA_937988705.1 uncultured Chloroflexota bacterium | reverse complement strand
CAATCGAGAGAATTGTAGGGACGCCCAACGGGGCGTCCGCCGGATTGCAGGTGTACCGGACGCGCCGTTGCGCGTCCCTACGCAACCCGTTTTCCTCAGATCAGCGCCTTAATGCTGCTCAATATTAAAACTGTCCTGCCGTGAACCGAATTCGGGGAGGGGAGACAGCAACTGCTGGGAATTCGCCCCTCTCCCCGCTTGCGTGGGCGAGGGGCCGGGAGTGAGGGGGGACGTGGAAATGAGGCTTATTCATAGCTGACGTTGGCTAGGAATCGAGCAACCGGGGCGAGTGAGAGACGCTTTATCCTAGGCGCACGGCGGCGACTTCCTGCATGTAGACCACATTGTCGAGCAAGCGCTTTTCTGCGCTCCACTGCTGCTTGCCGTAGTGCCGCCACCACACATAACCGCCGACCTCCGTGCGCGATTTCGCATCCACATCGATGCACGCGCCGCCCGCCAGCAAGTCGAGGCGCTTCGCACTCAGCGAGGCTTCCATGCGGACGCTCAGGGGACTCAGAATCACCTGAAAACGTCGCGTTCCTGTCGGTACAGGTCGATAAGCGGGCGCGTGGGTGGCGTTGCTCTGCACCACGGCTTTAAGGCCGTTGTAGTCCCGGTGAATGCGCGCGAACGCGTACAGATCGCTGACACCCACATTCCACGGCGAGGTGTCGAACGCCCACGGCATTATCGTGAACGCGCCGGCGCTGCGCCAGCGTTGGAATTCGCTGGCGTAATAGGCGCTGCGATCCGGCAGACGGGTAATCATCGCGCCCATCTCGCCGACGTAGAACGGTTTGCCCAGTTCGCGCCCGATCTGAATGTCCAGCCCGGCATAGTCGATTTCACCATCTTCCCGGTAAAAGTGGATTGAAATGGCGTCGATGCTCGGAAGGCTGTACAGGCGGCGCGCGGCCGCCACGCGGGTGGCGGGCACCGTGACCTGATTCGTGTTGATCAAGCCAGTGCTGACGAGTGTCAGCGGCGTGATCTGCTTGAGGACGGCGCTGGCTTCGGCGGCGAAGTTGTAAAAGGCGCGCTCATCGGCCGGGTTGGCAGGCTGCGGATGGAGGGCGTATTCATTGCCGAGTTCCCACAGCAACAGCGCGGGATGCCCCGCCAGCGCTGTGGCGACGGTGCGAATGTAGGGGAGGTAGGTTTTCTGGTAGACCCGGTTCAGCCAGTAGTTCTTGTGCAGGTGCGAGCTCGTCGCGTTGTGATACGGACTCTCCCCCGGCACGATCCACTCGGAGTTGAACGAGTCGTTGAGCGCGATAATTGCCTGCATCCCGGCACGGTGAATGGTGTCCAGCGCCGCCTTCAAACGGCGGACGTTGTCATCAAGGCTCAGACGCTGACACGCGCCATATAACCGAATCAACTGCACGCCGAGGCCGCTGAGCTCGGTGAGCTGGGCGGCCTGCAGTTCGCTGCGCGTATACGGCACTGACGCGGTGCCATAGTACGCGAATTCACGCAGATTGACTCCGGTGCGAAACGGAAGGTTCACGGTCTTAAGGTTTCCAATACTTCGTCGGTATCGACGTTAACGAGCGCAAAGAACAATTCAGTTTCCCCGGCGACAAACGATACTGTCCAGAGGCCGGGGCGCAGGTTTTCGGTATAGGTCGTCCAGTCGTCGCGCCCGTTGAGGGCGTCGCCTGACCCGTCGCCGCTGTAGGCTAAGCTGATCGCTTCGTCGCGCCACGCTGCGCGCTGATCTTCTTCTTCCAACGTGTTCGGGTCGCGGATTTCCTCAATCGAGAACTGATTGGCCGCCTCGTCGAGCTGGATGACGGCTTGCAGCGCCTGCACACCGCGATAGAACGTGACTTCCCAGCGGCGATCAAAGCGGTTGAAGTCGATGTAGTGATCCCACAGCAGTTGATCGACGAGCAGCGCGGTGATCTCCGGGTCGTTGAGCACCAGCGGCAGGACGCGGTCTTGCCCGCGTTGGAATTCTTCGGGCGTCAGCGGCAGCGGGATAAAGCTGTTGACAATTTCGCCCGTCGCCAGCACAACATCGGCATACCCGAGCCATTCCGACCACTCTTCGGCGTAAAACTCGACATACCACACGCCGTCGCCGTCGTCATCATTGGCTTGACCGAAGGAACCCGGATACTGCGCCAGCCAACTGACGAAGTCCGGTTGTTGGGCGACCAGATCAATTGCGCGCTGCACAGTCGGATCGTCCTGCGCGGCGAGCGGGAGCGCAAACATCAGTAGAACAGTCAGGATCAGCAAAGATCGTTTCATCATGGTTCTCCTGTCGGAACGCGACGAATCGCGTCCACGCGTCTGAATGTTCACCTCACCCCGTTTTACGCTCCTCGGCAGCGGTACAACGTGTCTTTATCATACGTCCGCTCCCGCGAGATTGAGCTTAAGGGGTAAAGCGGTTTTTAGCGAGAATTCACCAGCCCCAACGCTGTGACGCTGTGATCTGGGAAGACCTGATCGAGCGCGGGATTCAGCAGTCGCTGGCTCACCACTTCGGCCAGCACGTCCCGGTAATCGGTCGTAATTTCGAGATCGCCATCGTTCAGGTTTTCCGGCGCGAGCGAGAAGCCCTGCGTGAACACCTGACCGCCGCGCGCGCCGCCGCCCAGCACGAACATGAAGTTGCCATACCCGTGATCTGTCCCGGCGCTGGCGTTTTCTTCCAGCCGCCGACCGAATTCGCTCATGGTGACGACAGTCACTTCGCGCATGCGGTCGCCAAGGTCGGTGCGGAAGGCCGCCAAGCCCGCGCCGATGGTCGTCAGCAGGCCGTTGAAATAGCCATCGCTCGTGCCCTGATTTTCGTGTGTGTCCCAGCCGCCGACATCGACACACGCCACTTCGAGGCCAACATCCGCCTTGATCAACTGGGCGATCTGCTGCAAGCCAAGACCGAAGCCTTCATTGTCGCCGGGATAAGTCACGCCGTTGGCCGGGGTATAGCCGCCCGCGTTGACCGCCTTGAGCAGATCGACGGTTTCGAACACCAAACGAGCTTGCGAGTCAAGAGCCCCGGTCGGCGCGTCGATGCTGTACAGGCGCGAGAGCATCTGCTGCGCCTGCGCGAGTTCATCCTCACGCCCGCGCAGGTGAAAATCGGCAATGGAGCGCAGCGAGAGCGCGGGAATGCCACCGCGCAGCGAGTTTTGCACCATCGCGCCCATGCCCACCGCGCGGAACGGCGATTCATTTTCCCACGCGGTTGACTGTAAGTGGCGCCCGATCCAGCCTGTGCCCGTCGTTTTGACGCCCGGCGTTCCGTACTCCATGAACTGCATGGCATCGAAGTGTGAGCGGCTCGGATTGGTCGAACCAGTCGCGTGGACGACGAGCAGCTCGTTGGCGCGGTACAGGTCGGCCAGCGGTGCGAGGGCCGGATGCAAGCCAAAATAGCCGTTGAGGTCGATGGCGGCATTGGCGCCATTCCCCGGCTCCGGTACGGCGATTGAAGGGCGCGGATCGTAGTAGTTCGCGCCTTCGCCGAAGGGCACCACCGCGCTCAGGCCATCGATGCCGCCGCGCAGGAAGATCGCCACCAGCACATCGCCGCGCCCGGTCTGCTGCGGCGGGCGAAACGCCAAGCGCGGCATCCACGAGGGGAACAGGGCTTTGCTCACACCAAGCACGCCCGCCGTTTTGAGAAAATTACGCCGCGTTTGCATAGATTTTCCTTTAATCATCGCTCTTGCCACAACTTCTGAAAGGGCTTGTAATCCAGCAGAATGATCCCTTCCCGGTCGAGCACTTCCCGTGCTTGCGGCGACATCAGAAAGTCAAAATCGGTGGTGCGCACCTGCCAGCTATCCGGTTCAATTGTGCGCATTTCAGCATTGTCTAGACCCGGATGTACCGCCCATTCGGTTACCCCGGCGGGTAACTCATGCAGCATCCGGGCATAAGTCGCTGACTTAGCGCTGACATCCACGGCATAACTGTCCATGAGGTCGTGGTCGTTGGTGGGCAAGCCGTCACGCTGCAATTGGTCGATCAGCGGGCGGGCTGAGACGCGCACAGCGAGTCCGTATTCTTTCGCCAAGGCTATCGTCAAAGCGAGGATGTCCGCCCGTCCGCCGTTATGCAGGCAGTGCCAATCGAGATGGGTCGGTTTGAGCCCGGCGGACAATACGACCTCGATTTGCGCCCGAAATTCCTGTTCGAGTTCGTCTAAGCGCGCTGCCGTGACAAAGTCGGACATGTGCGCTAAGGTGTGGAAATAGCCGGTGGGATCGACCAACGACGGCACTTGCGCGGTGGGCAGCAGGGGTTTCCAGCGATAGCCGGGATTGTCATTGATGACCGACAGGTGCACGCCGAACGGAATATCCGGGTTCTGCTGGAGGAACTGCAGGGTGTTGAGGGCGGCGGGCCACGGAACCATCAAGCTGGTTGACCGGACTAGGCCGGCTTTCAGCGTGCGAAAGATCGCATCGTTGATGGCATACGACATCCCCAAATCATCGGCGTTGATGATCAATAACCGAGCGTCATCGGCATAGCCTAACAGCGAGTTCGAGCGACTCATTTTGATCCTTTTACCGCCACTGAAACAGGGGTGAGGCCAGCATCAAGCCGAACAGGGTGGGCGTCTTCGTCGCCAGCATGTGTTCGTCCAGCGCCAGCTTATCCGTGCCGTCGGTGAGATATTCCAGAAATGGCCGACTCGCCTCTTCGGAGAGCGCCGTGCCGAACACCTGCCGCGCCACCGCATCGACCAGTTCGGCGGGCGTGGTGGGTTCGCCAATGCGTTCGAATAGATGGCCGCGCAGAGCGGTGTAGGGTTCGCTCGCCGCCTCATGCGTGAGCGTCATAGCCGTATTCCAGCGCGCCAGCAGACCGCTGCTGCTCATCCAGGCGCCTGCGACATCCGGGTAGCCATCCGGTGGATGCCAGCCATACGGAATCTGCGCGAGGTCTTGCATTATCTCCACCCTGCGCCAGAACGGGATTTCGGTATCCGTCGCGCGCAGCGCCCCGATGAAAAAGTCGTAGGGTCGACGCAGCTTTTGCCCGGCGGATGCTTGAAACTCCGCCGACATAAAGAGGTGGCGCAGCACGGGTGTGATCTCGCCGTTGTTGACGATGAACTGGAGCGCGGCGCTTTCCACGAGCGAGTCCGGCGGCGCATCGCTGACAAAGCGGACGCACAGCTTATAGGCGATATAACGCGCGGTCATCGGATGATTTGCCAGAACACCCAGCACATGCAGCCCATCTTCGATGCCCCGCTCCGCCGGGATTTTGTGCCCCAGCACCATTTTCTGCTCGAAGTCGTGGACATCAGGATTGAAGATGAACCCGTCGTCCGTGCCATCATGCACCGTCCAGCCGGTGAAGGCGCGCGCGACTTCTTTCACGTCATCTTCGGTGTAGCCGCCGTCCACGCCGAGCGTATGCAGTTCCAGCAGTTCACGGGCATAGTTTTCGTTGGGGTGTTCGGCTACATTGAGGTAGTTGTCGAGATAGTAGAGCATCGCCGGGCTGCGCGCGGTGCCGAGCAGCAGATCGCGGAAATTACCGAGCGCGTTCCGCCGGATCACATCGCGGTGCAGGATGATCAGGTCAACGTTGTAATCGCCGTTTTCCGCGATATTGAAGTGATCGGTCCAGAATTCGACCATGCGCTCGTACAATTGGCGTTCGCTGTAGGTGGCGCGGATCACCGTGCCGTCGATCAGCGCGCGGTATGAGCGCCCATAGCGGTCGCTCACGCTGTAGCCGGTGCGCCGATCCAGATTGAGAATGGGATAGTATTGCAGGCGCACTTCGGTCGCGCTGTCGTCGAGACTGGCGGGGTTCAACTGCTCGTCTAAGTACGCTTCATAGCCGATCTGCTGGGCGTGCTCGTAAGCTAGCGGGCGCACCCCATACGAAATGCGGTTGAGCAAATGCAGCACCGGATCGACAGTTTGCGCTGCGCTGCCGGGCGTAGGGGCGCGCCACAAGGCTGCCATCTCCGGCGTTACCCCGACCGCGAGGGCAGCCGCGCCGGAAATCTTCAAGAAATTTCGCCGCGATAACGTCATACAGTTCTCCAGAGAACTCTTTTTTGGCCACCTTCACCCCAAAACCCGCGGGCGCGGACTCTCGACCACCATGAGACAGGGGCGCGTTAGCATCTCTCAACTATACCCGTTTCAGCGCGAATGTGATGCGGACTCCTGTCCTATTCATATTATCAACTCATGGGAACCCATCGGCGCTACACTGGTATCAGGGATACGGATAGGAGATCGCCATGCACCTCGCCATCACCGTGAGCTTGCAGCACTACCTTGATCGGCGGTTGGATTTCACGCTGGTGTGGGA
>CALKIA010000472.1 GCA_937988705.1 uncultured Chloroflexota bacterium | reverse complement strand
CCCCGAATTCAGGGAGGGGAGACAACAGCTCGCGCCACGTCGCCCTCTTCCCGCTTGCGTGGTAGGGACGAAACAGGTCTCGTCCTCTCGTTAGATCGATGAAATTCAAGGACGAGGCCTGCCTCGTCCCTACAGGTTGCTCGTTCTAAATCGGTTCGTATTCAACCGGGCCAAGAATAAACCTCAAAAACCGACCCCTGACACGGGGCGGGCTGAGGTCGGCGCTGGGTCGGTCTCACCGATCCAGAATAAGCAGGTTCGCGTAGTTGGCCAGCATCAATTTCGTGCCGTACTGCTTGAAATTCACCTGCACTTCTTCATCCTGACCGGAGCGCCGGCTATCGATGACCATGCCCTCGCCAAGTTTGGGATGCATAACGCGCATGCCCGCTTTGTATTTGAGCGGCGTGGCGGTTTGCCGGGCCTGCTCAAACGAGATGACTTTCGGGCTCGCGGGGCGTTCGTTACGCTCCCACGACGTCGCTGATTTGTAGCCCGCACGGTTACGGTTGTCCTGCACCTTGAGTGAGGCGCCATCGGTCAGATCGCCGGGAATATCGTTCAGGAAGCGCGACGGTTCGGATACTGAACTCTCGCCGTACAGCGACCGCTTGAACGTGTGCGTCAGAAACAGTTGATCTTTTGCCCGCGTCACCCCGACATAGAACAGGCGGCGTTCTTCGGCCATTTCGTCCGGCTCGGAGAACGAACGCGAATGCGGGATCAAGCCATCTTCGCAGCCGGTGATGAACACGACCGAAAATTCCAGCCCCTTCGCCGAATGCATCGTCAGCAGCGTCACCGCATCCTTTTCGAGATCCAGCTCATCGGTTTCGCCGGAAAGCGCCGTCTCTTCGAGGAAATTATCGAGCGCCAAATCCTTCTTGGACTGGATCAACCCGCGCAGCGCCTGCACGTTTTCGAGACGTTCCTGCGCTTGATCCGTCGTGTCGCTGATCTCGCGGATGTACAGACCGTACTCGGTGCGGCTCATGATTTCATCGAACAACTGGAGCACATCATTGCCGTTGGGCATGATCTCACGCAGTTCGCGGATCATGGTGGCGAAGTCCGCAAAACTCTTGGACGCCTTCCCGCTGAGCGGGCTGGCTTCGCCGTTCGCCAGCGCCTCCAAGCCGTCAGCGGTGGTGATCTGCCGCGCCTGAGTCCATTGCTCGAAGGCCTGCAGCGACTTTTCGCCGATGCCGCGCCCCGGTACATTGACGATGCGCGTGAACGACGCCGAGTCATTCGGATTATTGACCACGCGCATATACGCCAGCAGATCGCGGATTTCCCGCCGCTTGTAAAAGCCCACACCGCCCACCAGCTTATACGGCACGCCGATGCGCACGCAGGCATCTTCGAGCGAGCGTGACTGGGCGTTCGTGCGGTAGATCACGGCGAAATCCCGGTAGCGATAGCTTTTGCGCTTGGCGAGATCCTTGACGGTGCGCACGATGTACTCACCCTCTTCGTCTTCGTTGTACGCCTCGTGAATCGTCACCGGGGCGCCCTGTCCGCGTTCGCTGAACAGCTCTTTGGGCTCACGGTGCTTGTTTTTGTCGATGACCGCCCGCGCTGCCTGCACAATCGTATTGGTCGAGCGGTAATTCTGCGCGAGGATGATCACCTTGGCGGCGGGGTAGTCACGCCGGAACTGGTTCACGTTGCGGTAATCCGCGCCGCGGAAGGCATAAATACCCTGATCTTCGTCACCGACGACAAAGACATTCTCCTGCGGCTCGGCGAGCAGGCGCACCAGTTGATACTGGGCCTGATTCGTGTCCTGAAATTCATCGATCAACACATGCTCGTAGCGTTTCTGGTACTTTTCGCGGACATCCGCTTTTTTGCGGAAGAGCAGCACCGTCTGCATGAGCAGATCGTCAAAATCCATCGCGTTGCTGTCCTGCAGGCGCTTCTGATACAGCGGGTAAATGCGCGAGACGACTTCACCGAAATAGTCGCGACTGCGATAGCCGTCCGGCTCGATCAGCTCGTTTTTCGCGCCGGAAATCGCGTTGAGGACGCCGTAGGGCTTGTACTTCTTGGTGTCAATGCCCTGGGCTTTGAGCAGGTTTTCGACCAGTTTCACCTGATCGTCGCTGTCGTAAATCGTGTAATCCCGACCATAGGGCGTGTGTTCGGCTTCGATGCGCAGCAGGCGCGCGCAAATGGCGTGGAACGTGCCGATCTGTAAGCCGTCCAGATGCCCGCCGAGGATGTTCTCGACGCGCGCGCGCATCTCCGCGGCGGCTTTATTGGTAAACGTCACCGCCATAATGTGATGCGCCGGAATGCCGATATCGCTGACCAGAAAGGCGATGCGGTGCGTGAGCACGCGGGTTTTGCCGCTGCCCGGCCCGGCGAGTACAAGCGTTGGCCCTTCGCCCGCTGTGACCGCTTCACGCTGCTGCTCATTCAGTTGTGCTAAAAGATCGATTGCCATGCTCTCGCCCCTCTCATCATGCGAACGATTGTATCAGACATGCGCTCAGACCGGAAAGCATCGGTTTATAGTCGTGTCAGCGCCTC
>CALKIA010000471.1 GCA_937988705.1 uncultured Chloroflexota bacterium | reverse complement strand
GTTTACATCATCATGCTGCTGCTGGCGACCGGACTGGGCGTGGTCGCCGCCTTGAAGCAGTATTCCTTCGCCGACAATTTCCTGACGACCATCGCCTACATCCTCCGGTCGATGCCCGTCTTCTTCATCTCGCTCGGCATGATCTTCATCTTCTCGGTCGGCTTCCGGCAGTTGGGCTTGCCCGCGACGCCGATTGCCGGGATGTATATTCTGGGCGAACCGCAGACACCCATTAATTTGCTGCGCAGTATGATTCTGCCGGTGATGAGTCTCGTCTTGGTCAGCACGGCGGGTTACATGCGCTATGTGCGCGCCAGCATCCTCGACGTGATGAATCACGATTATGTCCGCACCGCGCGTTCCAAAGGCATCACCGAAAGGCGCGTCTTTGCCATTCACGTGCTGAAAAATGCCGCCCTCCCCCTCGTGACCCTCGTGGGCATGGATTTGCCGTTCATCCTGAGTGGCGCGGCAATCACGGAGAGCATTTTCGCGTGGCCGGGCATGGGGCGACTGTTCATCGAAAGTATCAGTGCGTCTGATTTTCCCGTCCTCATGGGTATTCTGATGATGATTGCGATCGCCGTGGTCGTCTTTCAGCTGCTGGCGGATTTACTCTATTCCGTCATCGACCCGCGCATCTCGTACCGCTAGGATTGAGCATGTTGGAGCTGTTTGAAACAGGAGCGCGGCCATGCCGACCATGAGTAGAAACCGCCCAGCCGGAGGCCTTGTTTTGCCCAAACGGATCGGCCGCAGCGCCCGCCCGCAGACCCTCATGGGGCTGGTCTGGCGGCGCTTCCGTTCACACCGCATGGCGTTGATCGGGTCGCTGCTGCTGGCGTTGGTGCTGGGCTATCTCGTGGTCGGCTCCTTCGTCTTCAGCGAAGCCTATGCCGACGATGTGAATATCCGCGCCAAGTGGGAAGCACCCAGCGCGGAGCATCCGATGGGCACGGATGGCGTGGGCCGCGATGTGATGGCGCGGACGATCTACGGCGGACAAATCTCGCTGGCGATCAGCCTCGTGTCAGTGCTGGTGACAACGTGCGTCGGGACGCTGCTGGGGCTGCTCTCCGGGTACTATCGCGGCTTTCTCGACAGCCTCATTATGCGCATCACCGAGGCGTTAATGAGCATTCCCCTCTTGTTCTTGCTGCTGGTCGTCTCCAAGTTCATCGGCGCGAACATCCCCGAAGTAACCATCCTCGGGCGCACCATCAGCGGCAGCGTGCTTGTGATCATTCTCGTGCTCGGCTTCACGACGTGGATGGGGCTGGCGCGGCTGGTACGTGCCAATGTGCTCTCGCTCAAGGAACGTGAGTTTGTTGTGGCGGCGGTCGCCCTCGGCGCCTCTGATTGGCGCATCATCTGGCGGCATATTCTGCCCAATACGCTGGCACCGATCATCGTCACGGCCACGCTCGGCATCTCCGGCGTGATTCTGGCCGAGGCGGGCGCAAGTTTTCTCGGGATGGGCGTGCAAGCCCCGTCCGCCAGTTGGGGCAACATGGTGCAAGCGGCAATGGAACGCATGGATCGCGCGTGGTGGCTGTGGTTTTTCCCCGGCTTTCTGATCCTCCTCACGGTTTTAAGTGTGAACTTCATAGGCGATGGCCTGCGAGACGCGCTCGACCCGTACAGCAACAAGTAATTTGATGGGCAGCATGGGCAAGCGAACAGGAGAGACGTGGTGACGCTTTACGACGTGGTGATACGTGGTGGGAAACTCTATGATGGCAGCGGCGCACCTCCAATCGAAACCGATGTGGCGGTGGAAGCTGACCGGATCGTCAAGATCGGGCAGCTAACCACCGATCAGGGACGGCATGAAATTGATGCGCGCGGCTTAGCGGTCGCGCCCGGGTTCATCAATATGCTGAGTTGGGCCACCGAATCGCTGCTGCATGATGGTCGCGGGAAAAGCGATCTTCATCAGGGTGTCACCCTCGAAGTGCTCGGCGAAGGCTTCTCCTATGGCCCGTGGAATGAGGCGATGAAAGCCTATTTCCGGGAGCAGATGACCACCCACGACATTCAATATGAGATTGACTGGACGACGCTCGGCGAACACCTCGACTCGCTGGCGCGGCGCGGCATCAGCCCGAACGTGGCGTCGTTTGTCGGCATGACGACCCTGCGTCTGCATCAGTGCGGCTACGAAGACCGCCCGCCGACGCCCGCCGAACTCGAGGCCATGTGCGCGCTCACGCGCCAGGCCATGCTGGAAGGGGCAGTCGGAGTAGCGAGCGCGCTTATTTATCCGCCCGCCTCGTTCTCGAAAACCGACGAGCTGATCGCGCTGGCCAAAGTCGCCGCCGAGTATGATGCTCTGTACATCTCGCATCTGCGCAGCGAAGGCAACACCCTGTTAGACGCCTTCGACGAATTCCGGACGATCCTTCAGGAAAGCGGCATTCGTGGCGAAATCTATCACCTGAAAGTGCTGGGTCAGCGCAATTGGGACCAGCTGGATACGCTGCTTGAACGGATTGAAAGTGCGCGCACGCACGGTTTGTCAATCACGGCGAACATGTATCCGTATCCCGCGGGCGCGACCGGCCTCGATTCCTCCGTGCCACCGTGGGCACACGAGGGCGGACGGCAGGCGCTGAACGCCCGTCTGCTTGATCTGGATACCCGCGCGCGGATTCTGGCGGAAATGCGCGCAGAGTCGACCGCATGGGAGAACATGCGTTTGCTGGCGGGCAGCGCGGACAACGTGCTGTTGAGCGGCTTTGCCAGTGACGCGCTGCGCAAGTACACCGGCTGGACGCTCGCCGCGGTGGCCGCCGATCGCGGGACAACGCCCGAAGAGACGATCCTCAATCTGCTGGTCGAAGACGACTCGCGTATCGACACCGTCTATTTCACGATTTCCGAGGCTAATCTGCGCCAGCAGTTGGCGCTGCCGTGGGTGAGTTTCTGCTCCGACGAACAGGTGCCAGCGCCCGAAGGGGTCTTTCTGAACGGGAATCCGCACCCGCGTGCCTATGGAGCGTTCGCCCGTGTGTTGGCCAAGTATGTGCGCGACGAGCAGGTCATCGCGCTGCCGGAAGCGATCCGGCGGTTGACCTCGCTGCCCGCGTCCGTGCTCCGCCTTACCGAACGCGGCTTGGTGCATCCCGGTTATTTTGCCGACATTGTCGTGTTTGACGCAGACCAGATTCAGGATCATGCCACCTTCACTGCGCCCCACCAGCTCGCGACCGGTGTTCAGCACGTGCTGGTCAATGGCGTCCCCGTGATCGCCGAGGGTGAACATACCGGAGCATTGCCGGGTCGAGTCGTGCGCGGCCCCGGCTGGGCAGGCCGCTGATCGCCTTGCATCAACTCGGTGTGCAGATGGGGTAAGCGCAGCGGCAGATGGTCAGAGTCTAGATTGCACTTTCTTTGAGAATGAGAACAATTAACGCTCAAAAAAGGGCAGCTTTGATGAAAACTATCCCGTCTCGCTATCGAATCTTCCTTGTGGGTGTCTTTATTGCTTTTATGCTGCTGCATCAGGCCGATAAGCTGATCATCGGGCAAGTGCTCGAAGACATCCAGCGCGACTTCCAGCTTGATGACGCGCAGGCCGGCGCCATCGGTACGGGGGCGCTGATCGTCGGCGCCATTTGTTACCTGCTCTGGGGCTATCTGTATGACCGCTACGCCCGCCCGAAAATGCTCGCTCTGGCCTCTTTCATCTGGGGCATCACCACCTCGTTGAGCGCGATCGCCGTGACCTTCCCGGCCTTTCTCGCGGCGCGCAGTTCGACCGGAATTGACGATTCCAGCTATCCGGGCATTTACAGCCTCGTCGCCGATTATTTCCCGCCCGAATCGCGCGGTAAGGTGAACGGGCTGCTCCAACTGACCGCGCCGGTCGGCTTTGTACTCAGCCTCGTGCTGGTGCTGGCCCTCGACAGCGTCATCGGCTGGCGCAATATCTTCCTGTTGACCGGCGGCCTCGGAATTCTAGTCGGCTTGTTCATCTGGTTCGGCGTCAAAGACCGCCCACGGGGCTCCGCCGAACCGGAATTGAGCGCGTTGGGCGACATTCCGACCTACACCTTCCAGTGGCAATCGCTCACGGCGCTGCGGAATCGGCGCACGCTGTTCCCCCTGCTGGCGCAGGGTTTTTTCGGTGTGTTCCCGCTGCAGGTGATCACCTTCTGGTTCTTTTCGTATCTGGAGCGCGAACGACAGTTTGACAGCGGCGCGATTTTCCCCATCATGGCGGCGGCCGTGGCGATGATGTCGATTGGCACGGTTGTCGCGGGGTCACTCGGCGACCGCTTCTCGCAGCGTTCGCGGCGCGGACGCTTGGTCGTGGCCGCGGTGGGCATCGGCATTTCGACGGTGCTGCTTCCGGTCACGCTGCTGCTCCCACCGGATACCAGCCCGCTCGTCTTCGGCGCGTTTCTGGCGTGTACCGCATTCTTCACGCTGTTTTCTGGTCCTAACGTCATCGCCACTATCCATGAAGTCACGCCGCCCGAAGTCCGCAGCTCGGCGCTCTCATTTCAATACTTCGTGGAAAACATCGGAGCGGCGGGCGCGCCCTGGTTGGTAGGAATCATCTCACTGCGTTTGGGCTTGAGCAGCGCCATCTTGATCGTAGCGGGCGTGACTTATGCGCTGTGTCTGCTGTTCATGCTGCTCGCCGTACGCACAGTCGCGGAGGATGTCGACGCGCTACGCGGCGAAATGCGCCAGCGCACAATGGAAATCATGGCGGCCCGCGCCGCCGCCGGACAGCCGGTGACTCCGTAAGCGGCGGGCGCTGTCCGGCAGTTCGTTCAAATTCTTTTTGGGACGCCCCGGTCGGTCACCAGATCAGTCCGGGACCCCGACGCGGTGACGAACCGCTCTGTGCGTCACTGGCCGAGTTTGATGCCATCACACAGACGGCAGCGGGCACCGGGCGCGCGCTGAGTCAGGCTGTTCTCCATCGAACGCACATGGCGTTTGATTAGGCCTAAAGTAGGTTCTCGAAACACATCCACGAATGGATGTAGGGGCGCACCTGTGTGTGC
>CALKIA010000470.1 GCA_937988705.1 uncultured Chloroflexota bacterium | reverse complement strand
GCTTACAGCATATCCGAACAACGCGTGCATCAGATTGTCTACGGTTACTCATAGAAGTGCACAATTTCGTTCCTTGATGTTGAAAACGGTTTTCTGAAAGAAGTGTGCGCAATGCGAGCTAATTTAGGCCGTACCCATGCGGACCAAACACACTGACGTAGTCTCCTGTATGTTCTACAAGTAACTAATGACGAAGCACTCAAAGAAACAAAACATGTATGCTTCCGATATAGTTAACCCCGCATAATAGAGATGCTACTGTTGTGCACCAAGAAAGATATGCCATGTTTGAAATCCCCCACTTTACGGACGATGATCAACCAATCCGAATTGAAATCACATCCGCCGCTGGCAAAAATGGTCTACAAGAGGCAACACGAAGCGGCGCGTCTGCCGCCGACAAAATTAAGACACTGGATGATGCAGCGTTGTTCGAGGCGTTCAGAGCAATCTACAAGGTAGCACGCAAGACAGAACTTCTGATCGGCGACCTAAATGTCGCCGCATCATCCTCTGCGGCTCCTCTATCCGGCGCGGAAATTCAGTTTGGGATTAAGTTCGACAGCGGCGTAAATGCGGTGATTACATCCAGTATTGAAGCCACCATCAACGTGAAGCTGACGTGGGGCAAGCCATGAGCAACAGTATCACAGTCGTGAACCAATGGCTGCGAGACTTCACTATCCAGATTCGCGACTCAAATAACCAAATTGCCGGGACAGGCTTCGTTATCTCCGATGAGGGTGGGATCGTGACCTGCGCCCACGTTATACGTAACGTACTAGATGTAAAAACCCCCGTGCACAAATGCATTGGTGCGGAAATCAGAGTCTACTTCCCACAGGCACGCCGTTCAGAAGATCGTGCGCAGACTGCGACCATTGCCGCCAGCTTCGAACAATACGCCGATGATGTGGTGCTGCTCAAATTGAAGTCGTCACTATCCCCGCTTGCTCCCGGCAAGTACGCCCGCATTTGTGCTGGAGATCGGTCAGATGGCAATCCGTTTCGCAGCTACGGTTACCGTCGACTCGATAGGTACGAGGGAGCGTTCGCATGGGGAGAGATCGGTGGGTCTATTGGCGCACCGGAGAATGATCAATGGCAAGCTGAACCGCTTCAACTCGACTCACCGCACATTGATCGTGGTATGAGCGGCGCTGCGGTCTTAGACATGGAACTGAACGTAGTCGTTGGCATTATCGCGCAGACTTGGTATCCCAATGATGGCGGCAAAGATCAAAGCACAGCATTTGGCATCAATGCGTATGTACTTACACTGCCTCCACTATTAGTCGAAGCCTATGCAGGCGAACTGCCCTACCCACGTCAAGCGGGTCAAACGCCTAAGCTGAACGCGGAACAAGAACGGCAAATCAAGCAAGCACCCAAGCAAAAGCCGATTGACCTCTCTCGTGCGCCAAATAGCTTGACCGAATGGGTCGGACGTGCAGACCTGCTCACGAAGCTTCACACTGACTACCTCGATCGGTTCATCCGTGTGATCGGCTTAATCGGATACGGTGGTGAGGGCAAAACTAGTCTCGCACGTAAATTCGTTGACGAACTGCTCGCCAGTACTCAACGCACCGCAGCATTCTGGTGGTCATTCTACGAGGAGCGTAGCGCTGACTTGTTCTTCGAGGCTGCAGTTACCCATTTCGGTGGCGAACAGCTGGCACACGCTGCAAGCAGTGTGTCAGCACGAGCAGGCTATCTTGCCGCGTTGATTCGGGATCGTAGGGCTGTTATTGTGCTGGATGGCTTCGAGGTCATCCAATATGAGGCTGGAGATCAATATGGTGCAATCCGCAGTGAGGCACTACACGATTTCTTGCGTATGGTGGCAACCGTCGGTGGCGATTCACTATGTCTTGTGACTAGCCGTGCCCCCTTGATCGATCTGGTTGCTTACACGACATTCAGCCAGCACGATGTTACGCGCCTGTGCGAGGAGGATGGGCGCGCCCTACTGCAGTCAGTAGGTGTCAAGGGTGAGGACGCAGCACTTGATAAGATCGTCACGCGCTGGGACGGTCACGCACTCACGCTGAGTCTAGTCGGCAGTTTGCTGCATGATTTGTACAAGGGCGATGCGAATCGGCTCGACGCAGTGTCTGCTCCGACGGCGAACGAGAGCCGCTACGAGCGTGTCAAACGGGTACTGCGGCGCTATGATGACCAACTAAGCACAGCGGAACGCGCCTTCTTGCTGATTTTTAGCGCTTTCCGCCGCCCGGTGCATGAAGAATCTTTCGAGCAAATCTTCAGGCACAGAAACGTAACATCTAAGCTGAAACTACCGTTTTCGAAGCCAACGCTTAATGCTCCACTCCTGGAGCTCACCGATCAGGCATTCGCCGAGTTGCGCGACGGCTTGATACAGAAACGGTTGATCCGCTTGGTGACCGAGCAGGATCGATCCGCTGCGTACAGCTTACATCCCCTTGTAAGCGCTTATTACAAAGAACGTCTGAATTCGCAACCTGAGGAAGGCGCATTGCATCACAGGATCGCGGATTACTATGAACAGGGCGCGCATGAAAACTTTCAAGCTTTTCAGCAGAAACAGCGGGTCACGGGCAGGTATGCACCGCTCACACTGAACGATCTCGCGCCGTTCATCGAAGTTGTGCATCATCGCTGTGCAGCGGGAGCGTATGAGCGCGCTTTTGCAGCACTGTGGCGCTACTTGGCTCAAGGGAACCGCTGGGTATTGATGCACGTCCTCGGCGCTTATGAAACCACAATAGCAGTGGTGTCCGATTTCTTTCCGAACGGCAATTGGGACTGCGACCCCCACCTTAAAACAGGGGAGGCACAAAGCACAATGTTAGGCGTCGGCGGTCTTTGTCATATGAACCTCGGACTCGGACAAGAAGCAGTGACACTGTTCACGCGCAGTATCGCACTATCGCTGCAGTTGGGTGACTACTACAGCACGAGCCGTGATGAACTCAACTTGAGTGATCTTTATGCCAATCTTGGCAATCTCACCGCTTGCGTGGAAGCCGCTCGCCGCGCATTAGCACTGGCTAATAAGGAACGCATGCCAGCAGAACGCCAGGAAATGGAACTTTCCGCACAAGCATCGCTTGCGCGAGCGCTGCATCTTGTCGGAGACACTCAGGGAGCATCTGCCGCCTTCACGCATGCAGAAGCTATTGAGCGGGGAAAGTATCAGGCTTATGGGATCAAGACGCTGATAAGCATTCGCGGCATTAGACATGCTGATCACGTCCTGCATATGGGCTCGCCCGTATACGCACAGACAATCAACGAGACGAATGCCAGAATGTGCAAAGATGAGGGCTGGATCGACCAACTTAGTCAGTGCGAACGTATCGCCGGGGACATCGCCGCCGCCAAGCGGATGATCGCAGACGCACGCCGTCATTACAGCAGGGCAGTGGATCTTGCGCGAAAAGTCGACAAGCGCGACGTATGGATTGGCGCTCTTCTGGGGCGTGGCCGTTGGTACGCCAAGCACATGCATAATGCATCTGCCGCCTTCAATGATTTGAACGAGGCGCTCAGCTACGCTGTCAGTGGCGAGTATCGTATCTTCGAGGTGGACATCCACAGTGCATTGGCATGGGCGCATTTGGCGAACAACGACAAAACGCAAGCCCATATCGAAGCCGAACGTGCGAAAACAGCCAGCACACGTATGGGCTATTACTGGGGACAAGTCGATGCCGATGAGGTGCTAGCAAAACTGTAGACCCATTGTACTGGCAAGGCACAATCCGATAGTCCCACAGCTGATAAGGCCAATAGCCTTACGAACTTAGAGTGCATCAAAGAGAGCTTAGACCAAATCCTTGTTCATTTTGAAAACGGTTTTCACTGACGCATATCTATCTCATTGGATTATCAAGTTACTGTCTACGCAACTTGTGATTTTCTGGAGGAGTTGGGGGTCGGGTGGTAAAGAATGCAGCAGCGATGATGCAGCCAACGCCGACGAGAATAAATTCGATCCCGATCCCAATCCAGCGGAGACGTCGCACGCGTGTTTTCTCGCGATAGAACCGTTCTGTATCATCCTGCATATTGTCTTACTTCCCCAACTTTCAACCAATCTACTGCGGCGCAGAGTTGCTACTCTCCATCAATTGATCCACTGCGTGAACAAACAGCTCAAACTCTTCGACCGCCATGAACTCACAGCGACTGCCACCGCTGATCCTCTCCCAATCATATTGAACAGACGGAGTGGTCGATCAATTAGTTTTGCATCTCGTAAATTAGTCTGGTAATTGATCATGTTTTCATCAGCCGATCATTGAAGCGGTAGCAGTGATCACCTTCCGCAATGACGTATGTCCACCCTCGGTCAATTTCGGCGAGCCGGTCGCGCACCGTATGTGCCACGATATCAATAACAATGTTGCTCACCCTATCGTTCGCAGTCTGGGGCCACACATACTCCGCGATCTCATCTCGTGTACACACCGCGCCTTTGGCCTGCACCAGCAGTTGCAGAAACCGAAACTGTGCCGTCGTGAGTCCCGGCTCCAACGTCAACCCCATCACTATCACGATTTCCTCGTCACTGATGAGTTCAATCGACTTCGCTATCGGTATCGGCTGCGTAACCGCTAGCGGGGTGGCCAGCGTGATGATTTCGTCGTCAAATTGGCGCGGGTCAACGAAACTGACAGTCTCAACATCATCGTCATTGTCAAGTACATCGAGCGGGAGACTAGGTGATCGTTCCGGATCGAACTGCAGGCGCACTTCCCCGATGCCAATGGTATAACCGGGTTGCAGTAGTAGCGGGTACGCGGGTGTGAGACCAAAGCCGTTAAGACTCGTGCCATTGCGACTGCCCAGATCCTCCACCAGATAGTGATCACCTTCCCGCGTGATCTTGACATGATGGCGTGACACAGATGCCACCCGCACGATAATGTCGCAGTCTGACCCGCGGCCAATAATCACCGGCGGGTGCATGATCGGGACATAAGCCTTACGTGAACCTGCCTGAATCGCCAGCGCAGGCATCGTCCCCGTCTCAATCCCAGTAACAGCGGGCGTGATCTGCCGGTTAATGACCAGCGCGGCGTGTACCTCAACCTCGCGCCGGCCAGCTGCCAGTTCGCCCGCTTCCGCTCCGTGCGGCAGCTCTTTCAGCAGCATATCAAACGCCGCAACGTAGTTCTCCTGAAACCGCTTGCGCTGAAACCGCCGCAGTCGAAAGGGAATGTCACAATCCGCAAGTTCAATTGGGATTAATGTCTTCTTCTCGTCAATCGCATAGCTGATTTCGTCCAGCACATTCTGCGAGCTGATCGCAGTTGGCGACAGCACCGCGAGCACGTGGGTACACGCTTTGAGCGCCGTCTCAATCGCTACATCCCAACGTTGACCAAGCAGGATATCGAACTGATCCAGCCAGATCGGCACATGGTGTTGCTTTAGCTCGTTCGCGAGTTCTAGTACGAGCTCAGCGTCTTTTCGCGAGTAACTTATAAACACGAGACTCATGCAGTGTAAATCCCGACAAATTCGACTCTAGCCACGAACACCCCCGCGATGATGCAGCCAACACCGACGAGAATAAATTCGATCCCAATCCAGCGGAGACGTCGCACGCGCGTTTTCTCGCGATAGAACCGTTCTGTATCATCCTGCATATTGTCTTACTTCCCCAACCTTCAATGCGCAGGCCATTGCTCGAACAAAGAGCACCGTTCCTAGGCAAAGAACGTTAGCGCTTCCCTGTAACATCGCAATCTACTGCGCCGCAGTGCTGCGCGCCATCAGTTACTCCAACACCTGACAAAACTGCTCCGCCTCCACAACCGACATAACCCGCCAGCTCGGTGAGGCTACGAGCGCGTAGGCCTTGTCGCTGTTCACGCCGAGGAACTGCTTGGAAGCATCGACCACTACGTAAACATTCAGGCCATCATCCCTGGAAACGACCCACTGAGTTCGCGGTTAAGATAAAACTATGGCAGACTCACCAACCGAAACCCGTAGTAGTCAATTCGGACGTTGGGATAGTGGTTGCTGCGATAAACCGCACGCGCATAATCCCTAAAGTAGTACCATGCCCCGCCGCGCAGCACCCGCCGAACATCGATTTTTTCCTTATCTTCCCGCCCATCTTCTGCGCGATAGGGATAAGCGAAGTGCTCTTGGTCGAAAATAGATGTCGTCCATGTAAAGACATTGCCGATAAGGTCAAAGGCCCCTTCTGGCGTCGCATTGTCAAAGATCCCGACAGGTGTCGAGTGCCGGATGTGGCTTTCAAACGTATTGCTGCGAGCGGAGTCGAAGGTAGTACCATACGCAAACGAGCGTCCAGTCTTGCCCCGCACGGCGGCTTCAAATTGTACTTCGCTCGGCAACTTGAAGGTGTTTCCTGTCTGTGCGCTGAGCCACTGGCAGTAGGCACGCGCCTCAAACCACGTTACTCCGACAACTGGTTGTGCCGGGTTGTTAAGACGTTCATCACTCCAATATTCCGGTGCGCGGTACTTTTTTGGTGACGGGAATTGTTCGCTGAGCCAGTTCTCAAATTGGGTCTCTGTCCAATTCTTGATGGTGATCCACTCGTCTGCCTTCTTCGAAGTCATGCGGTTTTGCCGCACCAAATCACGTAAACCCTCTTCTGTCCAATCTTCCAACAGTTTCCGTGTTTCTCGCAAGCCAATCGCTTGATTGTCGACGCTTCCGTCACCACGCAACCAATCCAGCGCCGCGTCCGTGTCCCACCACTGTTCGTCAGTGTACCCGCCCGCCTCGATGAAGCAGCGATATTCCGCGTTCGTCACTGGAAACATCCCGATCTGGAACGGCACAAGATCAACGGTGTGGGCAGGCTTCTCACGGTCATAACTCCCATCATCAGCGCCGATCGGATATGTTCCACCCTCGATATTCACCAGCGGTGGGAACAGATAGTCACCAAACTTTCCTGTGCGGCGCTCAAACCGCGGATCACCCAGTTCGCCCAACGCTTCACCCGCTGCAATCCGCGCTCGAAGATCGGCGGCCCTATTCTGCGTTCGCGCTATCAGCGCCTGCTGAAGATCACTTACAAGCCCATCGCCGATCTTGACTTCCGCCCCTGCTGCCGCCCGCGCCGCTAAGGGTAAATTGACCGCCATCAGATTACGGATGAACGCCTCTGAATTCTCGCTTAGCGCCGCCGCCAACCTCGTCGTCTCTTCCCAGCCCGTCCCCGGCAGCGGTGGCAGTGGGTCACTATCCCCCAGTCCCGCCAACGTCTCGCTCAGGCTCGGTTTTACGGCTTCGATGCGCCACTCGACACGCACTTTCGCAACATCCAGTTGGGTCGCCAGCTTGCGCGCCGCGAAGAACTCTTGCAGTAGCTGGTGGAAGAACAGTACTTCTTCACGCGCCGTGTCCTCATCCAGCACGTTCAGCGCTACGCCCGCCCGCAGAATATCCTCGTCGCGGTCGTGGTCGAGCAGATCGCACGCGGTGTCATAATCCACACGAATTTGCCCGCCTTCAGTCGTATTTCGGTTGGACTGCATTTTGTAGGCAAGATCGCTCAACTTAGGGATAAGCTGACCCCGCGCGGGCAGATCGAACGAGTCGCGCCACTTACCCTGTGTGATACGTCCATGATCGCGTTCCGTCAGCAATCCGTTTGGGTCCAAGAGGTGGTTGCCTCCCCGGATCTCGCGCTCCAATGCCTGCCGAACAAAGCCCGTAAACAAACTGGCTCTCCCCTTCGGCACGCCTTCGCCCGCTTGCTCAATCAGCAATTTGAGGAAATACGGCGTGCGAAACAGGTCAAATTGCGGTGACCCTTCTAGCTCACGCCAAATTGCACTCGCTTGCGCCGGGATATACACATCGAGAAAGTCCTTCACTTGATCAGCACCCATCGGTTGCACGACGATCTGCGGTACGCGAAGATCCTTGCTGCTCAAGGGCGCGCTGTAGTCAAGGCTGCGACACGAGAAAATTGCCCGGCAGCCTGTCCGCGTCACATCCTGAATGAAATCGCGCCACAGCTCCACCCGCTCGTGATACTCGGGGGCATTGCGGTGTGGCATTTCGTTGAGCGCATCCAGCAGAAACAGCATCCGTCCCGTGTTAATCAGATCATCCAGCGGCGGCAGATTAGGATAGTGACGTTTCCATTCCACAGCTAACCACTGACGTGGAGCACTGGTATCGCGGTAACTGTTGAGCGTGATGAAGAAGCTTAGTTTATCGTCCGCTGCTCTGCCGCAAAGATGATCCGCTGCGTCGTCCAACTGGAAGCGCCGAAGAAGTGTTGACTTCCCCGACCCTGGCGCTCCCAACAAAACAAGGACTGGATCGCCGATTTTCTCCACCAGTACGTCGCGCAGATCGTTGAAGCGTGGATTCTCTTGGGGATTACTCCAGCGCGGTCCCTGTGCGTCCTCGCCTTGATCGACGAGCAGGGTCAAGTTGACGAACCGATTATCTAGGGCATAACGCGGCTGCGACCACTCCGCCACCCGCGTCAGTCGATACTCATCGATGTCAGCAGGTTCATGTTCAATCAGCGCCTTGATTTGCTCTGGCGTGAGCGCGACACTCCCGTTTGCGTCGCAGAGGGCTGATCGCAGCGCTACAAGCGCTTCCGGTACGGTTCGGGGTTCGGCTCCTTCCGTTACCATTATCCGATCGGCTCCCACCATCGCGTCCGGCGCGGAAAACGGTTTTCCGAGATCAGCGAGCAGTCGTGCCAGCGCCGCGTTCAGGTCAGTGCGGGCGTCAATGTAGTTGTAGGCATACATGCGGCTGTGCAACGCGCATTTCTCGATATACAGCGGGTGGATCGGCTTCTTTTCCTGATCGAAGTAAAACCATTCACGGTATACCTCTTTGCGATATGGCATGGAGGAGGCCGAGAGCAGCAATACCATCCGATCGCATTCACCAAGGGCTTTCTCAATCGCCATATCCCAGTTGTCAGCGCTGGCGATACTCGCATCCCGGAACACGCGCACGCCTGCTGCCTCTAGATAGGTCTCCACCTGTTCCGCAACCGCTTGATCTGGGCGGGCATATGAGACAAAGACAGAGGGGTTAGATGTGATTTCTAGTTTCTCAAATCTTCGCGCGCTTGCGTTGTCAGGCAGTGAATCCATAGAGGCTCTCCGGCAATCGATTACTAAACAGCTCGTTGTTCTACACCGATATCTATCTACATCTCGGCCTGGAAACCACTCACTTCAAGTGTCGACGAAATGACTCCAAACGGGATCAACGGTGCACCACGCTGCATAATGACTTCGTACCGCATCAAATCGAAGACATAGACCTGCCAATTATATTGATCTCGCCAGAAAGCTAGCGCCATGTGCCTACTGATCACCAATTATGATCAGGTGCGCGTTCAAATTAGCCAGCGAGTCATAGATTGACTGAAGCAGTAATCTAATGGCTTGAGCTTGTTCAGCTTGTCGCTGTTGAACACTGCTGATACTCAAGCCGGGTTGAACAATATGAACGAAATATCGTGCCAACATTGGAGAGGCGCCGTCCAGAAGATCATCAAGATCAGCGATACTTCCACACACTATGTCTGATCCAGCTATTCGAGAACGTATTGTCTCAAACAAAGTAGTCTTCTGAATCCACCTTATCGACTTCTGTGCCTGCCCCACCAGTTCGTAAAGATCGCCTACTCTGGCTCCAGCGGACGAGTCAGATGACGCTTTGCAGTGATAAAATGCGACATCGAGACGCCCGTCTGGATTACGAGATAGTCTCACCAAATCCGCAATCTCATTGGAGTGGTGATCAGAGAAAACTAGGCTCTGAGGAAAATGGCTAGATAAATGGTGTTTCATTGCATCCAGAACAGACCTTTTTCCGGATAGAGCGAATGTCTGGCGAGCATCATCCTCGCGTATCATTCCTGCATCCTCAATCTTAATGTCTGTGTTTAATGCGAGCCAGTCAACATCCGCAAAAACGTCACTCGGCAAATCGTATGCCATCGCCTGGTATGGATACCAGTCCTTACCAATTATCACGCTACCATCCGCAAGTAGCAGTTTCAAAGGAAATGTGCACAAATAGTCACTTAACAAGTACTCACGCAATCGATCCCGTTCTGGGACCTGAACAACACAACAAAACTCATCGGCCATGCTGTAGAGTTTTTGGGCGGAAAGATTATATTCAATTGGAATTTCTACATCCCCAGCTTGCAACGCCAGCTTGCAACCTACCAACCTGCTTTTGTTCAATGAATCTGACTTTAGGACAAACTGGACTTCATTCGCTGGTATATCGACCCAACGGTGGTCGGACACTACATTAAATCGAATACCACTCTCCACATGGAAATAATGCTCCTCCGTGAACTCCACAAAAAACGGCTCGGCTGGAAGCGCATCAATACGTCTACTACTTTTCAAATGTGATAGGTGCGGTAGAACTGTAGCCGCGTTGGTTGTCATATACTCTGCTAAACGATCGCACCAAGTTACAAGAGACTCGACACTTTCACGGGAAGACGCCCAGATACGTCCGTTGTCACCGCTCAATCCCAGAACCATTGAGGAGTCGTCCCATTTTACACGCGCCATGATATGGCCTACCGAAAAGAATTGTCCATCCACATGACGGATTGTATCCTCCGCCTCTCTTCCGTAGTGCATTTTGTATCTTGGCACCGTGGAGTTGGCGTAGCTTGTTCGGCGCATTCCCCAACCGTAATATGTTTCCAATTCAACCTGTGCAAGAACACTTTCGATCAAAGCCTTCGGTACCTGGTCCAGTTTGCTGCTTCCAAAACTATCTCGCATTGCCCGTGCGATGATCTTGGATGATGCTACCTCAAAAAGGAATCCTCCACGTTCGTACAGCAGATAAAGCTCATAGCTAATTTCGGAATACACCTCGCTTGCAGTCCACGATGGTTTATCTCTATGTCCTAATATCAATATGCGCAGGTTATCCGAGAATATGACGTCCTGTAGAATTGACGTGCGCTTAGGCAAGCAAACCGTGAAATCCTGCTCCGCCAGATCTATATCGGCTAGAATGTTCAACACTGTCACTGAAAAGTAGGGTCTAATGTCCTCCACGGGAACGCCAAGCTGATCTATTTTGATTGTCGGCGTGGCAAACAGCTGGCGGCGAAGTTCTTCACTTCGTACTGTAGCGTGTGCCTTTTCAACTAACATTCTCCATCCGGACTGTGCTCT
>CALKIA010000469.1 GCA_937988705.1 uncultured Chloroflexota bacterium | reverse complement strand
GCCTGATACATCGGCACAAGGTCGCCGCGCTGATTGCGTTCCGTCACGCGGAACAGGCGCGACTCGGCTTCACTGGTGATGCGCTCAATCGGGAGCTGTTCGTCGTACGCCAGCGTTTTGATCTCGTCGGCGGCCGTGAGCAGGCGGCGGCGAATCGCCAGACGTTCGACCACGCGGGCGTACGCTTCGGTATGCACTGACGTGGGTGTGCGGTTGATCAAATTGACGAGAAAACCGCGCGCCTTGTCTTCAAACTGCTCCGCTTTGCCGATGGCGCGAATTTCTTCGCTGACCGTGAGCACGTCGATGCCGTCATTGCGGTCGGCGACGCGCATCATCGCTTCCCAGACAATCGCCAGACGATTGATGTGGAAGTCTTCAGGTCGGAGGTAGGCGGCAATTCCGAGGAATAAATCGGGATCGGTCAGTACGCCGCCGATCACCGCCTCTTCGGCTTCAGGGCTGTGAGGCGCAAGCCTAAGGATACCGGGGTTTGAGGTCATGAACCCTATCCAAAGAGAAACAAAACGGCGCTCCGGTATCGGTACGCCGTTCTCGCGTTACAAGTTGTGCCGACCGACACGACAGGTTGTGACTCGTTATTCTTCTTCGTCGTCCAGATCATCGAGATCGAGGCTGTTGACGAAATCTTTGAACGCGCTCAGGCGATCTTCGTCGAGTTCTTTCCCGCCAACCGTTCGTTCGACATCTTCTTCCGGCTCAATCGAGTGCCGTTCCATCACATGATCCGAGACGAAGACCGGCACTTTGGCGCGGACGGCGAGCGCGATCGCATCGCTGGGTCGGGCGTCGACTTCAATTTGTCGCCCTGCCACATCGATAACAACGCGGGCATAATACACGTCATTGCGGAGATCGTTGATCAGGATGTGGACGGCCTTGCCGCCAAGTTCACGGATCATCGACTTAAGCAAATCATGCGTGAGTGGGCGTTGAGGAGGCATCTCTTGCAGTTCAATCGTGATCGCGTCCGCCTCACATGGACCAATCCAGATCGGCAAATACCGGTCGGTCGTCGAATCCTTGAGGATCACAATACGATACTGCGACATGAGGCTCACGCGGATGCTGTCGATAACAACTTCAATCATGGTGTATAACCTTGGGCTTGTTCTTCTTTCAGTGAACTTCGTCCACCATTCCGATTATACACCGAAGGATGTGGCGGGCAAACCTTAAATGTCGGACAAAACAACAGTCATTTTCAATCTTCTCATATCAGGAAAGGGTCACAACTATGCGCAGTGCGGCGCTGCTCCTGAGCGCGTTCGGGCTGATCGTCGGGCTGATCGGCTGTGCGGCGCAGCCCTCCGAGCAGTTCCTCCTCCATGAGGTGCTGCTGCGCGAGAGCTTTGATCAGGGCTATGCGTGGCGCGGGCGGATGGCCGAGGGTTATGGTATCGATTTTCGCATAGAAGATGGCGTGTACCGCGCCTATTCCGAGCAGGCCGGCTTTGTGTCCGGCTTGAATGCGGAGCGCCACACCGATGTGGTGATCGAGGTGGAGGCGACGCAGCTGTCGGATGACCGCAATAACGCTTACGGCTTGCTGTGCCGTGCCAGTGCCAACAACGACGGTGACGGCTACTACTTCCTGATCAGCGGGGATGGCTACTACTCGATTCGGCGCGGCGCAACCGAACGGGTGGACGGCTTGATCGATTGGACGCAGACGGATGTGGTCAACCAGAATCGGGGCATCAACCGGATTCGGGCGGTGTGCATCGGCGATTATCTGGCGCTGTACGTGAACGGGCAGTTCATCGCCGACACGCACGACACGCGCTACACGGATGGCTATACGGGGCTCACGGCGGCAGTCGCCGAGGATGGCGCCGTCGATATTACGTTTGACGACCTGACCATCTGGGCGGCGCGATTGGTGGAGTAGGGCATTAAACCGATAGTTACGTAGAATAGTGCAAAGTCGTTCTAAAAGCAGCGGACGCAATGAATTGCGTCCCTACGAGAAAGCGGTGCTTGCGTAGGGACGCGATTTATCGCGTCCGCAAAACCCCAAAACTGACCTGTAACCCGTTTTCACGGGATGTCACGTACTGTGACCGATAAACCTTACCCTGCTGGCTGGCGCAGCGCAACAGGATGCGGTTAGCGGTGCTTAACCATCGCTCGGCGGAATGATAATGCGCTGACCGATCGACAGCCGATCCGGATCGAGGCCGGGGTTCGCGTCGACAATGTCGGCAATCGTCACACCGTAGTTCGTCGCAATATTGAACAGTGTATCTCCCGGCTCGACGGTGTAAACTTCGCCCGCGGTGGCTGTGCCGGGCGCGCTGGTTGGTTCGATGGTGGCTGTCGACCGCGGTACGCGCGTCGAAGTACTGTCACAATCGGGTAAATTCAGCTCATCGTCCGGGAAAATCACGGGCGGATTGCCGTCAAGGTCAGGATTTACCGCTAACAAGTCATCAATCGTAGTATCATGGTCAATAGCAATCGAGTACAGGCTGTCACCCGATTCCACAACGTAAATGCACGGATCCGTGTTAGTACTGGCCACATCGATCTCGGCGTCGCCCGCTTCAGCCGCACCTTGCGCTTCGGCGGTAGTCTCGGCGGTCCGCGGCACCGTCGTTTCGAACGGGACGGGACCTAAGGGTGAACCGGGCGTGATGAACTGGGGTGTCGCTGTTGGCGGCGGTACAATGGTCTGCGGTGAACGGGTGTTGGTCGCTGCGGAGGCGACTTCTTCGGTTGCCGCGGCGCGCGTATTCGGTGCTAGAACCGTGATGGGGGGGAGCGTTGCCGTTCCGGGGAGCCCGCTCGACGGGGAAGTGGTGGTAGCTTCCAGCACGACCGAGTTCGAGGCAGCATCCTGAGTCGGCTCAATCGTGTCCCCAGCCGAACGAAAACACCCTGCCGAAAGCAATGGGATCGCCAATAACACGACAAGCTGGATAAAACGTTTCAAGCGAAGACCTCCTGTTGCACGATATAATTCTTGAGCATACACCGATCTATAGGGATGAGCAAAACAGGCTGTGGTAAGCTACAGTACAATCGTTTCATCCGAAACGCAGAAAGGCGTGTAAGCGGTGACTTTGAGCGGAAAATGCATCCTCGTGGTTGATGATGACCCCGATCTCCTGCAGCTCGTGCGGATTTTGCTCGCACGGATCAACTTAAATGTGGTGACAGTTGATCATGCGCGCCTGGCCGGGCAGCAGCTTGAATCCGGGCTCCGCCCTGATCTCTTGATTCTTGATCTCATGATGCCCGACATTAGCGGGATGGAATTTCTGGCCGAAATTCGCAGTCATTCCACCTTTGATCTGATGCCGGTGCTCGTGCTGTCTGCACTGGTCGACCCGGATCAAATTCGTGATGCACTGAACGGCGGCGCCGATCGCTATTTGACTAAGCCTTACATCGCCCATAATCTCGTGACGGTGGTGCAAGAGATGCTAAAGGCGGGGCGGCGGTAGCAGTTCATACACGACAAACCGCGGCGCGTTATACACTCGTGTCACAGTGAAACCTGCTGCTCGTAGTGCATCGAGCCAGCTCGCAATCGGTTGATCAACCGGAGCTGTCAGATAACGGGGGGCTGGGTCAGTTTGATCAAGCGCCCCGGCGATAAACGCTTCAGTTGTTGGATAGTACACTTTACGTTTATCCGTCCACTCTCCGAGATAATAACCTAACTGCCAACCGATCCACCGGTCGTAGACGATCGCGCCGAGTGACTGCTGGTTGAGGAAGTCGGCGAGCTCGTGAATGCCCGTATACTCGCCGCGCTGCCCGTTCCCACCATCGCCGCCGACATTCACATTCCCTTCCGCTGCGTTCCACCCGCCAATGACGAGCGCCAGCGCGATCGCGGCCGCGATCACGTTCGCTTCACCGCGGGGTAAGATGCGGCTGATCTGCACCCACAGCCAGATGCCGCCGCGCGCCCCTAAAATGGCCACCAGCGGAACCAGCGGCAGCAAATAGCGGTCATACACATTGAAGGTGATCAGCACGTGCGCCCCAACGTAGGCGAGCACGAACAGCGCCAGCACCGAATCGATCAGCGTGGCGGGTTGACGCGGGCGCCGGATCACGCCGCTGATGACCGCTAATGCTGCGCCACCGAACAGCAGAAAGTTTGGCGTGCCGAGCATGAGGCGTCCGAGTTCTGTCCACGCGCCGAGGCGGGCGAACGGGTTGGCGGCCAGCCCGGCAAGGGTGTTGTTGGCTGCGGCCAGCGCCCAGAGACTCGTCTCCTGCGCACGCGCGACATCCCACAGAAACAGCAGCAGCACGCCGACCCCGATAGGCGCAGCGAACTGCGCCAGTCGGCGGAGGTTCAGCCCATCCAGCGCCCAACCGAGCGCCAGCACCAGCGGCGCGTAAAACAGCGCCTGCTGTTTGCTGGCGAAGGCCAGCGCCAACCAGATGCCGCTCCACAGCCAGTTTCCCCGGCTGACCGCCAGCAGCGCCAGCGTCATGAACAGGAGCATCAGCCCATCGGTGAAGGCGGTCGCGCTGAACGCCACCGCGACCGGTGAGCACGCGGCGAACAGCGCTGCCCATGCCGCGACCGTTCGATTACGATACAGCCGCTTAGTCAGCGCATAGACCACCGCGACCAGCACGATCTGCGCGAAAGTGGCGGGCAGCCGGGCTGTGAATTCGCCGACGCGATAGTCGAACGTCAGGATCGTGTTTTCGCCGCGCGCCCCGAACAGCGTCATCGACAGGGCGCTGGCGTAGATCGCCAGCGGCGGCTTGTCGAGCGATCCGTGCAGCAGCCAGTCGCCGTTGAGCGCGGCATGGCGCGCAAACGTGCTGAACAGCGCTTCATCCGGGTGAAAGCGCACATC
>CALKIA010000468.1 GCA_937988705.1 uncultured Chloroflexota bacterium | reverse complement strand
TTCTTCGTAGGAATAGCGCCTGCGCTGTCCATTAGTGGCGGACGACGCCTGAGGGTGTCTAAAAAGGTTGCTTTTCGACCCCACCCCTGCGCCAAGCGGAATTGGTCTTCGTAGGAACGTGATTTATCGCGTCCGATGGGATTAAAAACAGACGGACGCCATTCATGGCGTCCCTACAATGGTGCTGTGCGCGAGGCCGGTAGTCACAGTTCACGGTGAAATTTGGTTTTACTATGAACTATGACTGCTGCTACAGATACGGGAAGACCTTGTGGATCAAGCGCATGACCTGCATGCCGAGCAGTGAGATCGGGTCGGCCTGCGTCAGGTCGGTCGGCGCGATGAGCAGCGTGTCCGTGATGATCGACTGCGTTTTGACGAAGCGCAGCAAGCCTTCTTTGCCGTTGCGTCGACCCACGCCGCTGTTCTTCTCGCCGCCCATGGGCACGGACGGCGTGCCAAAGACGATCTGTGGGCGGTTGATGCTGACATCTCCGGCATTGATCAGGCGGGCGAGCCGTTCGCCCCGGCGCAAATCGCTGGTGAAAATGGTCGCGGAGAGGCCGTATTCACTCTCATTGGCCAGTTGAATCGCTTCTTCGGCGTCTTTGACTTTCATGATCGGGATGATTGGGCCGAACGTCTCTTCGTTCATCAACTTCATCGAGTGATCGACATCGATCATAACGGTCGGCTCGAAGAAATGCGGGCCGAGATCGGGGCGCGCGCTGCCGCCGTACAGGACTTTCGCCCCGCTGGCGACCGCCTCGCGGACATGTTCCTCGCAGCGCAGCAGTTCGCGCTTGTTGGTCAGGCTGCCCATGTGAATGTCGAAGCCGTCGCCGTTGCCGATCACCAGCTTATTCGCATACTCGACGATCTTCTGCACGAAGGCGTCATAGATGCCGCTTTCAACGTACACCCGCTCGACGCACACGCAGGCTTGCCCCGCATTTTCGAGCGCGCCGCGCAGTGTACCCGTCGCCGCGGCGTCCAGATTGGCATCGTTGAGGATGATAACCGGGTCTTTGCCACCCAGTTCCAGCGAGCAGGGGATCAGGCGTTCGGCGGCGCGCAGCGCGACCTTCTTGCCGTTGGCGGTGCTGCCCGTGAACATGATGTAATCGACGAAATCGACCAGCGCCGCGCCGGTGCGGCCGTCGCCGGTGACCACCTGCACCACGTCTTTGGGGATGCCTGCTTTGTACATCATCTCGACGGCGTAGAAGGCGGTGTAGGGCGTAACTTCGCTCGGCTTGAGGATGGCGGTGTTGCCCATCGCCAGCGCGGCCACGAGATCCGAGAGCGCATTCATAAACGGATAGTTCCACGGTGTGATGAAGCCGACCACGCCATGCGGCTTATAGGTCACTTTGGCGCGGTGCATGACCGGAATGAACGAGGGACGATACTGGTCGCGCAGCAGACCGGGCGCGCGGCTGACGTTGTAATTGACGGCGGCGTCCAGAATGCAGATTTCGATGAAGGCGTTCGCGTCCGTTTTGCCCGTCTCGCGCCGGATGACCGCCATGCAGTTTTTCTGATCCTGCCAGATCATGTCTTTCCAGCGGTTGATCAGCCGCCCGCGCTGCCGAGCGCCGAGCGCCTGCCACATGGGCTGCGCCGCCCGCGCGCGTTCGACTGCCGCGCGGATATCGTCGGCGGTCAGCACCGGGATGCTGCCGAGTTCCTCTTCGGTGACCGGGTTCTTGATGGTGAGCATTTCCCGGTGACCGTTCAGTGATTGTTCGTGTAACACCGCCATACGCCATCCAATCTAATCAATATTTGATTTATGATCTGATTGTAGCAAAATACGCTGTCTTAGGGGTAACGGTTGGCGCTGAGCAATGGGCATTTAGCGCTTGGCTGTTAGCATTCGGCCCCCTAATCCGATTATATTCTCTGTAGGGACGCGATAAATCGCGTCCGCCCAGATTTTGAGAACAGCGGACGCTCATGCAGTGTGGGTGTTCCTACTGCTAACTGCTGTGAGGAAGACATGCTGCGTTGTGGAATTGACCTGATCGAAAATCAGCGGATTGCGGATGGGATCGCGCGGTTTGGCGACCGCTTCCTCAATCGCTTCTTCACGCTGGACGAACGCGCCGACTGCGAGGATCAACCGCATCGGCTGGCAGCCCGGCTGGCGGCGAAAGAGGCGGTCGCGAAGGCGCTCGGCACGGGGATCGGCGATGTGAGCTGGAAAGACATCGAGATTCGCGGGGGCGAACGCGGGCGTCCGCGCCTCGTGCTGCATGGGCCAGCGGCGGCGCTCTCCGCTGAACTCGGCTTGACGGAATGGGACATCAGCCTGACACATACGGCAGAGTATGCCAGCGCGGTCGCGGTGGCGCAGTAAACCTCGCTGGTTGTCGCTCACAATAGGTTACCGCATGTTTTTTGTAGGGGCAGACCTGTGTGTCTGCCCGGCGGTGGGCGCACACATAGGTGCGCCCCTACAAACGATCTGCGGGATGCAGTTCGGTGCGGTCAAGCAAAACGGACGCTCCGTTGGGCGTCCCTACAGATCAACAGGCTTGAATGGGTTACACGCCGGGGTCGCGCACCATGGGCAGCGCCAGCGCACAGGTCAGGCTGCCGCGTCCGGTATTGCCGGCGCAGGTCGCGGTGAGGTTGTCGCTGCGCTTGACAGTGAACTCGGAGAGCCAGAAAAAGCGCGAGGTATCGGCGAAGAAGGTCTGTGTGAGGACTTCGCGGCAGCCTTCGGGCAGGCGGCTGGTCAGTCCATCCTGCAAGATGCGAATGCACATACCCGCTGGCAGCGAATTCCGCCGCAGCGAATCCAGACTGAAGATCACATCCCCGCTTTGAAAGACAATGCCGCGCAGATCAATCGGGCTGCTGCTGGTGTTGATGAGGTTGAACTCGTTCGACGAGTAATGCACGGCGACGGGCAGAAAATCGAGCTCGCTCTCGGCAATGACGAGCGTCGCGTCGGGCTCGGGAGCGAGCGTGCCGCCCGCATTGTTGAGCACCAGCGAGAGAATTTCCGCGCCTACCAGCGTGATCACCACCAGCGCCAGCAGAATGCGGATCAATGGGCTGCGCCGCTGTGTGGGTTCAGCCGGCTCGACCGGGGGCTGATCCAGCGTGGTACTGAGCTGTGCATCATCGGGCGTGAATGCCAGCGTGGGCGAGGACATGCGGGTTTGCGCCATGCCGCCGGGATCAATGGCTGCTTTGACGGCATCGATCAACTCGCTCGCCGTGGCCTGCCGACTCTCCGGGCTTTTGCTCAACGCGCGCAGAATTTCGCGCTCGGCGGCTTCGGGAATCTCCGGGTTGAGCGAACGCGGCGCGGGCGGCGGCTCGTTGACGTGGGCGAGCGCGATCTCCATCGCCGAGGTGCCAGTGAACGGCGTTTGGCCGGTCAACAGTTCATAAAGAATGATGGCCAGCGAGTACAAGTCGCTTTTCGCCGTGGCCTGATCGGAGGCAACCGCCTGTTCGGGCGAGATATAGCGCGGCGTGCCAAAGGCTGTGCCGAGCGTCGGGTCGCCTTGCGGCTGGAAGACCAGCCCGAAATCGGTCAGGTAGGCGCGGTCGTTGCCGTCGATCAGAATGTTGGACGGCTTGACATCGCGGTGAATGATGCCGTTCCCGTGCGCGTAATCGAGAGCAGCGGCGATTTGCTCCAGCAGGCGTAAGCCGCGTTTCATATCCATCCGAGTGCCGGAGCGGCGCGCCTGCGTGAATTCCTGCGCCAGATCGCGGCCGCGAATCAAGGGCATGGCGATGAACAGCACACCCTGAAATTCGCCATACTGGTAAATGCTGATGATGTTGGGATGATCGAGCTTGGCGACGGCGCGGGCTTCGCGTTCGAAACGCGCGGGTAGGGTGTCGTCGTCGACTTCTTCGCGGCCATCGAGTTCCAGCACTTTGACAGCCACATGCCGACCGAGACGGACATCCACACCTTCGTAGATGCGGGCCATGCCCCCCGTCGCGATCAAACTGACGAGACTGTAATCACCCAGGCGCTTGCCGATCACGGGATAAGACCCAGCTCCCGCGCTTCGTCATAGGAGATGGGGCCGCGCCCGCGGCGGCTTTCGTTGGCCAGTTCCGCCAGCTTGTCGGGGTCAAAGAGATCGTCCGCCAGCGATTGATCCAACGGTATGCCGTCGAAGATGCTCTCGTCAAAGTTGGCGATTGGTTCCAGATGGATGGCTTCGGGTTCGGGTTCCGGCGGCGGCGGGTCAGCCCACGCTTCGGCTTTCTCGATCATCGGCTCCGGTTCGGCGGGCTTCACCGCGACGGCCTGCATTTCCATCGTGCTCTTCTTGCGGCGGCGCGGTTTTTCCTCGACGGGCGCACTTTGCAGGATGAAAGCATGCTTGCCGATCAGGGTAATCAAATCTTCGGCGGTGCGGCGTCCGAACCGGTTGACCGCGCCGAAATAGCGGTTGCCCGCATTGCCGTCGAAGGTGAGGCACATGTAATGGTGATAACCGACCGAGAGCACGAACACATCGACGGTTTCGCCGTCGAAGTATTGGAGCGTCGACACCTGCGGGCCACCGACTACGGCGGCCATATCTACGATGAGGCGGACATTGGGCGTGAGCGAGGCCGCGAGCTGATCCCGGTTGAGGAATCCGAGCGCGCCCCGTTCGAGCAGGACTTCGCCGGTGCGCGCGATCAGCAAAATCGATTTCGCGCCGACATCAGTCAGCAAGGAGTCGACGAGCTGCTGGGCGGCTTTCATGTCGACCAGCGGCGCGGGGCCGAGATCGAAATCTGCCGCGACGCGCGTGGTCGGCGCGGGATAGGCGGCAAAGATATCCGTGCCATCCACGCCCGCCTGAAGCACACGGACGAACTGCTGCGGATCGAAGGGGCGCTTGAAGAGCAGGAAGGGCGCACCCTGAAGACTCGCTTCGTCAAGCTGGCTGACCTCGTCTTCCTCGCCAATGACGATCAGCGCCGTGTCGGGCGCTTTCTGGCGCGTTCGCAGCGCCAGATCGACGCCGTTGATCCCATTATCGAGCGCCAAAGCAGCGACGAGTAACGTGTACGTGCTCCGGTTCAGTTCCTCCCAAGCATCGGAGGCGGTGGGCACATCAACGAGGACGACAGGACGTTCTGCCAAATCCAGCGCCGCCCGCACGAAGCGCGCTGCGTCTCCGTTTGGGTCTACGGTCAATATTCTTGGCAAAGAAGCCATGAGGGAATCCGTGTATTTAACGTAATCATACACCACCGATTATAAGGCATTCGCTAACGATTAAACCCGTAAGAACATTGATGTTTGGCGGAGAAGCGGTAGGGTCAGGGGCCGACAACAAGTGATTGACAATGCAGGGAAGCGGCGCTGGTCTCCCGTTAAACTCGCTAAGTGTCCGATCCGGTAATTTCTACAAGATCAGATGTCGGGGCGACCACATAGGGTCGCCCCGACAAAGGCATTTTAACGATTAACTGGACACTAGGCGCACATGGCCCGATTGGCGGGTTCGACCCAGCGAACCTGCGTTCGATAGTACTGATAGGGATAGTAGAAGCGTGGGGCACGTGCGCGCTCATAGGCCGCTGAGTCGAGGACGAGGCTGTGCAGCAGTTTCGCCGAACTGGTGCGCAGGGCGCTCAGACAATCCAGCCAGCGCAGATGCGGCGCGGCTACCACCTGCGGCGTCATGATCGGCGGGAGCTGGGCCTGCTGTTGGGCGAGCGCTTGCAGACGTTCCCACGCCGCGGCTCTTTGCGCGGAGGTGACCGTCGTCTCAAATCTCAGCGCATGGCTGATATCTTCGTCCAAGTGCTTCTCAAGTAAGTCCTGCATATCCGTGTGCCATCTCTTGCACGCGGTCGGCATCATCGAGCCGCCGCCGCAGATTTTCGCGAGCGTAATACAACCGGCTTTTCACCGTGCCAACAGGGCAGTCCAGCATCTCGGCAATTTCTTCGAGGCTGAGGCTGCATAGATAGTGTAGCACTATAACTACTCGCTGATTGAAGTGAAGTTCACTGATCGCCTGCCGGACCTGATTTTGCGTTTCGTTGTGTTCGGCCTGCTGATCGGGGGCAGTCCACGGCGGACTCATGAGGTGATCGACCAGGGCTTCCAGTGAGATTTTGCGTTTTTGCCGACGGGAGATCCACGTATAACTCAGGTTGACGGTCACACGATAGAGCCACGGAGCCAGCGGGAGAGACACATCAATGCGGTGCGCGTACTGGTGAAGCTTGAGAAAACAATCCTGCGCGATGTCTTCGGCGACGGCGTTATCACGGGTGATGGCGGCGGCAGTTCGATACACCTGCGGGTAATACCGGTCGAACAGAGCACCGAGCGCATCAAGATCGTTTGTTTGTAAACGTCCGATGAGGTGCGCGTCGCTCACATCCTCAGTTAGAGTCATGGTCTCTCCAATAAATCATCCGCCGGGAATCAGCGGAAGTCACAAAGAAACAAGTTTAGGGACACATTGTTTAAATTCATAGCCTAAAGCAGTTATACATCCTTTGGGTAAGTTACACAAGTAATTCATCGTTTTATTCATACAGAACTGTACGGATCGCACCATAGAGGCCGCTTCTGGGGCAGATTTGGTTAACCTCATGTTACCACTTCTTAATAGTTTATCCCCTTTGTGAACCCTTGAAAGCCTCTTGTGAACCTCGGGATTGCCTCTGGACGGGGCGTCAGTTATACTTACCTTCATCTTCTGTAGTGTGATGAATTGATCTCCCTGATGAACGAAAAAACGGTAAATGTACTCGAACTACCGAAAATCCTCGCACGGCTCGCCGGCTACTGCACATTTTCGGCAGGCGCAGAGCTAGCCCGTGAACTGCGCCCCACCATCGATATGTACGAGGCGCAGTTGTGGCAGAAAGAAACCGCCGAAGCGCGACTGATGTTCGCTAACCAGTTCAACGCCTCGCTGGGCGGCGCGCGTGATGTGCGTGAAGCAGCGCTGGCGGCGACACGCGGCGTGATGATCGAGGCACAGGTGCTGCTCGACATCAAGACGACGCTGCGCCGCGCCATGACGCTCAAGCGCACGCTGGGACGCATGAAGGGGACGTATCCCCTGCTCTCCGATCACGCCAACGAAGCGGAAGAATGCGCGCAACTGCAAGAAGAGATCGGGCGCGTGCTGGATGATAACGGCGTTGTCAAAGACAGCGCCAGCCCGCAGCTCGCCACGATCCGCCGTGACATGAAGATCGCGTTTGACCGCTTGCAAACGAAATTGCAGCGGATCATCGGCAGCGGCACGAATCAGGTACTGCTGCAAGACGCGCTGATCACCATGCGCAACGGGCGCTATGTCGTGCCGCTCAAAAGCGAGCATAAGGGCAAAATCCCTGGCATCGTCCACGACTCATCGGCCAGCGGCGCGACACTGTTCATCGAACCGCTCGAAACACTCGAACTGAACAATCGCTGGCGCGAACTTCAGTTGGACGAGGAGAAAGAAGTCCGGCGCATTCTGCTCATGTTGACCGAACTCGTCGCCGATGACTCGGAACGCATCGTCCGCACCGTAGAAGTCCTCGCCAATCTTGACCTGATTCTTGCCAAAGCCCTGTACGCCGAAGACCTCAAAGCTGTTGAACCCGACCTTCTCCCCGTCCAACCCCGCAAACATAATCCAGCCCACCCCGGCAGCACCATTTACATGTGGGGCGCGCGGCATCCGCTGTTGAGCGGCAACGTCGTGCCGATCGACATTGAGTTTGACGAAAACACGTGGGTGCTGGTGGTGACCGGGCCGAATACGGGCGGCAAGACCGTTTCGCTCAAAACAGTCGGCTTGCTCACGCTGATGGCGCAGTGCGGCTTACAATTGCCCTGCGAAAAAGCGCGGGTGACGGTGTTCGAAGGCGTGTACGCCGATATTGGCGACGAACAGAGCATCGAACAATCGCTGAGCACGTTCTCGTCGCACATGACCAACACCATTCACATTCTGCGCGAATGTGACGAGCATTCGCTGGTGCTGCTGGACGAACTCGGCGCAGGCACGGATCCCGCCGAAGGGTCGGCGCTGGCGCGGGCGATCCTCACGCATCTCAAAGATCGCAAAGTCACGACGATGGTCACGACGCATCACCCGGAACTCAAGGTGTACAGCGTTGAAACCCCCGGCGTGCGCAACGCATCGGTCGAATTTGACCTCGAAACGCTCGCGCCGACCTACCGCCTGATCATCGGGCTGCCGGGGCGGTCGAACGCGCTGGCGATTGCTAAGCGGCTCGGTTTGAGCGACGAAATCATCGACGAAGCGCGCGGCATGGTCGCGATTGACGACCTGATCGCGGACGATCTGCTCGACGAAATCCACCGCACCCGCGAAGATATTCGCCGCCAGCAGCAGCAGATCACCGAGGAACGCGAAACCATCGAAGCGGCGCGTGAGGAACTGCATTTGCAGTTGAGCTCGGCGGAAGACGAGCGGCGCAACATCATCGCGGCCGCGCGGCGCACGATGCAGCAGGAAATGGAAGATTTCCGCAAGGAAGTCCGCCGCCTGCGCAGCGATCTGCGCGACGCCTCGCTGCCGCTGGAAAAGCTGCGCGACGTGCAAATGGCGGGCGACTCGCTGGATAAGGCGCTGAATCAGCCCGTCGAGACGACAGCGCGCGTTCAGCAAACCGATATCACGTGGATTCCGCGTCTGGGCGATGCCGTCTGGTTGGCTGCGCTCAAAGCGGAAGGCACGGTGATCGAGCTGGATAAGGATGACGCGGTCATTCAAGTCGGGTCGCTGAAGGTTCGCTCAAAGATTGTCGAACTCATGAAGCCGACGCGCAGCGAGAAGAAGGCGCTCAAGAAGAAGTACGCCTCCAGCTACGAGTCGGATGCAAATGTGATTGTGCCGAAGGGCGTGTCACCGGGGCTGGAACTCGATCTGCGCGGGACCCGCGTGGAAGAAGCGCTGGCCCGGCTAGATGACTATATTGACGCAGCCTATCTGTCGGGGATTCCGTTCGGGCGCATCATTCATGGCAAAGGGACGGGCGCGCTGCGCAAAGCCGTGCAAGACCGCGTGGCCGATCACCCGCTGATCTCCAAAGCCGTCACCGCGTCGCTCAAAGAAGGCGGGGACGGCGTGACCGTCATCTATTTGGTGCCGCCGACATAAATTACACCTCTGTCTGCAATAGCCTCACCCCTAAATCCCCTCTCCCACGGGCGAGGGGACTTGTTCCCCCTCTCCACCCGGAGAAGGGGGCTAAGGGCTGAGGCTGTTTGTTCACATCTGGCGGAAGCTGACTTCCCACGCGAGGGCTGGGGCGGTCGGGTCGATGTTGAGCAGGTAGCGCCCGGCAGTGTCGATGGTGAAGGCGTGTGATCCGCTGCCCGATTTGATCAAAATGGTGATTTCTTCGGCGTTGTCGAGGTTGATCAACTTGAGCGCGACGGGCGATTCCTCCGGAAACGCGTATTCCAGCCGGTAAACACCCGCAAACAGCTTGAGCGCGTTGCTGGCATAGCTGCCCGTGCCGCTGCGACTAAATGAGCGCGCTTTTTCCCGCTCTTCGACGCGGATCACTTTGCCCGTATCGTTGGTTTTTGCCCCGCGTTTCGGTTTTTCGAGCATGGCGCGGCGGCGCAGCACCGGCACGATGTACATAAACGTCACGCTGAAAACGACCAGCGCGATAACAATCATCTCGCCGAAGCCAATGATAAAGCCCATAGTAGACACAGCCTTTCAACGAGCAAACGTCGTAGGGACGCGATTGAGAGTATGTCCAACGAGCCCCTCAACCCCCGGCCCCTTCTCCCACGCAAGCGGGGAGAAGGGGAGAAAAACACGCTTGTCCCGCTCCCCGTTTGCGTGGGAGAGGGATGGCTGGCGCGGCAAGCAGGGTGAGGGGTGTCACGTGAATAACTGCTTAGATACCCTGAGTATGGCGGCGGCATCCCTACACTAACGTCCGCAACCTATCTTCCTATTCTACTGGATCGTGGTGGCGGCTTGTGGGGCGAGTTCGAGGTTGGCCGACCAGTTGCCCGCCAGATCGACCGCCCACGCCGCGAATTCGACGCGCGATCCACTGGCACCAGTATAAAGCGCTTCGCGGCTGTTTGTCTGCTGCCAAGGCTGCCATTCGCCGTCATCCACGCGCACCCAGACCAGATACTCGGTGATGCCGCTGTTGTCGTTCCCGCCCCAACGCAAGGTGAAGCTCACCGGACTGGTGTCGGGCAGGGGATCGACATAGGTGGTCGGCGGCTGTGTGTCGAGCGCGGGATCGGTGGTGGGGTGGGCGGTGGGCACAGGCGGCTGGGTAGGCGCTTCCACCACATTGATCGCGCCCGGCGTCGTGGTCAGCGGGACGCGCGGTGAACCGCCCTCCAGCATGATCAGCGTAGTGTCGGCGGGCGTGCCGTTGTATGACTCGACGAGGATCCGCGGGTCGCCACCGAGGGCGTTGTCGGGTGTGGTGAGTGAGACGAGTTCGCCGCGCAGCGCTCCATCGAGGGCGACGGTGTAATAGCCGTTCAGCGGCGTGAGCGCCTGCTGATCGCCGATGCCGTAGAGCATGGCGTTGGTGCTGCTGGCCGGGATCGTCACAGCCGACCGATCCGCCGTATCGTTCCACACGACGTAGATCCGCTGACCTAAACCATTGTTCGCCTGCTCGAAGACCAGCACGGTCGCGTTATTGTCCAGCGTGATCGGATCAAGGGCGATGAAGGGCCGTGAGCCGAAAACCTGCGCCAAGCGATAGAAGGCGCTGGCCGCGATGCGCGGTGTTCCCGGCTGCGGATGCTGGCGGAAGCAGACGGCGCTGCGTTCGTTGCGATACAAGCCGTGGGCGTCGCCCCAACATGCGCTGCCCGTGGTACACAGGCTGCCGTCGTTCGGCGGAAAGTCCGTGCCGCCCGCTTGATTGCCGCAGTCGTCGTAGAGTTGATGGAAGAACACGACGTCGACGCCCGCCGCCCACGCCAGCGTCGTATTCTGGATGATGTACCGCGCCTGTTCGATTTGTGTGCCGCGCCACTGCCGCTCGGCGGGTGTGAGCGCCGTCCACGTCGGACCGGGGTAGTCATCCCAGATGGGTACGCCGCTCTCGTTGAGCCAGATCGGCCGTTCCAGGCCCATGCGCGCGAGTTCAAATTTCACCTGCCCGATGAGCGCCACAGTGCGGCGCGCGCTGCTGTAGCTGTGCATGGCGATCTGATCGAAGTACCAGTTATTTGACCCGCGGGCGGGGTCTTGGGCGATCACGCTGAGCGCCTGCCGCAGCCAGAAAGCGGTGTTTGGCTGCGAAAATGACAGCCCGCCGAACATCACGGTCGCGAAGGGATCGACGTGCTTGATGATCACGTAGCTGATGCGGAGCAGACGGGCATAATTCTGCGGGGTGCCGCCCCAGAACATGGGCAGATCAGGTTCGTTCCAGACTTCCCACACGCTGATGCCGTCGTCTAGTTCCCAACCGGGCTGCTGCGCCAGCACGCCACCCGGTTTGTACCGCTGCACCGCCTGAAACACGTACTGCGCCCACGGATTCGCCGGATTCGGGGTTTTGCCCGCACCGGGATAATCCGATCCGTCGCTGAAGATCGGCTGATCCAGGCCGCGCATCAGGTTACCTTGCCGCGCGTGAGTGGGAATGCCCATGAGAATCGCATTGGTCTTGAGGCCGTGGCGCAAATCGTCCAGCACGACGCGATCCAGAGCGCGCCAATCGTAATTTCCCGCCTGCGCTTCGACGTGATCCCAGTAAAACGGGTAGCGATTCCAGCCGGCGCCGAGCAGCAGCGCATTACGGTAACGTGTCTCATTGGCGGGTTGTTCGGCAGAACTGATGAAGGTGATGCCGAGGTAAGGTGAACGGATGTAACCGCCGGACTGCGCGTACCCGTGGGGCGCAGTCGTCAAGAGTAGGAGCAGGGTGAGGAGGAAGACAGGGCGCAAGCGATTCATGACTCAAAGTTCTATGCGTCAACAATGATGTCTATTGTAACGTGCTGTAACAAAATCGTGTGTTTAATTTCTTACAAACGGCAGAAAATCTTTTTACAACCGACGTCAATTCCGGTAACAATTGAAGACGAGTATGGGGATGTAAGAGATCGCCCAACTAAACCAGCAGGAGTTCATCCGCATGAAGAAATCCGCCGCCTTAATCGTCGCCCTGTTCACCCTCTTGACCGTGGCCGTTGTCCCCGCTTTCGCTCAGACTTCGCGCAGCCTCACCTTCACCGAAGCGCAGGTTAACAGCGCATATGCCGTGAGCAATCCGCGCAACCGCAACCTGTCGAATGTATTCGTCGATTTGCAGGTGTATCAGATCGTGATCAGCGCGACCTACACCGTGCGCACCAGCCGCACCAGTAATGCCTATCCTGTGACGGCGACCATCACCCCGAGCCTCAGCAATGGGCGCGTCGTGTGGAACGTGGCGAATGTGACCGTAGACAGCCAGTCAGCGTCGGCCGCGCTCATCAGCCAGATCAACGCCAGCATCGACTCATCGTGGCGACGCTATGTCAACAGCAACGCGCCGACGGGGCGCGTCACCAGCATCATGCTCACCGACACGGACGTGACCTACACCTACAGCCCACGGTAAACGCCGACGCTCCGCTGCCCCGCTCTAAATTCGAGCGGGGCGTTGTACACACTCCCTTTCCGACTGCTATCCGCTCTGACAAAATCTCCCCTTACAGCCGGGTCTTTTTCGATTTAAAAAGCCAGTCTGCTATAATGTTAGATTGATCGTTAGTCCGTAATGTAATTTTGAATAGATTACGGCGGGGGAAATGAACATAATTGTGAATCAACTTCTCTCCACGCATACGACGCAGGGATTACCCGTCGAGCAAATCGCATATTTGCTCCAAAGCCTAAGCCCGACTATCCCGATCGATATGGCGTGTATGTACGAATACCACCGGGAGAGCGGTCACCTGCACCTGCTGGTGCATGAAGGTGTGACCGATGTGGTCGAAACCACCCGCGAAACGATTAACCGAATCTTCAAAGACGATACTGACCGTTTGCTCATCAACAACGTGCCCAAACTGCTGACCAGCGATGCCCTTTCGGGGATTCCGTTTCAATCGGCTCTGCTGTTTCCGTTTGTCGCCGATGCGCAGGTGGGCGTTGTGCTAGCGCTCTTCTCGATGGATGCGCACGCGTATACCTTAGCGCAACCGGATCATCCCACCATTCAGGTCATTCGCACGCTGCTTGAAAACCATTACATGGTGACGCGGCTGACACAGGATTTCGCCACGGCGGAGTCGATTCTCAAGACGGCGCGCGCCATCGCCGACAACCCATCGCCGCAGCATGTGGTCAATTTGCTGCGGGAAACGCTGTTTGACCCGCATATTTCGACCTGTGCCATGCTGATCTATGGCCCGCAGCGGCAGGACAGCCCCTTCGAGTATCTCGAGATTCGCGGCACATGGTCGCGGCGGCTCAACGAGTTTGGGATTGCGACCGGGATCAAGTTGTATCTCAAGGATTATCCGGATCTGCTTAATCTGCTGGAGAAACGCGGCATCATCACCGTGAAAGTGCGCGCCATGCGCGATCGCTTTGATCCGCTGACGCGCAGTTTGCTGCGTGCCGAACGCATGCGCACACTGACGCTCGTGGCGTTGGGGACGGGTGCGCATAAACTCGGCGTCTTGGCGCTGGGCACCGATAAGGCGTACGAATTCACGCCGCACGAACTCGAAAACTACCGCACCGTGGGCGAATTTCTGGCGATCAGCGCGATGGCGCAGGTGCTGCGCAGCCAGCGCGACCGTGTAGAGCAGGCGCGCATCGCCATGACCGAAGCGGTCACCGATGGCGTGTTGATGGTACTGCCGGGCGGCGCGGGTGGACACGTGCTCACCGTGAACAACCGCTTTCTCAACCTGTTCGGCGTGGTCGAAGAGAGTGCGACGGGCATTTCGCTGCTGGATTTGCTCAATGCCATGCAGGTTCCCGAAGGCGTGCGCGCTGATCTCCACAGCGCGTGGCAGAGCACGCCGGTGCACGATCCGGAAATTCACCGGGGTGAATTCAGCATGGTGCACGCGGAAGGTTATCCCATTGATACCGAGTGGTACAGCGCGCCCGTGTATCAGGATAAAACGGTGCTGGGGCGTATCTACATCTTCCATGATGTGACGCCGGAGCGGACGG
>CALKIA010000467.1 GCA_937988705.1 uncultured Chloroflexota bacterium | reverse complement strand
AGCGCGGGTTCGGTTTGCGACTCGGCGGGTCACCGCGTAACGCTTCGCGCAGGTCCTGGACGTTCATCCCTGCTGTCATGCGTTCGACGACGTTGTTGATCCCCTCGTACAGCGCGCGCCGAAGCCCCTTTTCTTTCACATCATCTAGAAATGATGGAAACGGGAGTACCGACATTCCGTTATGCTCCTCTCCCCTTCAACCGAAATTAGACCTTACCGTTGCGCTTGAGGCGCGTGCCAGTATCTACAGCAATCGAGGCGATTTCGCGCCCCGCCAGATCAATCGGGTTTCCGTCAGCATCCTGCGTTTCGGATGTGCCGTCGGTGAACGTGATTGTTGTCTTAAAGCGATCAAGGCTGCGCGGCGCGGGGCCTTCGATGTACAAGCCGTCACGTTCGAATTTCGACCCATGACACGGGCATTCGAACCGGTTGTTGACATCCACCCACTTCGGCAGGCAGCCGAGGTGCGTGCACACACCGTACAGAACGACAAAGCCTTTGTCTGAATTGCTCAACCAGAAACGACCTTCAGGAACGTTCAGGGGTGCGCTGCCAAACGTGGGAAGCACATCTGACGCGAGATTGAATGTCCCGCCGAACGTGCCTGCCTTGAAACGGGGGAGTGCAAACCAGATCAGCCCTGCACCCGCTTCACCGAGCAGCAGTGCCATCGACGCGCCCCAAATGTAATACAGAAACTCCCGGCGGCTCGGCGCGGCAACTTGCACCTGAGGAGCCGCTTTTGCGGGTGCTGACGAAACCAGTTTGGCTTCGCCGGCGCTTGCGGTTGTAGACATGAACGACCTGCCTCCCTGAAGGTTTATCAGGCGATAAATCCAAAAAGCCGGATACTGTGTGAGTTTAACGCACAGGACGGCAAATTGACAGTAGATGCAAAAGACAGCACTTTTACGTGTGACGAGTCTTTGTAAAATGTATCACAATTGACCGGGGATGTCAAAAACGTTCATTTCCCTGGACCGCCCCTTGCACGCTGATGCACGAGTCGTGGATAATAACCTACATGATCAAACGCCGTCCACTCCCGATTCCCGTGCTCGTTGAGACGACGGATAAGCTGCGCTATTTTACCGATCGCTGGTCGACCGAAAAGCTGATCGCGCTCGATACCGAGTCGAATAGCTTGCATGCGTATCGGGAACGTGTTTGCTTAATCCAAATCTCCACACGGAAGCACGATTACATCCTCGACCCGCTGCGCATCAGCGACTTAAGCCCGCTCGCGCCGCTCTTGGCCGATCCCGCCATTGAGAAAGTCTTTCATGCCGCGGAATACGACCTGATGTGTCTGAAGCGCGATTTCGGCTTCAGCTTTAGCCACCTGTTCGACACGATGATCGCGGCGCGCGTCTGTGGCTACAAGCAGGTCGGCCTCGGCGCACTGCTCAACGAACTGCATGGTGTCGAAGTGGATAAGAGCCACCAGCGCGACAACTGGGGCACCCGGCCACTCCCGCAGAGCAGTTTGCTCTATGCACAGATGGATACCCACTTTCTGCCTCAGCTGCGCGATCATTTTGTGGCGGAGCTGGCGCGCCTCAATCGCGCCGACGAAGCGCGGGAAGCGTTCCGTGATGCCATCGAAGTGCCGCCCGCCCGCCGGGGGGAGTTCGACCCGGAGGGCTACTGGAAGATTGCGCTGCCCAACCAGCTCTCGCGGCGGCAGACGGCCGTACTGCGCGAGCTTTACCTGTGGCGCGAAGAAGTTGCCCGCGAGAAAGATACGCCCGCCTTCAAGGTCGCGCAGGACAAAACGCTGCACCATTTGGCACTGGCCGCGCCGACCAAAATGGCCGAGATCGATGGGGTTGGCGGTCTGTCGCAGAACGTGATCCGCGTGTACGGCCGTGCGATTCTGGAAGCGGTCGAGCGGGGCAAAACGGCCAAAGTGCCGCAGCCGCCCGTGCCTGAACCGACGCCCGACCCGCAGGTGGTGGATCGCTACACGGCGCTGCGCGAGTGGCGGAAGAATCGCGCCTTGGAGCGTGGTGTGGAATCGGATGTGATTATCTCGAAGGATGCGCTGTGGGCGCTGGCGGAACACGCGCCGAAGTCGCTGGAAGCGATGGTCAGTGTGCCCGGTATGAGCGAGTGGCGCATTCGCACTTACGGCACAGAACTGCTTGAGATGATCAGGAAGCTTCTGTAAGGTACACCGTGCACGATCCGGCACAGAGTATGCTTGGACGGGCGGCGCAATGCCCTGATAGAGGTAGATTATTTAATGGAGGGGCAAACCCCTCAACCCCCAACCCCTTCTCCCACGCAAGCGGGGAGAAGGGGAGAAATACGCGGTTTTTGTCCCTCTCCCCGTTTACGTGGGAGAGGGACGGCTGGCGCAGCCAGCCGGGTGAGGGGTGCACAAAAACCGACCCCTGACAGGTGACCTGTCCTCTCCGTCCGCAAATCCCTCGGAAATTTGCCGTTCGCCCTGAGCGGAAATGGAATGGGTCTTGCTGGACTATCCTGACCCGTATAGAATGCGCATAGCTTTTATAAGAATAGGCGGGCGGTCAATGAATTCTCGTATCAAGCGCTTCGTGTCTTACTACAAGCCCTATCTGGGCTTGTTTTTTGCCGACATGGTCTGTGCGTTTGTCGTCGCGGCAGCCACCCTCGTCCTCCCCCTGTGTGCACGCTACATCACTCAGAATCTCCTCGGTCAACCGACGCCTGATGCTCCCGGTCAAATCTACGCGATGGGCGCCGTGATGCTGGCCTTGGTCGTCGTGCAAACGCTGTGCAATACGTTTGTCGATTATCAGGGGCATATGATGGGCACGCTGATGGAAAGCGATATGCGGCGTGATTTGTTCGACCACTATCAGAAGCTGTCCTTCAGCTTTTATGATGAACAAAGAACCGGTCAGCTCATGTCGCGGATCACCAATGATCTGTTCGCGATCTCTGAGTTCGCGCATCATGTCCCGGAAGAATCCACCATTGCGCTCTTAAAATTTGTGGGGGCGTTCGTCATCCTGATGACGATCAATCCCAGCCTCACCCTCGGCATCTTCCTGTTTATACCGCTCATGGCGGTATATGCGCTCTATTTCAACCGGCGCATGAATGCCGCCTTCATGAAAATCAGGGAGCGCGTTGGCGACATCAACATGCAGGTCGAAGATACGCTTGCGGGTATTCGCGTGGTGAAGTCATTTACGAATGAGGCCATCGAAAACACGAAGTTCGCCGCCGCCAACCGGCGCTTTGTCGACAGCCGGCGCGAGGGCTATCGCAATGAAGTCTACTTCTACGAAGGCATGACGACGTTCACTCAGTTGATCACCATCGCCCTGGTCGTCTTTGGCGGTGTCGCCATCGTCAATGCGACGCTCGATCTGGCGGATTTGCTCACCTATTTGTTGTTCGTCGCCATCCTCATCGATCCGATTCAAAAATTTGCGAATCTCGCTCGGCTGTACCAGGAAGGCAGCACAGGCTTCACCCGCTTCATGGAAATCATGGAGGTTGAACCGGATATTCAGGATGCGCCGGGGGTGGTTGACGTTCAGCATGTGCAGGGCAATATCGAATTCAGAGAGGTCAGCTTCAAATACAAAGAGGAGCACAGCTACGTCCTCAAGCATATCTCGCTGAACATCAAAGTGGGCGAATATATCGCCCTGGTCGGGGCTTCCGGCGTCGGCAAAACGACCCTCTGCTCTTTGATCCCGCGCTTCTATGAAATCAACGCCGGGGAAATCCTGCTGGACGGACGCGACATCCAGAACATCAGTCTGCGCTCGCTGCGGATGAATATCGGCATTGTTCAGCAGGATGTCTATCTGTTTGCCGGGACAATCTCGGACAATATCCGCTACGGTCGGTTGGATGCCAGTCAGGAAGACATCGTCGAGGCCGCCAAACAGGCGAACGCTCATGATTTTGTCATGCAGTTACCCGACGGGTACGATACCGATATTGGTCAGCGCGGCGTTAAACTGTCGGGGGGACAAAAGCAGCGGCTGAGTATTGCGCGCGTGTTCCTCAAAGACCCGCCGATTATCATCTTTGACGAGGCCACCAGCGCCCTCGACAACGAAAGCGAAAAGGCGGTTCAGGACTCGCTGGAGAAACTCAGCAATAATCGCACGACGCTGGTCATCGCGCATCGTCTGTCAACGGTCAGAAACGCGCACCGGATTGTCGTCTTGACCGACAGCGGGATTCGTGAACAGGGAACGCACGAGGAACTGATCGCACTGGATGGAACCTATGCGAACCTGTATAACATGCAGTTAAGATTATGAAATCGGATATCGTGAGATAATCACTTTCTACCTTCAATTTTGGAGACGCCATGACGCATTCGGCAGCAGATCCTCATCATGACGCCCCCGTTAGCAAAGCACCGCGCTTGGTAACGGAAAGTGCCCATCGCAAGGTGGGCTGGTTGGAACTCTTTTACGACCTTGTGTATGTGGCCAGCATCGTGCAGTTGGGCAACAAGTTGAGCGAAGATGTCTCGACCAACGGCTTCATCGCTTTTGTGCTGCTCTTCATTCCGATCTGGTGGGTGTGGATGGGCACGACCTTCTACGCCAACCGCTTTGACGCCGACGACCTCCCGCATCGCTTCCTGATCTTCGGACAAATCATCGTCGTGTCCGCGCTGGCGATCAGCGTGTATGACGGCTTAGGCGAAACGGCCATCGGCTTCTCGCTGGCGTATGCGGCCGCGCGCGGCCTGCTCGTAATCATGTACTTGCGCGCCGCGCGCCATGTCCCGGAAGCGCGCGCACTGGCGCAGCGCTACGCACGCGGGTTCGCTTTGGCGGCGCTCGTGTGGTTAATTGCGGCGTTCGTCCCGCCGCCGTGGCGCTTCTTCGTTTGGGGGCTCGGCCTTGGCATCGACTTTTATACGCCGCTCTCGCCCGGTTCGCGCCGTTTGCAGCGCCAACTACCCCCCAGCCCGCACCATCTCCCGGAACGCCTCGGTCTATTCACGATCATCGTGTTCGGTGAAACCTTCCTCAAGGTGATCGGTGGCTTTGCGGGCGAAGAGCACATCCTGCTCGATCATGTGCTGGTTGCGCTGGTCGGCCTGATCTTGATTGGCACATTGTGGTGGGTGTACTTCGAAAACGTGGCGGATCGCGCGGTTAACTGGGCGCGCGGCGCCAATGTGTGGATTTACACGCATCTCCCCCTGCAATTAGGCTTGATCGCGCTGGCGGTGGGTATCTACAAACTGGTGCATCTGGAGAGCTTTGAGACGATTCCCGATAAGTATCGTATCCTAGTGACAGGGACGGTAGCGCTGGCGCTGTTCGCTTCCGCGATCATCGAACGCTTTACCATTAAGAATCCCGGTGAACAGAGTACCCGTCCAGAGTTCTTCGTCCGCCTCAGCGGTGCGGCGATCATTCTTGCGGTGGGCCTGTTCGGCGGTGGGCTGCACGGTTTTGTGGTGATCGGCCTGATCGCCGCCGTGTGCATTGCGCAGGTCGTCTTCGACCTGTTCCAGCGCGCTGGTCGCCAGATTGATTCCAGCGGTCAGCAGATTGAGATTTGACCTCGCCCCGTTTGTGGGTGCGGGGCCGTTTGGGAATTGAGGGACAGCGATGCGTATCACATTTCATGGGGCGGCGCAAACCGTCACCGGGTCGAAACACCTGATCGAAGTGGATGGCAAGCGAATATTACTCGACTGTGGCATGGTGCAGGGGCGGCGCGCAGAATCACGAGCGCAGAATCTCACCTTGCCCTTTGACGCGAAATCGATTGACGTGCTCATCCTCTCGCACGCGCACATCGACCATTCGGGCAGCATTCCCAACCTCGTCAAATCCGGTTTTCGCGGCGACATCATCAGCACCTACGCAACCCGCGACCTGTGCGCGTCGATGCTGCTGGACAGCGCCAGCATTCAGGAACGCGATGTGCAGTTCGTCAATAAGCATCACGCGCGACGCGGCGAAGAGATCATCGAGCCGATCTACACGCAGGAAGACGCGACCAAGAGTCTCGGCTATTTCATCACGCAGAACTATGACCGCCCCCGCCAGATCATGCCGGGGGTGACGCTCACCTTCAAAGACGCCGGGCATATGCTCGGCAGCGCTTTCGTCATCCTCGACATCGAAGATCGCGAACGCGGGCGCGATGTGCGCCTCGTCTTCAGCGGCGACATCGGGCGCAAGGGCATCCCGATCATCCGTGATCCGGATGTCGCCGAGTCCGCTGATGTGCTGATTATGGAAAGCACCTACGGCGACCGTCAGCACCCGCCGTACGAAGACGATACCAAGCGCATGGAGCAGATCATCGTCGAGACGTACAAACGGCGCGGCATGGTGCTGATCCCGGCGTTCGCCGTCGGGCGTACGCAGCAGTTGGTCTACACACTGAATCAACTGGCGCGCGCCAACGACATCCCCGACATGCCCGTCTACGTTGACAGCCCGCTCGCTATCGATGTGACCAGTGCCTTCCGCCTGCATCCCGAATGCTACGACGACGAAATCCGCGCCTTCGTGCAGAGCGATGGTCGGGGCCGCGTCGATCCGTTTGGCTTCGATATGCTGACCTACACACGCTCGGCGGCGGAGAGCAAAAAGCTCAATTTCCTGACCGAACCCGCGATCATCATCGCCGCCAGCGGCATGGCGGAAGCCGGACGCATCCTGCATCACCTCAAGAATCGCATCGAAGACCCGCGTACCACCGTGCTGATCGTCGGCTTTCAGGCGGAAAACACGCTCGGTCGGCGCATTGCCGAAGGTGCGAAGCTCGTATCGATCTTCGGGGAGCAGTATCACAACAACGCCCGTGTCGAAACCCTCACCGGCTTCAGCGGTCACGCTGACCGCGACGGCTTGATCGGCTGGGTAGACGCGATGAAGAAGAAGCCGCGCCAGACGTTCCTCGTCCACGGCGAAGAACCCGCTTCGAACGCGCTGGCGGAGGCGCTGCGCTCCCGTTACGAAATGATGTCCGTGCAGATTCCGGCGCTGCATTCGTCGGTGGAGGTGTAAGTCAATGCCCGGCAAAAGTCCGTTCTCTGAGGATTGGCGCGACTGTCTGAAAGCGCATTACACCTACGTCATCCGCACCGATGATGTCCGCACCGAAAAGACGCTGCGCACCGTGCTGCATGAATGCGGCTATAACGACGCTCAGATCAATGAATGGTATGTGCTGGCGACCATGCACGTTGACGATGTCGATCCCGACTTCGTGCCGGATCTGGAGCTTGTGCAAGCCGAGGCTGCGCCCGTCATGGTCGCAGTGCCGGAGCTGCCGCCTGCGCCGGTCGCCGTTGCCCCGGTTGAGGAGGAAGAATTGGCGGAGGCGGAGATCCTCGAAGAAGACGACACCCCGCCGCCCGACCCGAACGGTTTGCAGCAGTTGTCCCTGTTTTAGGGCTAACCTCATCCCCAGCCCCTCACCTAAAGGCGAGGGGCGCCTTCCGTAGGGACGCAATGTGCAGTTGCCAAATCCGTAATCGAGATTGATGTGATTGGAGCAGGGATATGTGGCGCGGAATTGTAAGCATTATTGCCCTGCTGTTGATGGGCGGGGCAGCGGTGGTCATCATCCCTATTCTGGTCATTCCCAACACAGATTTACATATACTGGTACCCGTGCTGCAACCGCTGCATCAGGCGCTTGCCTGTGAAGCGGGCGAAACGCTCGATTATGAGTACAGCCTTGATCCCGAGGGTGTTAACGAGACGCATTTTCGCTGTGTAGATACCGCCGGACGCGAGCGTGATGTCGATAGCCTTTTGCAAACCCCGGCCAACTACGCGATCGGGGTGTTTTGCTTGGGCGGCTTGCTGCTGCTCGCGCCGTTTCTCATCGCGGTGCGTCAGGGCATGTTGGGGCAAACCGGGCCAGCCGTGCAAGCAGCCCTTAATCAAGGTTATCAGCAGTTACGCGAACTCCCTACAGAGATGGCTCGCGGTGCCTCGACGACCCTCAACGCGTCCGGTCAACAACAGCTCGCTGCGTTGGACAAACTGCGCCAGCAGGGCCTCATCACTCAGGCCGCCTATGACAGCGCCAAACAGAAGCTGTTCGATGACTTTAGCGCCACCTGATCTAACTGCTTTTAGTCAGCCTCATCCCCAACCCCTCTCCCTCCGGAGAGGGAAGTCAAACGCAGTGCGACGGGGTGAGGCCAATTCCGAGGAATCCCCGCCATGAACGATCTCGACTGGATGCGCCTCGCGCTGGCCGAAGCCGAAAAAGCGCTGGCAACGGGCGACGTGCCGATTGGCGCGTTGGCCGTCTACAACGGCGCGATCATTGGACGCGGGTACAACCGCCGCGAAGCCGATCACGACTCGACTGCGCACGCCGAGATGCTCGCCATTCGCGAGGCGTCGCAGGCGCTCAATCACTGGCGGCTCGACGGGGTGACGCTCTACTGCACGCTCGAACCGTGTACCATGTGCGCGGGCGCGATGATCCTTGCGCGCTTGCCCCGGCTGGTCTACGCGGCCATCGACCCGAAGGCGGGCGCGGCGGGCAGCATCCTTGATGTGCTGCGCCACCCCAGTCTAAATCATCGCGTCGAAGTGTCGGCGGGGCTGCTGGCCGACGAGGCGGGCGAACAGATTCGCGCCTTTTTCCGCTCATTACGAACCTAAGCCACAAACCGAATGTTAGCCAAAGGACGAGGCATACCTCGTCCCTACAAACCGCCGCTTTCGTAGGGACGAGATATATCTCGTCCTGTTTTGGAGTCTTTCAGACACTGTCCAATCTCTATGAATTCAAGCAAGGCCGAGAAGAAAGAATCTCGTGTAGGGACGAGGCATGCCTCGTCCTAAAACTTCTCAAGAACGCGCACTCGCCGCATAAATTCGGCATTTTCAAATCACCGAACTTCCTATAGAATATGCCGCAATGGAGAGGTGCCGGAGTGGTTGAACGGGCTCGTCTCGAAAATGAGTATAGCCGTGAGGCTATCGAGGGTTCGAATCCCTCCTTCTCCGCAGTTAAGGCGCTCGTCACACGACGAGCGCCTTTTGTTTTGCCTCGCTTAACCCGCTGGACGGTAGATTGTCGTCTTGAAGTGGTCGCCCCACTGCGCCGTCAGGGCGGGGAGGCAGGGTTCGATGAGCGGCAGATGGTGTGGCTGGGGCGTCAGAAAGTAGGCGGCATGGGCGGTGCGGATCGCGATCACGGCGGGCGCGGACGTCCGCTGAAGCAATTCATTTGCCTTGCTGCGGGCAAACTCTTCGCGCCGGGCGCGCGGATAATGCTGGTAGATCAGCACCGAGCAGCCTGTTTGATACGTCGCCACCGCTTCCTGCCAGTAGAGATACTTCGCCGAATTGCGCCAGCCATACTTCACCGATTTCACCTCTAGCCCGTTATCCGGATCGAAAAACACGATCTGGGCCTGCGCTGTGCGTTGACCCAGTTCGGCAAAATACTGTTGGCGGGCGGCCTGCCCATCGGTCAGCAGGGCGGAATGGAAGGTGGCGTTCGGGATGAGGCCGTGCGTTTCGATACTCTCAACCCGGCGCTCGTTCCGGATCAGCACATGCTGTGCCAAAAAATCAAAGACAGGCGCATCATACCTGCGCCACTGGGCCGGCGCGTTGAGATAGTGAATGAATTTGCCATCGGTACGCTCATCATTGCTGGTGAGCATCCAGCAGACGAGTACCCGCAGTTGTCCACCCAACGTCAGTGTCCGCAAGAGACTATATTTCTTGTAGTCGCCGATATCGCCGAAATACTGATTTTTCACACGGGATCCTGTTCAGCAGTGGGGTAGTTTAAGTTAGGGGTGCAATTGTGCCGCAAAGAATGAAAAACGGCACTGGAAGTGGGGGGACAACCAGTGCCGTCTCTCTGAGCTAACGCAGTCGACGGCGCATACCGCGCCGGATGACGCGGCGGCGCATATTCCGCCGCATGAGGAAGGGTCGAAATAGTCGTCTAAGCCACATTAGCTATCCCTCAAGCAGAACGATTCGTTACCCTGTAGTATGCGCGAAGATGTAACCCATCTTTGCGCCCTGTGAAAAAAGTGTGTTACCTGTGCCCTCGTAAGAAGGCGGATCGGCGGCTCGTCTCTGCATTAGCATGATGTACCGTAAGGATCAATCCTCGATGAATGCCCAACAACTGACCGACTCGCGTCGGGATAAAGACGCTTTCATGAAAGACCACCCGCAGTCGCCGCTCGCGCCGGAGCAGCAGGCCGCCTTTGACGGGCTGCCGTACTACGACTACAACCCCGCGCTCGATTTGACCGTCCGCGTTGATCCCGTCGAAGGCGAGCATGAGATCGCCATTGAGACGAGTTCCGGCGATGTGCGCCGCTACCAGCGTTTCGGTCGCTTCACCTTCGCCGTCGATGGACAAACGGCCACGCTGACGATCTACGAAGCGCCGCACGGCTACTTCCTGCCCTTCGCGGACGCCAACGCCGGGGTCGAAACCTACGGCGGCGGGCGCTATCTCGAACCGGAAGAACTGTCCGGCGGCCTGTTTCACGTCGATTTCAATCAGGCGTACAACCCGTTTTGCGCCTACAGTGATGGCTGGTCGTGCCCCATTCCCCCCGCCGAGAATCGCCTCGCTGTTGCGATCCACGCGGGCGAAAAGCTCCCTCAAGGCCAGTGGATGGAAGTGGAGTAAAATGAGGGAAGGAGAGAAAGGGCTTTTATGACCATCAATCAACTGATCCATGATAAGCGCGAGGCCATTCTGCGCCTTGCCGCCGAACATGGCGCGACTCAGGTGGGCGTGTTTGGCTCGGTGGCGCGTGGTGAGGCGACAGACGACAGTGACATTGATTTTTGCGTCCAGTTTCGCGATGGTGCAAGTATGTTTGACGCCGTCGGTTTGTGGCAAGATCTGTCGGCGCTGCTGAACCGCAAAGTAGACTTGGTGACCCTTGGCGCGGATGAACAGTTTGATAAGCGCATCGCCCGGGATATTGTCCTATTATGAAAGACGTCGCCGGGTATCTGCGCGATCTGCTCGAACAGATTGGCGATATTGAAGTCTTTACGACGGCTGGCCGCGATGTCTTTTTCAAGGATCGCAAGACGCAGAAAGCGGTTATCCGCTCGTATGAAATCATCGGTGAAATCGTCAAGCGGTTGCCATCCGACTTGCTTACTCCATATGCGGAGGTTGAATGGCAGCGCATCAAAGCCTTTCGCGATTTTCTCATCCACAACTATGACCGGGTAGCACCTGCTCTGGTATGGGAAGCAGTTGAAAAACTCCCTATCTTAAAATCGGCGGTTGTAGACTTGCTGACACAACATACCCCAGATGACTCGGAGCATTCCGAAACAGCCGATGAATAAAGACGTGGATTATTACCTATCGCTACCGTATACCATTGAACTCACGCCCGATGAGGATGGATTTCGGTTTGCTGAGATTCCGCATCTCCCCGGCTGCATGACCAATGGCAGCAGCCGCGAAGATGCGCTGCTGATGATCGATGATGCCAAAATCGCTTGGCTCACCACCGCCCTTGATCTCGGCTTGCCCATTCCCGAACCCGAACGTGAGCGTATCTAACTTACTTGGTAGTCGCGTTTCGAGCGGGCGAAAAGCTCCCCACGGGCAAGTGGATGGAAGTGTGAAACGGACTTTCATCTTCGCCACGCTGCTGATTGCCACTCTCATCGTTGGCAGCGCGGGCTTCTTCTCGAATCGCCCCTTAACCATCCGCTATCCACATGGAGCAGGACCTGCCGCCTTTAGTCTGGATGGCGCTTACTTCATTGGGGGATCAACGCCGAACTGCGGCTTCTTCGTCTCCCCGGTGAACAGTCCTGATCTGACGCGCGTGGATCTCTGTCCGGACAGTGGAATTCGCTGGCTCACCAGTGTGAGCTGGAACCCGAACGGGCAGTCCCTGCTGGTCGTTCCAAGCAGCTCGACCGAGATCTGGGAGGTCGATTTCGCGACGCATGCCATCCTGCGCCGTCTGAGCGGGCATCTAGGCTGGGTAGAATCTGCCCTGTACAGCCTGGATGGTACAACCATTGCCTCATCTGCGGCTGATGGCGTAATCAAAATCTGGGATGCCGCTTCCGGGCAGGAGCTCTACACCTTCACTACCCAAGGCCGGATATCGTCAACCAGTTATGATGCGACGGGGGGACATTTGGTGACCGTCAGCGGTGAGAATACGGTGATCGTGTGGGATCTGCGGGCTGGTGTGGAACTATGGCGCGTCACCCGTGACGATTGGGAACTGTATATGGCGCGCTTTAGCCCAGATAACCGCTACCTGCTCACCACGGGTGGCACCGATAAAACCGTCCGCGTGTGGGACGCTGATACACAGCAGCAGGTTGCGGAGTATTCCGCCGCTGGGTGGGTCTTTGATGCAGTGTTCGCGGTGGACAGCGAATCTGTTCTGCTGTGGGACTGGACTAACGGAAACCTGATCGCATGGCACTTTGCGACAGGTGCGACTCAGATAGAACTGACCTACCGTGACTATGCCTCGAATCTGCTGGCATGGAGCTATGCCGCTTCGCTGGTGGCCATACAGGGCGGCGGTGGCGGTGGCGATAATCAGCTTGTCACGTTCTTCACTGCGCCAGCTCTCAATGGAAGTTAACGGCCACTGTGCATAGAACACCTTGATGGCCCCTGTCCCTCATTTCGTGGCATAATCGCCGCCATGTTATGCATGTTGCAAAGGGAAAGGATGGGCTTGTGTAAATACGGTTGTGCCTTCCGGCAACACATGTAGCAGGGCGGTTGCCTAGGTATTTTTCAGCATTCAGAAAATATGATTCCGTATTTTAGCATATGAAATTAGCTAAATAGGTCGGGACAGTCTATACTAGGCGTATTGTCTGCATATCGAGATGTGTTATGCCCAAAAGCAACAAGCTCAAAGAAATGCTCCTGCACGCCTTGAAAGAACTCAAGCGCCGCTCCGACCTACCTAAAGACGAACAATGGTTTACGCGCGGTGAAATTGCCGGGCAGCTCGGGACAGCGAGCGGTAAATTGAATCCTGTGCGGGTTGGCGCATTGAAGGAATTGGTGCAGCAGCTGAGCGTGGAAGAACGTCAGAAACCGAACGACGGACGCGATTTGCCTCAGTACCGCATCGCCTAGACTCCTGCACTTCAGCACAGTTAACACGAGGGGAATTGGCACTATTCACGATCTTGCCAATCCCTTTTTCTAGCAGCCCCGACTATCCCCATCTGTAACCCTAAGCCTCAGACCCCACGAGCCAGATCAAGCACACACTGAAACGCGCTTCCCCCAACTTCTACTGTGTCCCGCCAAAGCGATCCGCGCTGGCGCACCTGTCGCTGCCTGCTGTCTTACTTAACCAGACCTGATGTATTAGCGTCGGCCTTTCTTTTCGTGGCATAATCGCTCTATGTTATGCACGCTGAAAGGGTAAATGATGCGTTTACGTGTGGTGCTCCTGTTTGCCTGTCTCTTCTTACTCGCGGCTGCCCCTCTCGCCGCGCAAGATGACCCGAATTACCGTATTGTCGGCTACTACACCTCGTGGGCGATGTATGGCCGCCAGTACTTCGTCGACGAAATCCCCGCCGACCTGCTCACGCACATCAACTATGCTTTCGCCAACATCAACCGCGACGATGAGTGCAACCTCGGCGATGAATGGTCGGATACGCAGTTCCTGTACCCCGGCGATACTGAAGATATGGAACTGCGCGGCAACTTCCGCCAGTTGAATCTGCTCAAAGAGGCACACCCGCACCTGCAAACGCTGATCTCGGTCGGCGGCTGGACGTGGTCGACGCGCTTCTCCGATGTCGCCTCCACCGCGGAACGCCGCCAGCACTTCGCCGCCTCGTGCGTCGACTTCATGCTGCGCTACGGCTTCGACGGTATCGACCTCGACTGGGAATACCCGGCGGGCGGCGGCAACACGGGCAATCGCACGCGTCCCGAAGACCCGGAGAATTTCATCCTGCTGCTGCAAGAGTTCCGCGATCAACTGGATGCGCGCGGGGCGCAGGATGGCCGCTCGTATCTGCTGACGATTGCCGCTTCGGCGGGTGAGAGCAAGTACGCCACGCTCGATTGGGCGCGCATTCACCCACTGCTCGACTGGATCAACGTGATGGCCTACGACATGAGCGGCGGCTGGAGCACAGTCACGGGCTTCAACGCGCCGCTCTACGA
>CALKIA010000466.1 GCA_937988705.1 uncultured Chloroflexota bacterium | reverse complement strand
ACGCGCCTAAAACCGCCGCTTAAGCGGAAGGGTAGCGCACAGTCTACCACGACCATGGACACTGATCATGTCTAAAAAAGGTCAGTTTTTGCCTGTGTCAGTAGTTCAGCTAGACAGACAGCACAGGCGGGTAGCTCAGTAGAACAACGTGAAATCCATTTGGGGTCGCGGACGCGATAAATCGCGTCCCTACGAGAAAATCATTCTTTCGTAGGGACGAGGCATGCCTCGTCCGCAACCCCAACATTGATCCGAAATAGCTGCTTCACGCTGTTCTACTGCGCTACCGGACAGGCCTCGTCATAATTTCTAGCGAGAAAACAAAGAGGACAAGGCATGCCTTGTCCCTACTTCTCGTTCGTGGTGTTTGCGAGCTTTTTAGACAACCGCTCAGCGCGTCCTAACGAAGACGGTCGGTCAGCGCCTTCAGTTCGCCGCCGTGACCCATTGTGCAGCGTTCACGAGCCGGTCGATCGCTTCTTCAAAGCGCACCAGACCGATAGGCGCATTGGCGTCACCGTCATAGCGTGTGATCTGCTTGTACTGATCTTCCCACTGGAGCGACGTGAGCACATACGGTTGGTCGGTGATGATCTGCTGGGTGTACTCATCCGCCCAGTTGAAGTAGCCAAAAGCAGCCGTTTGCATGGCGAGAAATTCGACTTCATTCGTCTCAACTTGGCTGACGACGACCCCCGTGACCGCGACGTGGCGGATTCCCATATACACGACCGTTCCGTCTGCGAACACGGCCACGCCATAGATCGGGCAGGTGCCAAAACAGGCGGTGCGTTCGAGCGTCATAACGGGTGAATTCATCGTGGAGATATTCGCGAATTGGTTCGTCGCGCCCGTCCATTGCGCGGTCGAAGCGACCATATCGATCCACGTTTCCAGATACGGCAGCGCCAGCGGCGCATGACTATCCCCCGCATACCGCGTGATCTGCTTGGTTTCGCCATTGCGCGTGACCGACGTGGTGACCGTGGGTAGGTCGGTGACGGTCATCTCGGTATATTCATCGTCCCACTCAAAATAGCCCGCCGCCTCGAACCCCGCGATCAACTGCTGGACGAGTTCCGGTTCAATCGTGCTGGTTTGCTCACCTTCGACGGTGACGAAGCGCTCACCTTCATACACGACCGTCCCGTCAGTATAAATCGTCACCCGGTACGCCGGGCAGGTGCCAAAACAGACACCGCGTTCCAGCGTCACAGCGACTTCTGCCCCCTGAGCCGCTGCCGGGGTGACCAGCGGCGCGACCAACGCCAGCACCAGCAGGGCGGCGAGTGTCGGTAGAATGCGAATAGTCGATAACATCGTTTGAATCCTCACAGCTTACACGAACAGAGTTACGGTAAATATTCTCCCGTTTGCATGTATGACGCTGCCAGAGCGCGAAAAGTTCCCTGCCACCGCCCAAGATGGTCATTTTGGGCCAGTTCCACCGTCTCATATGATTGCTCATTCGCCACGCCAGACACCCCTCCCGCCCCATAAGTAGAAGTGATACCAGAACATAAGCTATTTGGCAGATGGCAAACCATATTCACGGGCTTATGATTCGTGATAGAAAGTACAAACAGAGTTGTTCGGGAAATCTTTATGGACGCATTGACGCTTGCTCGTCTGCAATTCGGCATCACCACCGTGTATCATTTCTTCTTCGTTCCCCTCAGCATCGGTCTGGCCATCATCGTCGCGCTGATGCAAACCCAGTATGTCCGCACCGGCAATGAAAAATACAAAGCTATGACTAAGTTCTGGGGCAAACTGCTGCTCATCAACTTTGCCATGGGTGTGGTCACGGGGATTGTGCAGGAATTCCAGTTCGGTATGAACTGGTCAGAATATTCGCGCTTCGTCGGCGACATTTTCGGTGCGCCGCTGGCCATCGAAGCCCTGGTCGCCTTCTTCATCGAATCGACTTTCCTCGGTGTGTGGATTTTCGGTTGGGATAAGCTCGGCAAACGCACCCACCTGCTGGCGATCTGGCTGGTGGCCTTCTCTTCGACGCTCTCTTCCTTCTGGATTCTGGTCGCGAACTCGTTCATGCAGAACCCGGTCGGCTACCGCATCGCGGAAAGCGGCCGCGCCGAGATGACCGACTTCATCGCCGTCATCACCAACCCGAATGTGCTGTTGCAGTTCCCGCACGTCGTGCTGGGCGCGCTGACGACCGGCGCGTTCTTCGTCCTCGGCATCAGCGCTTATCATCTGCTGCGCGGGCGGCATGCCAATCTCGCCATGTTCCAGACCTCCGCGCAAATCGGCATGGTGATCGGCGTGATCGCGGTGCTGGCGACGATGGGCTTTGGTCATGCTCAGGGTCAGCGCATGGCGGACACCCAGCCTATGAAGCTCGCCTCCGCCGAAGGCCTGTGGCAGAGCGAAGATCCGGCTGGCCTGTCGATGTTCCAGATCGGCAACGAAGCCGAACGCACCTCAGTCATCAATATTCGCATCCCGTCGCTGCTCAGCTTCCTGTCCTACAACACAGCCGACGGCATGGTGCAGGGCATCAACGAACTGCAAGCACAGTATGAAGCGCAGTACGGCCCCGGCGACTATGCGCCGCCCGCCATTTGGCTCACCTACTGGAGCTTCCGCGCGATGGTCGGCGCCGGCGCGCTGATGTTTGTGCTCGGTGGGCTGAGCTTCATCCTCTGCCGCACCAACCGCCTCAATCAAACCAAGTGGCTGCTGCGCCTGCTGGTGCTGGCGATCTTCCTGCCCTATCTCGCCAATTCGACCGGCTGGATGCTGACCGAAGTTGGCCGTCAGCCGTGGATCGTACAAGGCTTAATGACCATTGATCAGGCGGTTTCGCCCAACGTCACCGTCGAAATGCTGGCGATCTCACTGGTCGGCTTCACGCTGATCTACGGTCTGCTGATGGTAGCGGACGTCTATCTGCTGCAAAAGTTCGCGCGCGACACTGGCAGTGAAAGTTCCGCGCCCGCCCCCCAGACCGATCAGCCCAAAACCGCGCTCAAGGGCGCGTACTAGCCGGAGAATCATTGTCATGGATTATCAAACCTTACAGACTCTATGGTTCGTCCTGATCGCGGTACTATTCACCGGCTTTTTCCTGCTGGAAGGCTACGATTACGGCGTGGGTGTGCTGCTGCCCTTTGTGAGCAAAAATGACGCCGAACGGCGCATGGTCATCAACGCGATCGGCCCCTTCTGGGATGGCAATGAAGTCTGGCTGCTGACGGCGGGCGGCGCGATCTTTGCGGCCTTCCCCAATTGGTACGCGACCCTGTTCAGCGGCTTTTATCTGGCGCTGTTTCTCATCCTCATCGCCTTGATCGTGCGCGGCGTGGCCTTCGAATTCCGCAGCAAAGACGAGAATCCGCGCTGGCGCTCACTCTGGGACGCGGCGCTGTTCATCGGCAGTTTTCTGCCCGCGCTGCTCTGGGGCGTGGCCGTCGGCAACTTCCTGCGCGGCGTCGCCATTGACGCCAGCATGACCGTCGTTGGCTCCTTCTTCGACCTGCTCAATCCGTATGCGCTGCTCGGTGGCGTGCTCACCTTGACGCTGTTCACACTGCACGGCGCGCTGTTCCTCGAACTCAAGACCGATGGCCTCGTGCGCGAACGCGTGCAGAAAATTACCCGGTGGCTGTGGCTGCCCGTCACGGTGATCGCGCTGGCGTTCGTCGGCTACAGCGCCCTCGAAACGGATATGTTCGCCGCCCTGAATATTGTGGAAATCCTCGGCTTGGTCGGCGCAGTCGCGGGGCTGCTGTTCACGGGTGCGATGATCTTCACCAAGCGCTTCGGGCGCGCCTTCCTCGGCACCGGGATCACGCTGGTCGGCACGGTTGCGCTCGTGTTTGCGACGCTGTTCCCGCGCGTCCTGCCCTCCACGCTGGGCGCGGAGTTCGACCTCACCATCTACAATGCCTCGTCCAGCGAATACACGTTGGGCGTGATGACCGTGATCGCGCTGACACTTGTGCCCGTCATCCTCGCCTATCAGGCGTGGACGTACTGGGTCTTCCGGAAGCGCCTCACCGCCCAAAGTCATCTGGAATACTAGTACTCAACCACACGAATAGTTATAGCTACCCCTCACCCCCAACCCCTCTCCCACGCAAGCGGGGAGAGGGGAGAAAAGCTAAATACCGCTGTGGCGAGATACTAGGTCGGTTTGTACTTCACCGGGTTCACAACCGCTCACCCGGCTGGCTGCGCCAACCGTCCCTCGCCCACGTAACCGGGGAGAGGGACAAAAAACAGCTTTTCTCCCCTTCTCCCCGCTTGCGTGGGAGAAGGGGTCGGGGGTTGAGGGGTACGTTCGGTTAGACTCCCTCTTTCTGTACGCGGAAGCGGCTCTCAGTGAGCCGCTTCCCATTTTTCCGGTTGGTCAATGGATAAACGTTTACTCGCTGAAGCGCGCGCTGTGCGCCGGGATTTCGCGCTGAGCATCCTGCTGCAAACGCTGGCGGGCGCGTGTTTGATCGGCGGCGCCTTCGCTTTCAGCCGCACCATCGCCGCAGTGTTTCTGCGCGGCCACGCGCTGACGCAAGTGCTGCCCCTGCTGGCGCTCACGGCGCTGTTCGCGCTGGTCCGGGCGGCGCTCACGTGGGCGGGGAACACGACCGCCGCCAGCGTATCGATCCGCGTGCGCACGGACATTCGCCGCCGCTTGCTGGAACATCTGGTGCAGCGCGGCGCGCACGACGAGCGCACCGGCGAACTGGCCACCACCGCGACCAAAGGCCTCGATACGCTCGATCCCTATTTCCGCGACTACCTGCCCGCCGTATTCACTGCGCTGCTCGTCCCGCTCACGATTCTGCTCGTCGTGCTGCCGCTCGACACGCTGACCTTTGGCGTCATGCTCATTACCGCGCCGCTCATTCCGTTCTTCATGGTGTTGATCGGCAAAGCGGCGGGCGCGCTGGCTAAAACCCAGTATGCAAGTCTGGGACTGTTGAGCGCGCACTTCCTCGACGTGATGCAGGGCTTGATTACGCTCAAGCTGTTCAACCGCAGCCAGCGCCAGATCGAGACAATTGGCCGCATCTCCGGCGAATTCCGCGCGGCGACGATGGGCGTGCTGCGCGTGGCCTTCCTCTCCGCGCTCACGCTCGAACTGCTGGCGACGGTCAGCGTGGCCGTCGTCGCGGTCGAAATCGGCGTGCGCCTGCTGCACGGCGGCATCCCCTTTGAGTCGGCGCTGTTCCTGCTGGTGATCGCGCCGGAGTTTTACCAACCGCTGCGCACCTTGGGCGCCCGTTTTCACACGGGAACCGAAGCCAGCGCCGCTGCTTCCCGTATCTTTGACGTGCTGGCGCCGCCGCGGCCTGCGGCTCCGGCAACACCCACCGCGCCGCTCCCCACGCGCTTCGATCTGCGCTTTGACGCTGTGCATTACGCCTACGACGAGGGCGACCGACCGGCGCTCACGGGCTTATCGTTCGCCCTCGCACACGGCGAAAAAGTGGCGCTGGTGGGCGCGACGGGCGGTGGCAAAAGCACGGTGGCCGCGCTGCTGCTCCAGTTCATCACGGCGAACGCCGGAACGATCACCGTCAACGGCATCGATCTCCGCCAGTTCGACGCGGACGCGTGGCGCACACAGATCGCATGGGTGCCGCAAGCGCCCTACCTGTTCAACACCACCATCGCCGACAACATCCGCTTAGGACGGCCTGACGCACCGCTCACGGATGTGATCGCGGCGGCGCAGGCGGCGCAGGCGCATGATTTCATTACACTCTTGCCGCATGGCTACGACACGCGCATCGGGGAGCGGGGCGCCCGCCTGAGCGGTGGACAAGCGCAGCGGATCGCCATCGCCCGCGCCTTCCTCAAAGACGCGCCGCTGCTCCTGCTCGACGAGATCAGCTCGTATCTTGATGCCGACACCGAAGCAGCGCTCAATCGCGCCCTCGATCGACTGCTGGTCGGACGCACGGCGCTCGTCATCGCTCATCGCCTGCACACCATCCGGCAAATGGATCGCATCCTCGTTGTGGACGGGGGGCGCGTGGTCGAAGTTGGAGCGCATGACGAACTGTTGGCGCAGCGCGGCGTGTATCACGCGCTGCTCACGACGAACGAGGTGACCCATGACTAAACGCCTGCTCACATGGCTGCGCCCTTACGCCGGACGGATCGCGCTCTCGGTGCTGCTCGGCACGCTGACGATCGGCAGCAGCATGGCGCTCATGGCCACCTCTGCATGGATGATCTCGAAAGCGGGCTTGCAGCCGTCGATTGCCGAACTCGGTGTGTCGGTCGTCGGGGTGCGGTTCTTCGGCCTATCGCGCGCCGTCTTCCGCTATCTGGAACGGCTCGTCGCGCACGATACAACCTTTCGCCTACTGGCCGACATCCGTGTGAACGTCTACCGCGCCATCGAACCGCTCGCGCCCGCCCGCCTGACCGCCCTCCGCAGCGGCGATCTGTTGGGGCGCGTCGTCGGTGATGTGGACGCACTGCAAAATCTGTATCTGCGCGCCGCCGCCCCCGCGTTAGTCGCCGTAGCGACCGGAGCGCTGCTCGTCATGCTCAGCGCCGCCTTTGATGGACTGGTCGCGCTGGCGGCGGGGCTGTGGTTCGCCACTTCCGCCGCGCTGATCGTCACCGTGGCGGGCTGGCTGGGACGCGCGGCGGGGGCGACCATGGCGCAGCAGCGCGGCGATCTCAACGCGGCCCTGGTGGACACCTTGCAAGGCCTCCCCGATTTGATCGCCTACGGCGCGGCGGATCAGCAGTTGGCCAGCCTCGCCGCCCAAGCCGATCAACTGGCGGTTGCAGAACGCCACTTTGCGCGCCGCGATGCGCTCCAAGCCGCCCTGTTGATCCTGCTGCCCGTCGGCGCGCTGCTCACCGTGCTAATTCTGGCCATCTCCCGCGTCGAGGGCATCTATCTGGCGACGCTGGCGCTGGCGACGACCGCCGCCTATGAAGCGATTTTGCCCCTCGGACAGGCGGCGCTGGCGTGGGGTGGCCTGCGCGCCTCAGCCGAGCGCCTGTTCGAAGTCATGGATACGCCGCCCGCTGTGATTGATCCCACCACACCCGCAACGCTGCCCGCCGCCTACGATCTGAGGTTCGATCACGTGACTTTCGCCTATGCGCCCGATCTCCCGCCCGTGCTGCGCGACTTCAACCTGCAGATTCCCGCCGGGGAGCAGATAGCGATCATCGGGGAGAGCGGCGCGGGCAAGTC
>CALKIA010000465.1 GCA_937988705.1 uncultured Chloroflexota bacterium | reverse complement strand
TTACCGGATGGAGCATTTAGGTCAGATGTTGACAGCGAGAAATAGCTTTTGCTTTGAACGTCTGACTTGCTGCTGGTCAGCTAGGCTTCTTGGTGACCTAGACAAACTTCTGCCATCCTCGTTTCTTGCAGATAATAAACTCGCGCATAGGCTATTTTCTCCCTAAAGTCTGCTTCTTGAGCAAGTCCGGTGAGAAATTCTACAATTTTGGGCGATGACATGAGGTGATAACAGGCGTAGCACACGCTGTCCTTGATATACGTGGCGGGGAGATCTTCACCTAAACCCGCCTGCTGAATCAGTGAGATGAGTTTTCGCGGCCCCCAAACGCGGAGTGTGTGCAGAATCGGGTTGATCTCCGCGCGATCTAAGATTTCTTCTAATGTGTTTTTCCGTAGATTGCCTAGAACTAAGGGGTGATCGGAGTCTAAATCGATCACCGCGCCAATGCACGCGATCACTCTGCCATCGGGGAAAATGATTGGTGAGCTTGCAGCGACACATGCCGAGCAGGGTGGTTCTGGCGTGGTGTCGTATCCCGAGACACCGAGTCGCTTGAGCGCCCGTCCTACCGGGAATGTGACGGCCGTATTGATCGTATCAACCTCGGTCACTTTGAGCAGACTGTCGATGATTTGGCGATAGTTTTCGTCCAGCTCGTTTTCGGTACAAACATGGACATTGTAGGGAATACCACAGGTTTTCGCCGCGAAGATCGCATTTTCCACACGCTCGAAAGGAATACTCACCTGATGATACTCATCGGCGCTGATGGCGAGCATTTTGATCGCGGGCAGGTTGCGGAGGATGTTAACAGCCTCATCGGGGGTAGTTGCCCAGAAAGCGTTCGTCACGGCGGAGACAATGAATCCCTGCTGGTGCGCAGAATCGGAGATTTGTTTCAGTTTGGGAATATCGAAGAAGGGTTCTCCCCCGGTCAGCGAGAGTATCTTGATGTATCCGTCTCGATAGCGGGCGGCTTTTTCCACCCAATCCAGCGCATCTTCAAGCGTCATGGCTTCTGTTCGATGCGGCCCGGCTTGAATGATGCAGTGCGGGCAAGCAACCTGACATTGATAGGTTAAAACAAATCCGATGTTGCGCAAAAAGGGCATTTCCAACAACGCATCATCTGACATCGCAATCTCTTTCAAAATATTATTATTTGAACACGACCCCAAAGAGTCGCACTGAATCTCTTTGGGGTTGGAGATATGCTCTATCGGGCTTGTCTCTCAGGCACGACAAAGACTTCAAACTCTTTTAGCCCTTTGAGAGCTTCGGGGATCAGTCGTTCTGGGACGGGTATGCCCACAACCCATGGGTTTCTGACCACGACCCGTAAGTCGTCGCCAAATTCCTTGACCAGCCTGGGGGGAACTTGGAAGGACACATCTGAATGAATTGGCGGTATGGGATCTTGTGACGAGAACCGCATCGTCTGCTGCGGGGCCAGCACGACTTCGAATTCTTCAAGCCCTTTGAGGACTTCCGGTATCAGTCTTTCGGGGACGGGTATGCCCACAATCCAAGGACGTCGGATGATAATGCGTAGATCGTCAGAGAATTCTTTCCTGAGTACATCGGGGATTTGAAAGACGATTTCGTCGCCTCTCACCGGTCTGACTGTTTCTTTGCCTCTCATAATGATCCTCCATGTAAGTTACTCAACGAGGTCGGATCTCGAGATGGTGGCTTCAGCACGAACCTATTGTGAATCTTATCACAATACAGATGGAATGACTATACGGGTACATCGTTGGGTATTGCTACCAGTTCACCTCATTTTGATCACATCGTAGATCATCCGCAAAGCGGCGTCGGCGCTGCGGGCTTTGTTCGACTCCCGGTCACCATCCCAGACATAATGCACAATCTGCGTTTCGCGGTCGCGCACGGCCAACCCGATATACACCAGCCCGACCGGCTTCTCTGCGGTCCCGCCGCCCGGCCCGGCGATCCCGGTGACGCTGATCGCGATATCCGCGCTGAACAGCGCGCGCACGCCCTCGACCATCGCCCGCGCCGTCGGCTCACTGACCGCTCCATACGCGTTCAATGTCGCCTCGGGCACACCGATCAACTGCATTTTCGCTTCATACGAATAGGTGACCACGCCGCCCAGCATGTAGGCGGAACTGCCAGCAATATTCGTCAGGCGGTGCGCGATCAACCCACCCGTGCAGGACTCGGCGGTACAGATCGTCCAGCCTTTGGCCTTCAGCACGTCGCCGATCAACGCTTCCAAACGGGTATCTTCCAAAATAACTGCCCTCCTGATCAACTTGAAATATTGCCCGCATGATCCCCTGTCAATTCTACTCGATACGGTTATAATGTGGGATAACCGAACAGCGGTATGGGATAATGAGGGATAAATCCGCTCATGGGGTACTGGGGCTGGCGTCCGCTGATCCTAGGGCTGTTTATGAGTACCTGGGTCGCTGGATGCAACGTTGTTACGGATCACGCCTCTCCGAGTACCTTACCGACCACCTATCCAAGTGTCACCTTGACGGTAGGACGGTTAGCGTCTCCGAGAGCAGCGCCGACACGCGCGGCAGTTACGACAGTGGTTTCTCCGGCGGGCCTTCCGCTCGCCTATGATAATCCGATTTGCTATGAAACACGCGAACATTCGCGTTTGTGTTTAGGTCTCATTTTTAATCCGCTGCCCTATGCGGTGACAGGAGTGGTGCTCGAAGTCCAACTTTCCAATTTGCTAGAGCAGGTTGCTCTAGAGCAGGCGCTCATTCCGGCGGGCGGTTTCGCGCCGTATCAGGCGTCGTTCGAGACGCGGACCGCGACAAGCGGCAGTGCGCGGCTGATCGCGGCGACGCGCAGCACTGACGACGCGTGGGTGTCGCTGCTGACCGAAGGTGTGGCTGCGGAAGCGCTCGGTGATGGGCGCTACAGCGTCACGGCTTTAGTGCGCAATGTGGACGAACTCTCTGCGGAGGCACTGCGCGCGGTGGTCACGCTGCTGGACGATCAGGATCGACTGGTTGGGTATCGCGTTGTGGATCTCACCAGCATTCCGCTGGAGTCCGGCGGGCAGTTCCCGCTGCGGGTGCTCGTCGCGCCGCAAATCGCCGTCGCGGATGTCCAGATCTCCATCTATGTCGAAGGTCGGCGAGTCTTACCCGATTAGGCCGATCCAACTGTATACTAAGCTGTATACAGGAGGACACATGACAGATACATCGGAGTGGGTAAGTTTACGCCAAGCCGCCGACCTGTTAGGCGTACATCCGGCGACGGTGCGCAACTGGGCGGATAAGGGGGATCTCCCGTCGCGCCGAACTCCGGGCGGGCATCGGCGCTTTCACAAAGCGGATCTGACGCAGTATGCGGCCGCTCAAGGTGAGCTGCAGCCGCTGGAAGTGCAAGTTATCCTCCAGAATGCGCTCGGCCAAACGCGCATGACGGTGGGCGGCGGCACGCTGAGTCATGAAGCGTGGTACACGGCCATGAGCGAAGCGACGCGGGAGACCATGCGCGATCAAGGACGGCGCGTGCTGGAAGCGCTGCGCGGGTATCTGGCCGCCGGCGCACCGGATAATCGCCTGGTCGAAGCGATTCGTCTGGGCAAAGATTACGCGGCGATTCTGGAAAAAGACGGGCTATCGCTGCCGCAGGCGGTGCGTGGCTTTTTCTATTTCAGCGATTTTGTCACCAACGCGATCCTCACATGGTCGGAACTGAACGTGCCCCGCAGCGCGTCGGAGTGGGCCCATCTGCTGCGGCAAGTCAACACGTTCATCAATACCATGCTGCTGTCGATCATCGAATACTACCAAGTCGAATAAACCCATGCCGATTCCTCCGGTGTGGGTAGCCCTCTGCTTAATTGATCATCTCGGCGCGAAGAAACTGCGCGCGCTGTGGACTTATTTCAACGGCGATCTCGACGCGATTCTCCG
>CALKIA010000464.1 GCA_937988705.1 uncultured Chloroflexota bacterium | reverse complement strand
CAAATCGCAAAAGTCAAGAGATAAAAAACAAAGACCCCGATCTGACAAATTTTTGTTTCGCGCACCCCCACCTGTGCGTGAAGAAGATTTAGCGCGCGTTGAACAGCGGCGGGGCGCTTTTATGAGTTAGCCGTAAGCATTCACTGAGCAGAGCCTCAAAAAGGCCGTCCGCTCTCTTTACTTTTAGGAGTGCTAATGATATTTATGACAACAGTTCGTACTTCAACCGTTTACCTCTATGGAGACTCTATGCGCGTGCTTCGTCGTTTCTGGTGGGTGCTTCCCGTTATTTTGATCGTGGCCGCCGTTGGTTTTGTCGCCTGGGCCAGTGCCACGCAGCCGATTGAGGCGGAGGCCGAAGCCGCGCTGCAATCCGAAGCGGCCGTGCTCGTCGATACTACCCAGTGGCTGACCTTTACGCCCGTCGGTTCGGAGCCGACTACCGGTTTCATCTTCTACCCCGGCGGCAAAGTCGATGCGCGGGCGTATGCGCCGTTAGCGCAGGCCGTGGCGGAAGCGGGTTACCTCGCCGTCATCGTCCCGATGCCGCTCAATCTCGCCATCCTCGGATTAAACACGGCCAATGACGTGATCGCCGCCTACCCGAATATCCAACAGTGGGCGCTGGGCGGTCATTCGCTCGGCGGCTCGATGGCGGCGCGTTTCGTCACTGACAACCCCGGTCAAGTTGACGGTCTGGTGCTCATGGCGTCCTACTCGGATCGTGACCTGTCGGCGCTTCCGGTCGCCGTCTCGGTGATTTATGGCTCGCTGGATGGGCTGGCGACGGTCGCGCAGGTCGAAGGTGGCGCGGCGCTGCTGCCCGCCGATACCACATGGGTGAAAATCGAAGGCGGCAATCACGGGCAGTTCGGCTGGTACGGCGCGCAGGAGCGCGATAACGCCGCGACGATCAGCCACGAAGAGCAGTACGCGCAGATCATCGCCGGGACGCTCGCGCTGCTGGAACGCATTCAGTAAACCGCGCCGCGTCGACGCTGGTCACCTCACCCTGTTTCGCTGTGCAAGCCGGGTGAGGGTTGCGAATTGCCTGTGCTTCCCTCTCCATTCACATGCCCCACAAGACATTAAAACTGTGCAATTTGTTCGGCAGGACGATCACTATCGGGTATTATCAGAGGCGGTGGGCAGCTTAACGATCGGCACAGGCATGATTCCCGAAACGACCTTAATCGGCAACCGGTATCGGCTTCACGAAAGATTGGGCGCGGGCGGCATGGGCGCCGTCTTCCGGGCCGAAGATCGCCTGACGGGCCACATGCTGGCGCTCAAGCGCGTTTCGCTGCCGGAATACCCCGATGAAGACAATCTGGATCATTTGCGCGTCGCGTTATCGCACGAATTCCGCACGCTGGCCTCACTGCGTCACCCCAACATCATCAGCGTAATCGATTATGGTTTTGACACGGCGCTTTCGCCCTATTTCACGATGGATTTACTGCGCGATGCGCGCACCCTGACGTCGGCAGGCCTTGGCGTCCCCGTGGCCGAACAAGCGCGACTGCTGGCAGAAACCCTGCGCGCGTTAGCCTACCTGCATCGTCGCGGCGTCATTCACCGCGACCTCAAGCCGGGAAATGTGCTCGTCGAGACGAGCGGGCGCGTCAAAGTGCTGGATTTCGGCCTCGCGCTCGAAAACAACCGGCAGGAGGAGACGCCCATCACCACCGGCATGACCGGGACGTTGGCCTACCTCGCGCCCGAACTGCTGTCCGAATCCATGCCGTCGGTCGTCTCGGATCTCTATTCGGTCGGCGTCATGGCCTTCGAGATGTTCGCCGGGCAGTTTCCCTACGGCATGAAGAACGCCGCGCAGCTCATCAGCCAGATTTACAGCCATGTGCCGGACTTTTCCGCCATCCCCGAAAAAATCGCGGCGGTCATCGCGCGGCTGCTGGTGAAGAAACCCGCCGACCGCTTCCAGACCGCCGATCAGGCGTTGGCCGCGCTGGCCGCCGCCGTCGATCAGCCGCTGCCGCCCGAAAGCATTGACATCCGCGAGAGCTACATCCGCGCCTCAACGTTCGTCGGGCGCGAAGAAGAAATGACACTGCTCGGTCAGGCGCTGGACACGGTGTTCAGCGGCCACGGATCGGCGTGGCTGGTGGGCGGCGAATCGGGCGTGGGCAAGTCGCGCCTGCTCGAAGAAATTCGTATCCGCGCGCTGGTCAAAGGCGCGCTGGTCCTGCGCGGGCATCTCTCACAGCAGAGCACGCCGTACGAACTGTGGCGCGAAGTCGTGCGCCGGCTGGTGATCAGTACGCCGCTCAGCGACTTGGAAGCGGGCGTGCTGCGCGCCATCGTGCCGGATATCGCCACGCTGCTCGACCGCCCGATCCCCGAAGCACCGCCGCTGGACGGTCACGCCTCACATCAACGTCTCGTGCTAACCATCGCCGACGCGATCATGCGGCAGACGCAGCCGGTTCTGCTCCTGCTCGAAGATTTGCAGTGGGCAGAAGAAAGCCTCGACGTGCTGGAGCAGCTCCTGACCTTCACCAGCGAGCGGTCATGGCTGATCATTGGCTCGTACCGCGACGATGAAGCGCCCAAAGTGCCCGAACAGTTCTCCGGTGTGCGTGTGATCAAGCTGGCGCGCTTGAGCGATGCCGAAATCACCCGCCTGAGCGAAGCCATGCTCGGCGAGGCGGGCAAGCACGAATTTGTGCTCGACCTGCTCAAGCGCGAAAGTGAAGGCAATACCTTCTTCATCACCGAAGTGGTGCGCGTGCTGCTGGAAGAATCGGGCGGCATGAGCGAAGTCGGGCGCGCCACGCTGCCCACCAGTGTGATCGCGGGCGGCATTCAGGACGTGGTGCGGCGGCGGATGCTCCGCGTACCGGAATGGGCCCGGCCAGCGCTGCGCCAGGCGGCCATCGCGGGCCGCGAGATCAACCTCAAGCTGCTGCCCGCGCTCGGTCTGACCGATGTCGAAGGCTGGCTGACCGCCTGCGTCAACGCGGCGGTCATCGAGGTCGCCGATGGCGTGTGGCGCTTCGCACACGACAAACTGCGCCTGTTCCTGCTCAAGGAGATTGCGCCGGACGAACTCAAGGCTATCAACCGCCAGATCGCGGAAGCTATCGAAGCGACTTACCCGGACGATCCGGCCTTTGCCGAACGGCTGGCGGAACACTGGCGGCAGGCGGGCGATCAGGCTAAAGCGTTCACCTATGCGCTGCGGGCGGGCGAGTACCTCATCCGCTTGACGGCGGAGTACGAGCGGGCAGAACGGCTGCTGCGCCTCGCGCTGCACGTCGATATCGACCGCGCGCGGGTGTTCGCGCTTTTGGGTGAGGCGGCGCTGCGCCGCGGCCAGTTCGACAGTGCCACCGATCACTATCAGGTGGCGCTGACCGGCAACGACCCGCAGATCCGTATGCGGACGTACAACGGCTTGAGCGAAATCATGCGGCACAAGAGCGAGTGGGAACTCGCCAACCAGTACGCGGAGCAGGCGCTCGATCTCGCCCGGGAGCAGCACGATGTGCGCAACGAAGCCACCAGCCTGAGCAATATTGGCAGTGTGTTGTGGCTGCGTGGCGATAACAAGGGCGCGAAAGAGGTTTACGAGCAGGCGCTGGCGATCCAGAAGGAGCGGGGCGACCGTGCGGCGGTGCTCGGCAATCTCGGGATCGCGCTATACGGCATGAGTGAATTCCAGCAGGCGATCAAAGTGCAGGAGGAAAGCCTCGAACTGTACCGCGAAGTCGGCAACCGTCGGGGGATCGCGCTGACGTTCAACCGTCTGGCGACCGTCTACTACCAGCTCGGCGAATTTGATCGCGCGCGCGGCTACTACGAGGACAGCCTCGGCATCATGCGCGTCATCGGCGACCCGATGGGCATGTACGACAGCCTGAACAACCTCGGCATGCTGCTCTACGGGCAAGGGCGCTATGACAACGCGGAACAACGCTTCGGCGAGTCGCTGCGCGTGGCGCGGCAGTTAGGCGACAGCATCCGCATCGCGCGGGCGCTCAACAATCTGGGCGCGAGCCTCAAAGAACTCGGACGCTACGGCGAAGCCCGCGCGCATATGGAAGAAGCGATCAGCATCAATCGCGCGCGCAGCGACGAGCGCGAACTCGCTTATGCGCTCAACAGCCTGGGCGATCTGCTGGTGGCGCAGGGTCGCCATGCCGACGCCCGCGCCGCCTACGAGGAGAGTCTCGCGCTCGCCGTTCGGCTGGATGATCGTCTCATCCGCCCGATCAATCTCGCATCCTTGGGACTGATACACGCCCGCTTTGGCGGTTTCCAAGCCTCGTATGCGGTGCTGGCCGAAGGCTTGAAGATCACACTGGAGACGAAAGCCAAGCCGCGCCTAGCCCATCTGCTGCTGAACACGGCGCGCGTCTTCCACCAGCAGGGACTCGATCGCCGGGCGGCTGAACTCGCTGGCGTGATCGAAACACTCGGCACGCTGGAAGGCGAACACGACCCGACCTACCAGCAGCTCCGCCACGATGTGCGCCGCGAAGCTGAGGCATGGAAACGCGGGCGCGCCGCCGACCCCGAAACGGAGATCGCCGCGCTGATCAAAGAGCTAGAGGCGTAACGCGCTCAGCGGGGGAGTTTGCCCCAGAGGACTTTGTCGGTGAGGATGCGGATGGTCATGTCCCGGTCAACGCTGATCTGACAGGCAAGGCGCGGATAGCCGCCCGCCTGTGCCAGCTTATCATGCCAGTGAAGCGGGTCAGGTTCGCCCGTCTCGAACTGCACACCGCAGGTCGCGCATAGGCCGCGCCCGCCGCAGTTCAGCTTCTGTGTGACCGTTCCGTAAGGGGAAATCTGTGCCGCGAGCAGCGTCCGGCGCAAATTCGCGCCGTGCGGCACAGTGATCTGCCGTACCTCTTCGTCGATCAGGATGGTGAGTGTCTGGGTTTGGGCTCTGCGTCCGTTCAACCGCCGCCCAACCCCACCAGCAGGCGGACATACGGCGCAGAAGTCTTGCGTTCACCCAATTCTTCCGGCTCAAGGCTGAGATCGCCCTGCCAGCCGCTGACGGGATTCCACTGCCAACCGACCTGCACGCCGATCAGCGGACGGAACGAACGGCTGAAGGGGATACGCACTTCCACGCCGACCCCGGCCACGAAATTCGCGCCGCCTATGCCCAACCCGACCCCGCGCGAAGTATTGTTCTTGGGGCGCACGCTGATGCCAGAACCGCGTCCGCCCACGCCCACCAGCGGGTAAACGCGCAGCCATGTCGAATTGATGAACAGCCAACCGAGCAGACTAAAACCGCTGCCCGCACCTACACGGCTGATCAAGTAGGCGTCCTCGCCTGCGCTGCCGCCGCCTTCGCCCTGCCCGCCGATGATCAAGCGGCCAATTTGTCCGTAACCGCCGCCGCCTACGGCCAGCGCTCCGCCACCGTCCGGCGCGGGATAGCCGTGCTGCTTCAGGCTATATTCCATTGCGGCATAATTTTCGACGCCGTCCCCGCCCACCGCGATGTAGCCCGTGACGGGGGAACGGTTCGTTTGTGTCGTCAGCAGAAGTTTGACCAGGCCCTTCACGATTTTCAGCGCCAGCATAGCAACTCCTTGTGATTTTTGGAACAAGTGTAACGCGCTCTCGTTCCTGCGCCAATTTGTAGTATCCTTAAGCTTGATGGAGAGGGTGTAAGACAATGGATATTCTTGGTGTTGGTGGTTGGGAATTACTCGCAATTCTGCTCATTATGGTGATCGTGGCTGGCCCTAAACGCATGATCGCGTGGTCATATCAGTTGGGGAAGTATGTCGCGGTCATCCGCAATATGTGGGTCGAAACGGCGAAACAGTTGCAGAAGGAACTGGATGCATCCGGGGTCGATATTCAAGTGCCCAAGGAACTCCCCACGCGCCAGTCGATTTCCAGAGAGATCAGTCGCGCCGCGGCCCCGCTGACCAAGCCGCTCGAAGAGACGATGCAAGACCTCAAAGTGACCGCCGCCGATGTGCGCCAGCCGTTTACGCCTGTGAAACCGGCTGACATCAAAGCGCCTGCGCCCAAACCAGCCATCGCCCCGCCACCGCCATCCGCTGAGTCGAATGGCAATGGCAGCGGCAGCGGTGCAGATTTCGGGACGTGGTCAACCGGTGAAGACGAGACTAAATAAAGCCAAAAGCCGTTAACCACGGCCCACAGTTCTAATGCACTGTAGAGTCCGGATTAACGGCTTCGTACGCCTCGTTAGTGTGAGCGTTAGCCGCTGGCCAGCAGAACCACCTGACCGGTACCTGCTTCGCTGTAAGCCGCATTCAACGTGATGTACAGCACACCGTTCGCGTCCTGCGCAATGTCATAGGGGAAATTGAGGTCGGTCGCGATGTCGGTCAGCGTGCCATCGGCACCGATGGCCACGACTTTGCCCGAATTCGGCACCCAGCCGATATCGCCCACGCCCGACGACATCTGCACGGCGTAGACCGTGCCATCCGCCGCGACGAACACGTCGGTGACGGCGGTCAGTCCTTCGTAGGTTTCAGCCAGTTCGCCATCCACCCACTTTTCGACGCGCGCCGTACCTTCGTCAAACGGGAAGGCCGAGAGGAAGCTCACATACACGCTGCCATCGTCCGCCACATCGACGGCGGTCGGCACGGGCAGGTCTTCCCACGCCTTGACCAACTGCACGCCATCCGCTTCCGTCCAGCTCAACAGCGAGTTACCGCTCGAATCCGCGATATAGACTGTGCCATCCGGCGCGACCGCCATGTCGTTCGGGTTGGAGACAACTTCGTCGCTATCCGGGTTATTTTCTGCTTCAAACGCGCCGAGGTCGACAAACGCGGTTTCTTCCAGCGTCTCACGGTCATACGCGACGATCCCGCTGCGATGGCTCTGCCCATCGTCATTCACGCCCATCGCCAGCAGCACCCAGATCGTATCTTCGGTTACGGCTACGTCGGCCGCGCCGACGACGCTCTGGAAATAGCCCATACTCATCAGCCCGGTGATCAGGCCGGTCGGTTCCTCTGCGCCCTGTTCGAGCGTCCACACGCCGCTGGAATAGCCATACGCTACCGGACCAAAATCGCCCGGCGCTTCTTCAGTGCCACCGTTCCCGGCATCGACGATGTAGAGGGTACCAGCATCATCAAAGAAGATGGCCCGGGGATTCTCTAGGCCATCGACAATCACATTGTCTTCCTGGGCAACCACTGAGGATCCAACGACCAACAGGGACAGCAGCACAACCAGTCCAAAAACCTTACGCATTCCTATCCTCCAGAACTTCGTAGCTCAAGCTGTATAACGACCTGATCTTTCCGACCAGATGTTAGGGCTTCGTGAGAATGGGCTGACAAACTGCTGGTTGTCGGGAAGTCGGCAGGTATACATGTCAGCGCTTGCGTGGGTCCATTGGGTCCAGTGCTTGAACCCGCTACGCGTAAAGCAATTTACCGACCGGGTTTGTATGGGCAGACCGATCGGTCTGCCCAAAAGTTGCGCACACGGAGCGGCGCCCTTAAAGTTACTTTGTGCATTACTTTCGGCAACTTACCTTGGCCATAACAGAGGGAAACGGTGAGGCTATGGACTGGCATACAAACGCAATTTTCTACGAGCTGTATGTTCGCGCTTTCAGCGATGGCAACGGCGATGGACACGGCGACTTTACCGGATTGCGACAAAACCTGGACTATCTGCACTGGCTGGGGGTGGATTGCATCTGGCTGCTGCCGATCAACCAATCGCCGCTCAAAGATGACGGCTACGATGTTTCCAGCTACTACGGCATCCACTCGACGTACGGTCAGTTGGAAGATGTCAGTATGACGCTGGACGAGATTCACCGGCACGGCATGAAGGTCATCATTGACCTCGTCATGAACCACACGTCGGATCAGCACCCCTGGTTTCAGGAGGCGCGCCGTTCGCCCGACTCGCCCATGCGCGATTTCTATGTTTGGTCGAGCGATACCGAGAAATATAAAGACGCGCGGATCATCTTCATCGACACCGAAGGCTCGAACTGGGCCTACAGCGCGACGAGTGGGGAATACTACTGGCACCGCTTCTACAGCAGTCAGCCCGACCTCAACTACGATAATCCGCGCGTGCAGGAAGAAATGCTCAAGGCGATCAAGTTCTGGCTCGACCTCGGCGTGGATGGTTTCCGGCTCGACGCTGTGCCATATCTGTACGAGCGCGCCGACACGAACTGCGAGAATCTGCCGGAAACGCACGCCTTTTTGAAGACCGTCCGCCAGTTCGTTGACGACCATTACTCGGATCGCCTATTGTTGGCTGAGGCCAATCAGTGGCCGCAGGATTTGCGCCCCTACTTCGGCGACGGCGATGAGCTGCATATGTGCTTCCACTTCCCGATCATGCCGCGCCTGTATATGGCCCTCGCCAAAGGCGATCGCACGCCCGTGCGCGGGATCTGGGCGAATACGCCGGACATTCCCGACAACTGCCAGTGGGCGACCTTCCTGCGCAATCATGATGAACTCACGCTGGAGATGGTCACGCCAGAAGACCGCCAGTTCATGTGGGATTACTACTCGCCCGATCATCGCGCCCGCCTCAATCTTGGCATTCGCCGCCGCCTCGCGCCGCTGATGGGCAACGACCGCCGCAAAATCGAGCTGATGCATTCGCTGTTGTACACCATGCCGGGAGCGCCTGTCATGTACTACGGTGATGAGATCGGCATGGGCGACAACATCAACTTGCCCGACCGCAACGGCGTGCGCACACCCATGCAGTGGGCCGATGCACCGCACGGGGGCTTCTCCAACACCCAATCGGATGCGATCTATGCTGATGTCATCCGCGACCCGATCTACGGTTTCCAAAACGTGAATGTCGCCGCGCAGCAGGCCGATCCGGCCTCATTGCTGCACACCATTCGCCAGATGCTGCTCATGCGCAAGGCCATGCCCTTCCTCGCCAAAGGCAAGCTGTCGTGGCTGGAAGACACGCCGCTATCGTC
>CALKIA010000463.1 GCA_937988705.1 uncultured Chloroflexota bacterium | reverse complement strand
TCATAGAGCTTCTACCAGCTGATTTTTCAGAAAGAGTTCGTTCAGGCGCTGGCTCATGGTGACTTCGAGATCATCAATAATGGCGTAGATGCTGCCGTGTTCGTCGTGCAGCGTAATCGTCGCGCTGGCGTTGGTGGCGCTGTGTGAACGCACCCGCATCGTGACGAAAAACGTCTGACCAAAGACCCCTTGGCGAAAATGTGAGCCTTTACCCGCGCGCAGCGGCAGGCTGCCCATTTTGTAGAAATGACGTGACCAGATGCCGACGCTTTGCAGGCCAATATCCGCCATGAAGTAGTTGAAGGACTGCACCGGAAACTGCCCCTGATAGGCGTCATCCACCAGCGGCAGGACGCAGCGCATCACGATACCTTGTTCGTTCAATTCCAGAATTTGATCCACACCCTGAAAACTGTAGCGGTGAAAGAGCGTTCCATCGTGGTAGTACGGGTTGCCGGGGATCGCGGCTGCATATGAGGGCGTAAAGGCGTGGTCGAGCATCGGCGCAGCGGGAATCTGCGCGAGCAGCGTGATCTGGGCGCTGTAATGGAACCGCGGCTTACCGTCGGCACTCTGACTGCGAATTAGGCCATCAACGATGATTTCATCAGCGGATTTGCGCACCTCTTTGAGTTCCAGCGTGTATTCGTTCGCCAGCGTTTCGTCAAAGATCACGCCTTTGAGAACCCGGTAATTGTCAAAGCCAAAGTAGTGGTAGCCGCGATACAGGCCTTCCGCGGCGTTCGTCATCCACGACATAGCCGACACCATCGGCAGCACGGCCTTGCTGTTGACGACATGATCGCCGAGGAACTGACTATCTGCGAGGCGCAGGGTGCGGCGCAGGGCGTAAGTCTGGAGTTCGCTGGAGAGGGCGACGGGCTGCGGTTGAATGGCGCTGCCAATGACGATCTGCGTCGGCGCGTCGGCGACCGGGGCATTTAGCTCCCGCACCAGCATGTGCGTCCCCACTTCGACGGGAATAATCGCGATCTTGAGCTTGTCGAAATATTCGCGGAGCTGCGGCGTCACCATGCCGCCATCCCACGGACCCCAGTTGATCGCCAGCACCTGACAGGCGGGATAGAGCTGCTTGAAGCGGTAGGCCGTTTTGTTCAGAATCTCGTTGGCGATGGCGTAATCCGCCTGTCCGACATTGCCATAGAAGCCGGCCACCGATGAGAACAGCACCAGATAGCGCAGCGTCTCGGCGGGGACAACGGCGAGGAGGTTTTCCAGCCCGGCCACCTTCGCCGCGTAGACATTTTCGAAATCGGCCGGGGTTTTGTTCTCGATGAGCTTATCCGCCAGATTACCCGCGCCGTGCAGGATCGCGGTGATCGGTCCGACGTTGGTCGCGGCGAGTCGTTCGCTCAGCGCCGCCGGGTCGGTGATGTCGGCTTCGAGATAGATCGCGGTTCCGCCCGCCGCCTGCACGGCGCTCAAGGTCGCACGAATTTCCCGCTGAGCCACGATGCCGGTGACGACTTTCCCCAGCTGCGCCGGGGTGATTTTTTCGCCACGCGCCTGAGCATCGGCTAGGGCGCGGCGTTTCAAATCGCTCTCATCAGGGATCGCATGCGCCCACACTGGTTCATCCTGCAGCGCCGTGCGTCCTAACAGGATGAACTGACAGTGAAACTGCTGGGCCAAGACGATAACGCACTGGGCGGTGATGCCTCTAGCACCCCCGCTCACGAGAAATACGGTGGCCGGTGTGATCTTCCCCATACGTCTACTGCGCTCCATTGGTCGCTGCAACCAGCGTGGTTCTGCCCCGTGTGCCATAAGCGACTTCGGTGAGCAGTCGATTCGGATCGTGCATTTCGGCGAGGACGCAGGCGGCAAGCGCTTCGCTGCGGGTGTCCGGATGAACATCAACTGCCCGGCAGAAGACGCCATCCCATTCGAGACTCAGCGTTTTCACGAGGCCAAACAGGCCGCCCGTAATCACGCCATAGTCCGCTTCGCCGGAGGTGCCGAGTGCACCATCCAAACGCGTGACGGTCATGAAGCAGGGGCGGGCGGTGGCCCTGTCCGTCTGCGTGAGGTACGGTTTCAGATGCTTGGCCATCAGGAAGGCGAATTTCACCAGTGCCTTATCGGTCGCATCGAACAACCCTCCGGTGCGCGGGGCGGTGAGCTGAATGAACGCGCTGATTGCACCATAGCGACTAGCGATGTCCTTCAGCACCTGCTGGATACTGGCTTCGCTCACATCCTCAAGCTGCAGGCGCAGCGCCCCGTTGAGATGCGGGTTCGCCGGAATGAGCGTGAAAGGCAGACTGAGCGTTATGACCTGCCAGCTAGCGGCTGACAGCGCTTTGACGAGGGTGGTGGTGGCCGCTGTGCCGTCGTCGGTCACGATGCACACCGCGCCTGAAGCCGAGAATTCGAGAAAATCAGGGGTGGGCAATTGCCGCAGCTGGACGACGCGGCGTTCGATTCCCTGCGTATTGATTTCAATCAATGCCGGCAGTTCATCACTGAGCAGCGTATCAGCCGCTGCACTCAGTGACCCTTCCGAACTGCTGGCTACGTCAAAAGGGGACGCCTGTTGGCTTGCCTCCTGCATGTAATCGACAATCTGCTGGAGGGTGCGGAGTTCGCCCAGTTCTTCGGGACTGAACTGGGGTAAGTGTGGGAAGGCTTCGCGCATCGCGCCGAGAATTTCCACGCGCTTGATCGAGTCGATGCCGAGGTCAGCTTCCATATCCATACTCAGTTCGAGCATTTCGACCGGATAGCCCGTTTTCTCATCGATGATGCGCAGCAGCGCATCGGAGAGCAGTTTGAGGCTGGCGCCGTTCGTGCTGCTGCTCGCCGGGGCGGCGGGCGGAGCGGGTGCTACCGGGGCGGAAACCACCGGAGTTGGTGCGACTGGAGCAGCGGCCACCGAGACGGAGACGACCGGGGCCGGAGTGGGCATGCTGACCGCGGGGAGCGCCTCCCCACCTGAGCGGGACTGCATGTAATCGACAATTTGCTGAAGCGTGCGCAGTTCGCCGAGTTCTTCCGGGCTGAACTGCGGCAAGTGCGGGAAGGCTTCGCGCATCGCGCCGAGAATTTCCACGCGCTTGATGGAGTCGATGCCGAGGTCGGCTTCCATATCCATGCTCAGTTCGAGCATTTCGACCGGATAGCCCGTTTTCTCATCGATGATGCGCAGCAGGGCATCAGAGAGTAATTTCAGGGTAGCGGCGTTTGCGCTGCTGCTGGCCGGGGCCGCGGAAACTGCAACCGTGACTGGAGCGACCACGGAGGGCGCGGGGACTGGTGGGGCCGGCGGTGGCGCACTGATCGCTTGGACGGGTGCTGGCGCCGGTTTGGCCGGGGCGGGTGGCGTGAATACGGGCGGCGCTGGAACGACCGGAGCCACAGGTTGGGCGACAACGGGCGCGGGGGCGCTCGGTTTGGTCGCTGCGACTGGCTGCGGGACGGGTTTAGGGGCGCTGCCATTCGTGCTGACCACCGGGGCGTAGGTCAACCCCGCGTACTGCTGACCGATCAACGCCAACAGGGATTGCGCAATCTCGGTTTGCTTCTGCATGTACTGCTCGTGCATCCGCAGGGTTTCGGACTGGTATTGGTGGAAACGCAGCATGTTCTGCATGAGGGCTTCCGCGACACCGGCCGGCAGCGTTTGCGCAGCGAGGAGCGTTTGCTGCTGTTGGGTCAGATCGAAGAAGATGCGGAAGTACTCACTCTGACTCTGGGTGTACTGCTCATGCACACGCAAGGTTTCGCCCTGATGTTCGCGAAAGTGCGTGAGACTCTGTTCGAGGATGGTTAAAATATTGGGCATCTCAGCTTCTACTCGGGGCTCATTCAACAGTACTGGGTGATTTTCGGGCACGATGGGTGGACTAACCGGGGTATCGATTGGCGGCGCCGATACGCTGCTGGGAGTCGGCGGCGGCACTGCCAGCACAGGCAGGGCCACGGTTGCCGGCAAGGCCAGCGCTGCCTGATAGGTGGCGCGCGTTTTATCGCTGACGTAATTCGCGGCACTCAGCTTAACGCTCAAGCCGCCCTTCTTTTTGACGGGCACATCCACCTGCAGCCCATAGGGGTCAAACCCGTCGAACACCAAGCCCAGCACTTGCAATTGAACCACGGCCTCGCGGAACTGACGGTCGCTGTCCTTCTGGCGGCTGCCATTGAGGGCAATAGCGACGTGTGGCCGCTCCCCCAGAATGTCCTTTACGAGATTGGTCAGCACATTGCGCGGGCCAAACTCGACAAATACTGTGCCGCCTGCCGCGTAAATATTCTCAATTTCATCCCGGAACAATACGGGGTTGAGGATATGATCGGCGAGGATTGTCTGAATAGCCGCCGGATCGGTCGGGTAGGGCTGACCGGTGGCGTTGCTGTAGACCGGAATCTGCGGTGACTGGAAAGCCGAACTCCGAATCGCCTGCGCGAAGGGCTTTTGCGCGTGTCCAACCAGCGGCGTGTGGAACGCGGCCGCGACGGACAGCGGCACGACCTTGAAGCCGTGTTCCTTGAGCGGGTTTTCAGCCGCTTTGATGGCCGCCTTCGACCCGGCTACCACGACCTGAGTCCGCGAATTGCGGTTGGCCACCTGAACACCGGGCAGCGCCGCGACGGCGCGCTCGATGGCATCAACGTCCCCCGTGACCGCCATCATCGTCCCGGCATCGAAGTCCGGATTATGGGCGGGCGGAGCCATTGCCGCACCGCGCGCTTTGACCAATTGCGCATAGTCCTCGTCACGCAGCGCGCCCGCCGCCCACAACGCGGTCAGTTCGCCAAAACTGTGACCCGCCGTGAAATCAGCCCGGAAGCCGGCAGTGCGCAGTACGCGGAACAGGCCAGCGCTCAACGCGCCGATCGCCGGTTGCGCGTAGTCTGTCCCTTGCAGGGCGGCTTCCTGCGCCTGTTTTTCTTCCGCACTAAAGGCCGGACGCGGAAAGACCACGCTCGACAGGCTGGGCAGTCCGTCCCGTTTCATGAGACCGTCGATTTGCCCGAAGGACTGGCGGATTTCCGGGAAGTTCAGCGCCAGTTCGCGTCCCATCTCCAGATACTGCGATCCCTGACCGGAGAATAACGCGACCATGTGCCCGGTGAGATTCTGACCACTGCGGCGGAAGAAGACGCCCTTTGGATGCTGCCAGGCTTCCGCATCGGGACTCTTGGTGAGCATCTCTTGCGCGACTTGTAACAGCCCGGCGGCTTCTGACGCCGTCAAGGCGACGAAACCGACGCGGGATGCCGCCATCGGTATGGCCGTGTCGCGTGTAGCCCGCACGAGATTCAGAAAGTGACCCGCGCCGTCCTCGGACAGCAAACCATTCAAGGCAGTTGTGATCTGGGTGCGGAGCTGATCGATACTGCCCGCATTCAGAATGATCGCCTGAGGGGTAGTATGGAGACGATACTCTGAGCGGTGATCACTCCGGTATTCTTCAAGAACGACATGGAAATTGGTGCCGCCAAAGCCAAACGAGCTGACACCCGCCCGGCGCGGTGTGTCATCGCTGGCCAACACCCACGGGCGCGCTTCCGTATTGATGTAAAACGCCGAATTGGGGATGTCGAATTTGGGATTCGGTTCGTCGACGTTCAACGTCGGTGGGAGCACCTTATGATGCAGGGCTAAGGCCGTCTTGATCAGACCCGCTGCGCCAGCGGACGCTTTGGTGTGACCGATTTGCGATTTGACACTGCCCAGCGCGACATGCTGCTGCTGGGTGTCATGCTGATTAAAGTAGCGGATGATCGTGGTGACTTCCGTGGTGTCACCAGCCACCGTCCCGGTGCCATGCGCTTCGACCAGCCCTACGGTCGCGGGTGAGAAACCAGCGTCTTCATAGGCGCGCCGCAGCGCCTTTTCCTGACCTTCGCCGCGCGGAGCATAGATGCTCTTGAAGCGGCCGTCACTGGATGATCCCAAGCCCTTAATCACCGCATAAATGCGGTCGCCATCCCGTTCGGCGTCTTCCAGACGCTTGAGGATCATCATGCCAATGCCTTCACCGACCATCATCCCGTCTGAACCGGTATCAAACGGTCGGGGGTTCGTGCCCTTGGAGAAAGCCGGGGTCTTGCTGAAGCACATATACATAAAAATGGAGTTGTCGGTATCGACACCGCCTGTCACCATCATATCGGCGCGGTGTTCGGTCAATTCGCTCAAGGCCATTTTCAAAGCCGCCATCGTGCTCGCACAAGCGGCATCGACGACGCAGTTGGTACCACCTAAGTCAAAGCGGTTGGCGATGCGTCCGGCGACGACGTTTCCGAGCATACCGGGGAAGCTATTTTCTTCCCAACGAATGTAAGCCAGCTTCATCCGCTCAATGATTTTTTCGCGGTCGGTGTCGCCGATACCATAGCTTTTCAGGACTTCATCCCAGACGGGGTACTGCAACCGGGACGCGAGCGGCGTGATCAGTTTCTGACCTCCGCCAACACCGAGAATGACCCCCGTGCGTTCCCGAATTTTGTCTTCGCTCTGGAAATAACCGGCATCGGTGAGCGCCTCTTTGGCGACGAGGAGCGACAACATTTGTGACACATCCGTCACTTCGAGGATATTCGGCGGCAGCCCAAATTCCATCGGATCGAAATCGACTTCCGGCAAAAACCCGCCGCGTTTGCAGTAGGTTTTGTCGGGCACGGATGGATCAGGATCGTAGTAATCGTCGATTTTCCAGCGTGAAGCTGGAACATCGGTGATACAGTTGACCTTGTCGACAATATTGCTCCAGAATTCCTGCAAATTATGCGCTTGTGGCATAATCGCGCCCATCCCAATAATTGCAATTGGGTTATGCCGCAGTTGTACACCCAGACTAGGCATCAAGTAGAACTTTCTCACTAACTGACATTGTGACCGATAAGCTAGAACTCAATCGTGGTCGCTAGCCGATGAAACGATTGAGAGGAGTTTTAGGCATCATGCTCTAGATAAATAAAACGCCAAAGTCCATTTAAGTTACGCCACGCTGACTGGCTGGGAGAGGGCGGTGGGGTTGCATCCTAAAGACGAATCGAAAAGGTGTGGTTGAATCAAAAGTCAATCATCCAAAATCGCGTGATCAGAATAAAGATTTTAGCGAATAACGGCGCTGTGTAAAGTGCGGATGACTTATTCTCTGAATATGCTTAACTGCATTGATAACGTCGCTGCGGCTGTCACCACAGCGGCGCGCAAGTCCGGCGCAGGCGAAAAGCTGAGTACCGACCACCGAGTTCCATCAGCTGCGCTGAACAGCGGAGAGTTCACAGAAATGGGTGTGTCGAGCGCATTGAAAGTCAAGCCGACACCGCGGGCTTTGAGATAAGCCTCTTTGCGTGTCCACAAATCGAAGAACAGCTGCCGCTGATCATTCGGCGTGCGCACTTCCAGCAGTTCGACCTCGCCCGGCGAAAAGAAACTGCGCGCGATGGTCATCATTTCGACTTCGCGCCGGGTATCTTCGACGTCAATTCCAACTGCATAATCCCAGGTCAGCGCGCACAGCATAACGTCATTGACATGGGCGAGATTGAATTGGAGACGGTGGTCAGCAATGTAAGGCTTGCCCTGCGCATTCTGCGCAATAGCGATCAGTTCAGGGGGCTGCTCAAGGTACTGGCTCAATATCAGGCGCAGCTGACCATGGGCGGTGACAAAGCGCTGACGCTGGCGGTCCTGGCGAAACCGATCTGCCCGTTCACGTTCATGAGCCGAAAGCACTGATCGATAGCGTGCAGTTTGGTCGCCTGAACTGTCAAGCGCTGTCTGCCACACAATAACACTGGCATGATCTACTTCAGGCATGCGCGAATGACTACTCTTTTGCTGCTGATACAGACTGTCAGGACGCCGCTCGTAATCGAGTAACGCATTATACAAAACACTTCGAGGGTGCGAAATCCTGATTTGTAGGGTGGAAAGGCTTAAGTAGACTCTCGAAAGTCCCAATGTAGGGGTAGACCTCTGTGTCTACCCGGTTT
>CALKIA010000462.1 GCA_937988705.1 uncultured Chloroflexota bacterium | reverse complement strand
ATACGCCGTATGATGCATTGTTCCCGTCCGCTGATGCAGCTCACGCACGTTGATTTGCTCCCGCAAGGCGATCACGTCGTCGGCGCTGCGCGCATCCGCATAGGTGTAAATCGGTGTGACCGCCTGCCCGTGTGCGTCCACACCAAGTATATTCCCGACAAATGTATCCATCCCCACTGCCGCGATGTCGTCCGCGAACGGCAGCACCTCCGCGATCACCGCCTCCACATGTGCGCGCAGCACCTCGGCCTCCATGGTCGCCGCGCCGGGCGGGGTTACGTCAAAGCTGTAGGGGCGTTTGGCGCTGTGCACAATCGTGCCGCGTTCGTCAAAGATCAGCGCCCGTGCCGACGAACTGCCGATATCGAGTACGAGTACTTGCATGTGTCTCCTCTTTCGCCGCGAACTGGGTCAACCCCAACACCACGTAATCGGTTATACTCCGTTCGCGTGGGCGGTAACAACCTTTTTATGTAGTTGCGCCGAACCCCGTCTGAACCTACCATGTCAGTAATTGCTTGAGGTGAACTAATTTTGATTTCTGTTTCAAGTATTTTTGTCAATGCTCAGATCATGACTCCCAACGGCGTTATTCCGCACGGCTGGCTGCTCGTGCGTGACGGTCGTATCGCGGCCTTCGGTCGGGGGGATGCCCCATCCGCCGATGTGGTGATCGACGCGGACGGCGCCACCCTCCTGCCCGGGTTCGTCGATGTGCATGTCCACGGCGGCGCGAATTTCGAAGCCATGGATGCCACGCCCGAAGCCTTGAACACGATGTCGGCGTTCTACGCGCGGCACGGGGTCACCTCCTTCCTCGCGACTACGTGGACAGACGCGCGAGAGCGCATTCAGGCCGCTCTCGAAACCATCGCCGCCCTCACCGATACGCCGATGCCCGGCGCAGCCTTGATCGGCGCGCATGTCGAAGGGCCGTTCCTCAACCCCGCTCGCTGCGGCGCGCAAAGCACCACCCACATCCGCCGCGCCAACCGCGACGAAGCGCTGGCCTTTCTCAACACGGGCTGCATCCGGTTGATGGCTCTCGCGCCGGAATATACCGAAAATCATTGGCTGATTCGCGAATGCGTCCAACGCGGGATCGCTGTCTCATCCGCGCACACTGCGGCGACCTACGCTGATATGTGTGCCGCCGTCGAGATGGGCTTGACGCAGACGACGCACACTTTCAACGCCATGACCGGACTGCATCATCGTGAGCCGGGTACGCTCGGCGCGGCGCTTACCCTACCCCAACTGCGCTGTGAACTCATCGCCGACAACATTCACGTCCACCCCGCCGCCATGCAGCTGGTGTGGCTGGCCAAAGGCGCGGATCGGGTCATCCTCATCACCGACGCGGTGCGCGGAGCGGGCATGCCCGATGGCGACTACCCCATTGATGATCGCGTCGTCACCATCAAGGATGGGGCGGCCCGGTTGCCGGATGGCACGCTGGCAGGCAGTACGCTGACCTTCGACGTGGCAGTGCGCAACTTCATGGCGGCGACCGGCGAACCGCTCGAACGCATCTGGCAGACCACCAGCCTCAACGCGGCGCGCAATGTAGGTGTATCAAACCGCAAAGGCAGCCTCGAAATCGGCAAAGATGCCGACCTGATCCTCGTGGATGGGCACATCAAAGTACAGCTCACAATGGTCGAAGGTCGAGTCGTATACAGGGAGAACGCATGACCGACGTTGGCATTATCGGCATGGGGACGTATTTCCCCGCCGCTGTCCAAACCGCCGCTGATCTCGTCGACGCCACGGGCATCCCGGAAGCCGTGCTGCGCGATAAGATGGGCATTCGCCAGCGCCACATCGCCGGGGACGACGACAGCGTGACGGCCATGGCTTCCCGCGCCTCCCTCGACGCGCTTCAGTCCGCCGGGATCACACCGGAACAAATCAAACTGGTGATCTCACACGGCAGCGAATTCAAAGACCATCTCGTGTGGAACGCCGCCGCCAAAATTCAGGCGAACGTCGGCGCAGTCAACGCCTATTCGTTCGAAATGTACGCTCTATGTGCCGGTGCTCCCATCGCTATGAATATGGCAAAGAGCATGATGCTGGGGGATTCCAGCCTTGACACGGTACTGCTGGCCGCAGGCAGTCGCGAAAATGACTTAATCAACCTGAAGAACGCGCGGTCACGCTTCATGTTCAACTTCGGCGCGGGCGGCGGCGCGATGCTGCTTCAGCGCGGCGCAACCAAAAACCTGATTCTGGGCGCCTCCGCTATCACCGACGGGACGCTCTCCGAAACCGTGATTGTCTCGCGCGAACCGGAAGCGGTCGCAGGTCTTGCCGACGCTGGCATCGGCGACTTACGTGGGCGGCTGGATGTCATGAACGGCGACTACATGGCCGAACGCTTAGGGGGTTCTTCGCTCGGCAACTTTCAGCGCGTGATCACGGAGGCCGTCGAAAAGAGCGGCGCTCAGCTGGCAGATGTCAAATTCCTCGGCATCACGCATATGAAGCGCTCTTTTTATCTGGAAATCCTGCAATCGGTCGGCTTGAGCGCTGAGCAGTCGGTTTATCTGGAAAACCATGGGCATGTGCAAAGCGTCGATCAGGTACTGGCGATCCAGTTAGGGCTAGCACAAGGGAAAATCAAGCCGGGCGATCTGATCGTTCTGGCGGGCGCAGGTACCGGCTACACGTGGAGCGCCATTACGGTGCGGTGGGGCTAGCCGATGAGCCGCGCTGCGTTATTTGTCGTTATTCAATTCGTGTTCTTCGGCATCTTCGCCGTGCTCCTGATCGCATTCCCGGTCGGTGGTGGGCTAGTGGCGCTCGGTTTCCTCATCGTGGTCGCCGCCTTCGCCGTCATCGCGCTCGGCATACTGGAACATGTGCGGCGGAACTCGGCGCTGCCCAACGTCACGCCCACGCCGAATCAGACTGTCGAACTGGTCGATACAGGTGTCTATAGGTGGATTCGCCACCCCATTTATACCGGCGTGATCTTCGGAACATTCGGCGTAGGGCTGGCCCATGGTCACATCGTCCCATTGCTGATGACGGTGGTTTTTATCGTCTTTTTTGGCCTGAAAGCACGGTTTGAAGAAGCTATGCTGCGCGGGGTCTACCCGCAGTACGCCGAATACATGACCCGCACGGGGCGCTTTGTCCCCGGCGTTAACTTTATTTGAGATTGACTGGTTAAAGCTGTGGAAACGCAAAAGTCCTTTTTTGTCACCGATTGGTTGGATCGTCGGGCCAGACTGAGCGGCAGGCGCATCGCACTCCACGATGCGGTCAGCGGACGCGACATCAGCTACCGCGAATGGAATACGCTCGCCAATCGCACGGCGCAGCTGCTGCATTCGCTCGGCGTACAATCCGGGGATCGGGTCGCCATCTATTCGACCAACTGCGTCGAGTATCTCGACCTGCTCATGGCCTGCAATAAAACAGGCGCGATCTTGCAGGTGCTCAACTGGCGTCTCGCGATCCCCGAAATGCGCGCGGTGCTCAACGACGCCGCGCCTGTGGTGCTGGTCTATTCGGACGAATTCATGCCGCAGGTCAATACACTGCGCCCTGATCTCCCCTCGGTACGCCGCTTCATCTCACTGAATCAACTGGCCGATCCCGCCGACCTCCCCTTCTCTAACCGGGACGCGTGCGCCGACACATGGGATAAGCTGCCCGATCTCCAGCCCGACTCGCCCTGGGTAATCTGCTACACGGGCGGCACAACCGGCATCCCGAAGGGTGCAATTCTCACGCACGGTAATATGACATGGAACAGTGTCAACGCCGTGATGAGCGTCCCGCTCAACCAGAACGATGTATTTTTGCTCAGCATGCCGCTGTTTCACACGGGCGGGCTAAACATCTTCACGCTGCCATTGTTTCACGTCGGCGGCAAGGTGATTGTCACCAAGGCGTTCGATGTCGATAAGGCGTTTGATTACATCGAACAGCAGAAAGTCACCGTTTACCTCGCCGTACCGACCATGTACGCGCTGATGCAGGCCCATCCCCGCTGGGAATCGGCTGACTTTTCCAGCATCAAAGCCATGTTCAGCGGCGGTGCGCCCTGTCCCGAACCGATCTACCAGAAGTTCTGGGCGAAAGGGGTGCAGCAGTTCCGCGTCAGCTACGGGCTGACCGAAGGCGGACCGTACAACATCTGGCTGCCGAACCACGATATTCAGCGCAAACCCGGGGCGATTGGCGTGCCCGTCTTCCATGCGGATGTACGTATCGTCCACGAGGATGGATCGCTGTGCGCGGCGGGTGAACCCGGCGAACTGATCACCCGTGGGATGCACGTCATCTCCGGCTACTGGAATAACCCCGAAGCGACCGCCAAAACGGTGATCGATGGCTGGCTGCACACCGGAGACCTCGCCCGTGCTGACGAGGAAGGCTATATCTGGGTCATCGGGCGTATCAAAGACATGATCATCAGCGGCGGCGAGAACGTCTACCCTGCCGAAATCGAAAGCGTCCTCATGGCACATCCCGACGTGGCCGAAGCGGTCGTGATCGGTGTGCCAGATGAGAAGTGGGGCGAGGTCGGGTGGGCAGTGGTCGTCACCAAACGCGCGATCAGTGCCGATGCCCTGACCACCTTTATCAGCGACCGTCTGGCCAAGTATAAAGTACCGAAGAATGTGGTCTTCGTGGATGCCATCCCGAAAACCGCCGTGGGCAAAATCGACAAAAGAGCCGTAGCGCACAAAGTGTTATCGTGATGGAAACGCAAAAGTCCTTTTACGTCACCGACTGGCTGGATCGCCGGGCACAGCTCTCACCGGACCGAATCGCGTTGGAACTCGCCGCCACCGGGCGCGAAATCAGCTACCGCGAGTGGAACGCGACCGCCAACCGCACTGCGAATTATCTGCGGTCACTCGGCGTGGGGCGCGGCGACCGTGTGGCAGTCTACGCCACCAACAGCCTTGACTATCTCGATGTCTGGATGGCCTGCGGCAAAATCGGCGCGATCCTGCAAAACCTCAATTGGCGGCTCACCGTCACCGAACTGCAAGCCTTACTCATCGACGCCGCGCCCGCGCTGATCATCTACTCTGAGGAATACGCGCAAGCTGTAAATGCGCTGCGTCCTCACGTGCCCAGCGTGCGACATATTGTCGCGTTCGGCGCAAAAGCCAGCGAGTCAGACTGCTCGTTCCATGACCGTGACCAACACCCCGATATGCTCGCCGAACGACCGGAACTTTCGCTCGATGATCCGTGGGTGATCTGCTACACCGGTGGTACGACCGGACTCCCCAAGGGCGCGATCCTCACGCACGGTAATATGACGTGGAACAGTATCAACACGGTCGTGTCATGGGGTCTGGACGAAAACGATGTCGCGATCCTGAACTCCCCGTTATTCCACACGGGCGGACTGAATGTCTTCACACTCCCGCTGATTCACATTGGCGGCAAAAGCATCGTGTGCACGGGCTTTGATGCGACCAGCGTCTTCGACCTCATTGATCAGCGCGGAGTCACCCTCTACTTCGGCGTGCCGACCATGTTCGTCGTCATGCAGGCGCACGAACGCTGGGAAGCCGCCGACTTCTCGCGGCTCAAGCTGATCATCAGTGGCGGTGCGCCCTGCCCGCTGCCGGTTTTTGAACGCTTCTGGGCCAAAGGTGTCGACTTTAAGACGGGCTACGGCCTCACGGAAGCCGGACCGAATACCTTCTGGCTGCCGCAGGAAGATGTGCGCCGCAAACCAGGCGCGGTCGGTTTCCCGCTGTTTCACATCGATGTAAAGATTGTGCGTCTTGATGGGTTGCCGTGCGCGGCAGGCGAGGCAGGCGAACTGCTCATTCGCGGCGGGCACGTCACCCCCGGCTACTGGAACAATCCCGAAGCGACCGCCAAGACCATTGTTGATGGTTGGCTGCACACGGGCGATCTGGCGACCTGCGATGACGAAGGCTACTACACCATCGTTGGGCGCTTGAAAGACATGATCATCAGCGGCGGCGAAAACATCTACCCCGCCGAAGTCGAAAGCGTCATGCATGCACATCCCGCCGTCGCCGATGCCGCCTTGATCGGCGTGCCGGATGCCAAGTGGGGGGAGGTCGGACGCGCCATCGTCGTCGTCAAACCGGGGCACACGCTCAATCCCAACGATCTTATCGCCTTCATGATGAGCCGCGTCGCCAGATATAAAGTGCCTAAATCGGTTATCTTTGTGACCGAACTACCGAAAACGGGTCCCGGCAAAATCGACAAGCGACAGCTCGTCGAGCTGTTCGGAGCTTAGCTGCACCGCTGTGTAGTCTGTCGCACCGTGGTCTTGCACGGTCGACTCAACCTTACTGACGTAGAAGATTTATTCCGAGGATAAGAGAACCATGTCAATTCCCACCCTACCCGGCGTTACCGCCAAAACCGTGGCCAGCCCGCGCATCACCACGCGCGTCCTGTTTTCCGGCTCTGATGATGGCATTCCGGTGTTGTTCCTGCACGGCAACGCCTCCTCCGCGACCTTCTGGGAAGAAATCATGACGATGCTTCCGGCGGGCTATCGCGGTATCGCCCCCGATCAACGTGCCTACGGCGATTCGGATCGCACTAAGAAGATCGACGCGACGCGCGGTATGGGCGATCTTGCGGATGACGCCATCGCGTTGCTCGACACGCTCGGTATCGATAAAGTGCATGTCGCTGGACATTCGCTCGGCGGATCGGTCGTGTGGCGTCTGCTCGCCGACTACCCGCAGCGCTTCCTGACAGTGACCGTCGTTTGCCCCGGCTCGCCATACGGCTACGGCGGCTCGAAAGACCTCAACGGCACGCCGATGTTCGCCGATTTCGCGGGTTCGGGCGGTGGCACGGTCAATGCCGCGTTCGCGCAGCGCATGAGTGAAGGCGACCGCTCCATGGACAACCCGCAGAGCGCGCCCCGCGCGGTGGTCAACGGCTTCTACTGGAAGCCACCGTTTGTGCCCGCTCGTGAAGAAGACCTGCTCTCGTCAGTGTTGGCAGCGCACGTCGGTCCCGAGGATTACCCCGGCGATCACGTCGCCTCCACCAACTGGCCGGGCGTTTCACCGGGTGTCCTCGGCCCCACGAACGGGCTGTCGCCCAAGTACAATGGCGACTACGTCCAGCGCTTCATCAACGCCGCGGTCAAGCCCCCGATTCTATGGGTACGCGGCAGCCATGATCTAATCATCTCGGACCAGTCGCTGCTGGAATTCGGAACATTGGGCAGCCTCGGTTACGTTCCCGGTTGGCCGGGCATGGAGATCTATCCCCCGCAGCCGATGGTCAGCCAGACGCGTGCCGTCCTCGACAGCTACGCTGCCCATGGTGGCACGTATCAGGAAGTCGTCATGCAGGACACCGGTCATACGCCCTACGTCGAACGCCCGGACGAATTCAACGGCTATTTCCTGGCGCAGCTTGGGGCAAAGTAGTGTATTCCGGCGGCAACGCCGATACAGCATTATAAAATTTAGAGGAGAAAGACATGCTTCGGAAATTCGCTTTACTATCGTTACTCGCAGTTGTGGTGTTGGCGTTCGGCATTAGCCTCGTCGGCGCGCAAGGGGCTACGCTCCGCATCGGTTTGCTGACCGATGAATCGGGCGCGTTGACCATTTACGGCTATGAGCTGGAATTTGGTTTCAAGCTCGGCCTGCTCTACTCGGCGGGCATCGATCCGACCGAATTCGAGAGCATCGACGCGGCGTTGGCAACGCTGACCATTGGTGATCGTCCGGTTGAAATCCTCGTCCGTGATAACGGCGGCGATCCCGACACGGCGACCAGCCAGGCGCGTGAACTGATCGAACAAGAAGGCGTGGAAATCCTCGTTGGCGCACCGTCGTCGGGCGTGACCGTTGCCCTGCAGCAGGTCGCACTGGATTATGATGTGGTGCTGTTTGCCGCACCCGGCGCCTCCCCGGCGATCACTGGCGCGAACTTCAACGTCAACACGTTCCGCGTTTGCCGCAACACCTATCAGGACTTCCTGTCGTTTGTTCCCTACGCCCAGGAAAATCTCGGTACGAACTTCGTCATCTTCGCGGCAGACTATGAATTTGGTCGCGCCTCGGCTGGCGCGGCGCAGGCCGTCCTCGGCGCGGGTGGCATCAACTTCGTCCAAGAGCCGATCTTCGCCCCGCTGGAAACCACCGACTTCACCACCTACATTCAGCAGATTCTGGACAGCGGTGCCGATGCCGTCCTGCCGATTTGGGCGGGCGACACCAGCGTCACCCTGTTCCAGCAGTTGGACGAACTGGGCGTCAAAGATCAGATGGCGGTCGTCGCAGCTTTCAACAGCAACGACATCGTCGCCCTCAGCGACCCCAGCAACATCGGCAATGTGAGCTGGATCGTCTACCAGTACGCCCTGCCGCAGAACGAAGTCAATGACTGGCTCGTGGAAAACCATCAGGCCGTCTACAGCGACGTCCCTGATCTGTTCACGGAATGCGGTTTCGCGACCGCGCAGGCGCTGTCGGCATCCGTTACCGCCACGTCCGGTGACACCCTGCCCGCGTCGCTGATCCCCGCGCTCGAAGGCTTACAGTTCGAAGGCCCCAAGGGCACGTACATCATCCGCCCCGGCGATCATCAGGCGCTCGTGCCGATGTACATCGTCCAGTTGGCCAATCTGGATGACCCGGATCAGAAGTTCTACACGCTGCTGCAAGAAGTCGCGGCGCTGGATATCATCCCACCGTGCGAAGCTGGCGAAGAACGCTGCGCCCTGAACGAAGAATTCATGGCGAGTCTGGAAGCTTCGTCCTAAACTGCATCTAGTTTTTCGTGCGGGCAAGGCATGCCTTGCCCGCACTTGTAAAGAGATTCTATGACCCAAAAAGACATCATTCTCGAAACACGCGATTTGCGTAAAGATTTTGGCGGTCTGGTGGCGGTTGACGCGGTGACCATTCAGGTGCAGCGCGGCAGCCTTCATTCGATCATTGGGCCGAACGGCGCGGGTAAGACGACGCTGTTCAACTTGCTCACCGGCAATCACCGTCCGACCAAGGGCACGGTTGTTTTTAATGGCACGGACATCACCAATGCTCCACTTTACCAGCGAGCGCATCTCGGGATCGGGCGTTCGTTTCAGATTACCAACATCTTCCCCAACCTGACCGTGCTCGAAAACGTCCGACTGGCGGCTCAGGCGATGGGCACGATTAACTTCCGCCTCCTGCGCCGAGCTGATTCGTTTAGGGA
>CALKIA010000461.1 GCA_937988705.1 uncultured Chloroflexota bacterium | reverse complement strand
TGCGGCTACTTTCACCCTGCTCCAGCTCCCACAAGATGTGGGTAATGCATAGCCTCTAGGAGAGGGGAGGGGGTGAGGCGCGATCAGCTCCGCAGCCAATCGACCGCCGCGGTCGGCAGATTGCTCAGCGTGCCTTTCATCGTTGTGCAGTCGGGCAGCGATTCGATGAACGCCCGCCCGTAATTCTTGGTCAGCACGCGCGCATCCAGCACGACGACCACGCCGCGATCGGTCTTTGTGCGGATCAACCGCCCGAAGCCCTGTCGGAAACGCAGAATCGCGTCGGGCAGCGTGTAATCGTTGAACGAGTCCGAATACGTGTCGGCGCGGCTGGCGAATACCGGGTCGGTCGGCACCGAGAAGGGCAGCCGTGTGATCACCACAGCGCGCAGCAGATCGCCGGGCAGATCCACGCCTTCCCAGAAACTGCGCGTGCCGAGCAAAATCCCCTTCTGCGAGTTCTTGAAACCATCGAGCAGCGCTTGGCGGCTGGAGCCGTCGCTCTGGTCATACACCGCGATATTGCCGAGCGCCAGCCGCGGCGTAATCGCCTGCGCGGTGTTGCGCAGCTGCGTGTAGCTGGTGAACAGCGCCATCACGCGGCCATCCAGCGCGGTCGTCAGTTCAATCAGCGCCCGTTCGAGACCTTGCTGATACTTGTTTTTCTCACTGGGGTCGGGCATGTCGTTCGGCACATAGATCAGCGTCGACTCGCGGTAGTTAAACGGTGACCCGACCTCCATCGTTTTGACGTTCTGCGCGCTCAGGCGCTCGCGCACATAGTCAAAGTTACCGCTCGTTTCCAGCGTCGCGCTCGTCAGCACCACCGACTTTTTGTTGTTCCACAGCTTTTCCGTGACCAGCTTTCCGATGTGGAGCGGGGCAGTGTGCAGCGAAATCGCGTCTTCCTGGTTCAGGTTGATCCAGTAGATGGTATTCGTGTCCGGCTGCGCGATGAAGCCGTTGAGCTGCGTCCGCACTTCTTCGAGATAGCGCGCCGCCGTTTCCGTGCTGTTCAGCAGTTCGGCGTGCTGTTCAATGTCCTCGTAGCGGCGCACCGCTGCGGCGACCGTTCCCATCGCTTCGCTGACCGCGTCGAAATACTCGCGCAGCACATTCCACGTCGACTCGATCTGCCCGAAGGCCGACTTTTTGCGCACCGGGTCCAGTACGCGCACTTGCATCGCGAAATCGGAGCGGCTGATGTTCAGCTCGGCCAGCAGCGCGCGGAACGCCGCGAACAGCTTGTCGATTTGTGACTGCATGTCGTTCGCCGCTTCTTCGATGATGCCGATGTATTTGTTGAGCTTGCGCGTATCTTTCTCGGTGATCGTCGGGCTGGTGCTCAGGCTGGTCAGCAAATTGCCGAGCAGACCGCGCCGCACCCCGCCGAGGTCGAGCAGGCGGCGATACAGCGCGGGCGCGTCCAGCCGCCAGCTCATGCTGCTCGTCGTCGCTTCTTCCAGATGATGCGCCTCGTCAATCACCAGATAATCGTAAGGCGGCAGCACCGCGCTCGGCGCTGCTGCATCGGAGAGCAGCAGCGCGTGATTTACGATCAGCACATGCGCTGCGTCTGCCGCTTTGCGCGCCTTGTAGAACGGGCACGCTCCGGCCATTTCCACGAGACAGCGATTCGGCGTGCAGCCTTCATCCTCGGCGCTCAACCGTGACCATGTCGCGTAGTCTTCCGCGCCGCGCAGGCTGATTTCGCCCCGATCCCCGCTGGAACTTTCTAGCAGCCACACGAGGATTTTCGCCAGCACGCGCAGTTCATCGACGCTCGACGGACGGCGGCGGCGCATGGTGAGCAGTCGCCGTGGGCACAGATAGTTCCCGCGCCCCTTCATCACCGCTGCGTTGAAGTCCGTGCCCAGCGCCGCGCGCACCGCCGGAATATCTTTCTCCAGCAGTTGATCTTGCAGGTTGATCGTGTTGGTTGAAATGACCACGCGCTCATTGTTGCGCAGTGCCCACTGTACCGCCGGGATCAGGTAAGCCAGCGATTTCCCGGTGCCGGTGCCCGCCTCGACGATCAGATTGTCCGACTGATTGAACGCCTTCGCGACCGCCTGCGCCATGCTCACTTGCTGCGAGCGGTGTTCGTACTCCGGGAAGACCGCCGCCAGCGCGCCGCCCTCGCCGAGCATCTCGGTGATCTCTTCCGGCTTGATCTTGGTTTGCGTTTCGCTGGGTCGCAGCGTTTTCTTTTCGCCCGTATCCGGCGTAAACAGGGTGTAGACCCCGTCGGCGTCGTCCGGCAAGCGCTCACGCAGCGCCGCTTCGAACACCGGTCGCCCATCCCACGTCAAATCACCCGCCAGATTGAGAATCTCGCGCAGTGTGCCGTAGGGCAGTGCCAGCGCTTTTTCCCACAGCTTCCAGTACACGAACGCGGTCGCCTTTGCATCGAACAGCGCGCGGTGTGCTGATTCGATGTCGAAGTTCAAAAGCTGCGTCAGGCTGGTCAGGTTATAGCGTGGCGCGGTCGGCAGCAGCACCGACGCCAGCTCATAGGTATCGATGCGGACGTTCTCTTGCAGCGCGCCCTGCTTGTATAGGAAACTCGCGTCAAAACCGATGTTGTGGCCGATCCATGCCGTATCGCCGACGAACTCTTTCAGCTTCGGTAACACGGTTGCCAGTCGCGGTTTGCCGACGAGATCATCATTCTGGATGCCGGTGAGGGTGGAGACCAGCGGCGGAATTGGGCGACCCGGATCAACCAGTTGGCTGAATTCGTCGATGACTTCGCCGTTTCTAAAGCGGACTGCGCCTATTTCGATGATTTGGTCTTGGGTGGGGTCGAGTCCGGTAGTTTCAAGATCGAGGGCGACGAGTTCGCCGCGCATAACGTACCCTTTTGCTGCCGGACGCTCCGGCTGAATTTTGGTGGGATAGGGTAGGGGCGCAGCATGCTGCGCCCCTACAGGATTGCGTAACCTTTGTCGGAGCGCAGGGCACTCCGCCACACGTCTCACTACAGACTTCTACGCACTTCACGGCTCAACTGTCCCTCACCTCACCCTGCTTGCTGTGAAGCCGTCCCTCTCCCCTTCTCCCCGCTTGCGTGGGAGAAGGGGTCGGGGGTTGAGGGGTTGAAAATGCATTACGCGTACTAGCTCGCCGGTGTTGCTTCCGCGGTGGCTTCGGGTGTTGCTTCTGCAGCTGGTTCGGCCGTCACTTCTGGCGCGGGGTTCGCGAGCGCGACTTCGGCACCCACGAATGCCTGCTGCAGCGACTGGCGCAGTGGGGCCAGTTGATCAAAGCCCAGACCGACGAGGCCTTGCGCCGTGATCAAACCATACTGTGCGTCGCTTGCGGCGTACCACAGCACCGCCTGCACTTCGGGACGCGCCAGCGCCGTCGTGTTGACCAACAGGCGGAGCGGTTGCGTAATCGGGTAGCTGCCGTCGGCGATTGTCGCCTCGCTTGGCTGTACGCAGCTTTCGCCCACGCCGACCAGTTGAATGTTCGCCTGATCGTTCGCCAGCACCGTCTGGTATTCTGCCCAGTCCATGAACGTCAGCGCACCTTCGACGTTGGCCGTCGCGGCAGCGCGGTACAGCGGATCATCGTTCAGCTGAATATCCACGCGGTTGATACCGTTGACGCCGACTGTCTTGTGCAGCAGCAGATCGGTGAGCGCGCTGACGCTTTCCGGCGCGAACAGGGTCATGGCGGTGGCGGGGAAGTCCGCGCGCACCTGATCCCACGTCGTGATCGTGCCCGCCGCATTCCAGACCGCGCCGAGTTCTTCGGTGGTCAGGCATTCGAGGTACGGGCTGGCGCCGTTCGCCACAAGCACCACCGACTGCTGGCCCAGTTCCACGGGTGTCAGGCGGATGTTGTTCGCCGCGCAGTTGTCTTGTTGTTCTTGCGTGAGTTCACCCGTCGCGGCGATCAGATCCACTTCGCCGTTGCACAGGCGGCGGATACCCGCTTGTTCGCCTTCGATGGTGACCGTGCTGGTCACGCCGGGGAATTCCGTCGCGAGCGCGCCCGTCACCGAGGTGAGGTAGCTCGCGCCCGCGGCTGCGCCGCCAATGCTGACGGTGCCGGTCGTCTCCGGTGCGATTGCGTAGGCAGTCACATCGGCGCTGAATTCGCGGCCGCTGCGGCCTTCCGCGATGATCGCGCGGTCATTCTCATACGCCGCCGCGCTGGCGGCCGAGAAGCCGAGCGCTTCGGCATTGGCCGTAGCGGTCTCGTCGGTCAGCGCGGTGAGCAGGTCGGTCAAACCGGGCTTGCTCAGGCTGGCGGCGTTCGCATACACGAACAGGCGTTGACCCGCCGTGTAAGTGCGCCCTTCCAGCGTTTCCGCCGACGGCGCTGCGCAGCCCGCATCACCCGCATTCAGTTCAATGATCTTGACGCCACCCGCCAGTGCTATCGGGAGCGGGACAACGCCCACTGCGCCGGGGTTGGTGCTGACTGCGCCGATATCGTCGAGGGGTACCACGTTCGCATCACTGCGCACGCCTTCGCCTTCCACCAGTCCATCGAGCAGGGCGAAGGTCGCGGTATTCGACGCCGGGACATTTAGGGTTAAAGCGGTATCGGGAAAACTGGCGTTAATCTGGTTCCAATTGGTATTTTGGCTGGACGGCGCGAACAGCGCGCCCAGTTCATCAATCGTCAGGCACTCCACGAAGCTGTTGTCGCTGCTGGTGACGACGGCGGCGATATTATGGGCCACCACGAGTTCGAGATAGGTGACGCCAGCGGCCAGGCAGTTGGAATCTTCTGTGGCGGAGATCGGACGGGTCGTCGCTGCCAGATCGGCATCGCCCTGGCAGAAACGCGCAAAACCGTCGTTCGTGCCTGTCACGGTCACGTCGAGAGTCGCCCCGACTTGTTCAAGGAGCGGGGTGACAACACCCGATCCAACAACTCTGATAGTCACGTCCTCTTGTGCTAAGAGGAGCATAGGGGCGATCAGCAGCGCAAGTAGGGCGAGCATCCCACCTCCAACACGGCGCGGGAGAAAACTCATAAGTGGTTGCTCCTTGTGGATAGCGTATAATGGTTTAAAACAAACCCCTCTCATTGTATCGTGACGTGGGGCTTTTTCCAGACGTAGTTTATTTTTTCAATCTTGGCTGAATTTAAGGGTGAGCCTTGCCGGTAAGTGCGTACACTACGTGTAGCAGGTTTTACGGATCATTTTGGGTGTTTAGTGGACGAGGCCTACCTCATCCCTACGCGAAGAGCAATCTTTCGTAGGGACGCGCTTCATCGCGTCCGCTGCTTTGCCCTGTTCACCTGCGCTTTCGGCATGCCTCTCCCATCCAACTGATACAGTGAGGCCTATGAGTATCTTCGATCTGGTCGGCGGCGAACCGACCTTTAAACGCTTAGTAGACATCTTTTACGCTCGGGTCGAAGCCGACCCGGTGCTGCGACCGCTCTTTCCTGAGGATCTCGCCGAGGGGAAACGCTGGCAGTATCTGTTCCTCATGCAGTTGTTCGGCGGGGATACCACCTATTCCGTCGAGCGGGGCCATCCCAAACTGCGCTGGCGGCACATGCCCTTCAAGATCGACCAGCAGGCGCGCGATCACTGGTTGCAGCACATGCTGGCGGCCATCGATGAAGTCGGCATCGTCGACCCGGCCCGCGCCGAAATGCACAAATACTTTGAGAATGCGGCGACGCACATGATCAATGTGGAGCAGTTGTAATGGGGTGGGTGGTTGAACTTCCGCGCTTGGCTCGCATCGCGCTCTGCGCGTTGTTTGGTCTGATGCTCACGGGCTTATTGTCCCCGCTCGTGGATACCCTCTATCTGGATAATTTCTATAGTCCCGAGACGGCGATGCTGCCTGCGCTGGTGTCGACCGCCGCCGGGATGATCGTGTATGGCATCGGCTGGCGGGTCTTTGTTGGCTATGCGGGGGAACGTCCCCACTTCACGCGGTCGCTGTTGATCTATCTTGCGTTCGGCGTGTTCATCACTGTGTTCGCGCTGACCCTGTTCATCTTCGGAATCACTCGTCGTTGAGGACACTATCATGATGCGCCGGATCACCTGCCTGCTTCTGCTGTTCGTTGTCGCCGCCTGCACCGCGACGCCCACGCCGACCACTGTGCCGACCGCGGCTCCGCCCACGCTCACGTTGACGCCTCGTCCGACCACTACACCATTGCCGACGGCGACCGACATTCCGGCGCTGCCGCCGACGTGGACGCCTGCTGTCACCGCGACCGTGCTGCGCTCGACGGACGTTCCGACCGCGACTTTCACCCCAACCGTCGATCCCAACTCCACGCTGCAAGCGCAGCCGACGCGGGCTGAATGTGCGGGTTTCGGCATCGATTTTGGCCGCACGCCGACCACCTTCCCCATTGGCATCGACCCGCAGGTCTTCTGGCGTCCCGTCTCCACGGCGCTGACCTACCGCATCACCTTGCTCGATGATCAGCGCACCGTGTTACTGTCGACGACCGCGGGCGGCACGAGTTTCACGTTTGCTGGCGAGTTGTTTGAGGCTGGACGCAACTACTCGTGGGATGTCCGCCCGCTCGATGTGAGTGGCACTCAGCTCTGTGTTTCGCGCGGCTCCGCGCTCACCCCCGTCATCGGGTGATAGTAGCGCCTCGGTTTGCCTCCCCTCTCCTTTAGGAGAGGGGCTGGGGGTGAGGCCAGTCTTTCTCCCCTCCCTGAATTCGGGGAGGGGTCGGGGGTGGGGTCGTTGTCCCCTGAATCAAACAGGACGACACCGAAGTGCCGTCCTGTTCTTGTCTCCCCTCTCCTTTAGGAGAGGGGCTGGGGGTGAGGTTTCTTAACCGGGGGTGAAGCTAGCTTTACCGCAGTTCCAGCTCGCCCGCCTCGCCGATGGTGTGAATCTTCAGGAAATTCGTCTGTCCGCCGATGCCGAACGGCACGCCCGCGATGATCACAAGCAGGTCGCCGAGCTGCACCAACCGCGCATTGACGGCGGCGCGCACCACGATCCCGATCATCTCGTCGATTGTGTTGAATTCCGGCACGAGCAGCGGGAACACGCCCCACACCAGCGCCATGCGCCGGTAGGTGATCTCATTCGGCGTCACGCACAGAATCGGCGTGCGCGGGCGTTCTTTCGCCACGCGCCGCGAGGTGTAGCCCGTCAGCGTCGAGGTGACAATCGCCTTACAGTTGAGCGTTTCCGCAATCTGACAGGTGGCCTGGCTGATGCCATCCGAGATTGCTTCACGCCCTTCGAGTTCGGTTTTGACAATCGACCGATCCTGTGCCACCCCGCGGATGATGTGCTGTTCCGCAATGGCGGCGATGTTGACCATCGTTTCGACCGCGCGGATCGGGTAGAGGCCGCTGGCTGTTTCATTGCTCAACATAATCGCATCCGTGCCGTCGAGGATGGCGTTATAGACGTCACTCGCTTCGGCGCGCGTCGGGCGCGGGTTGTCCACCATCGAGTTGAGCATCTGCGTCGCGGTGATGACCGGTTTCCCGGCTGCGTTACACATGCGGATGATGCGCTTCTGGTGGAACGGCACTTCTTCGGCGGGCGTTTCCACGCCGAGATCACCGCGGGCCACCATGATGCCATCGCTGGATTCCACGATGGACTCGATGTTCTCCAGCGCTTCGTGCTTTTCGATTTTGGCGATGATCGCCGCGTTGCCACCCAGATGTCGGATCAGCCAGCGCATTTCGCGGATATCGTCTTCCGAGCGGACGAACGACATGGCGATATATTCCGTGTTCTTGGATATGGCGAATTCCACATCGCGGCGATCTTTATCCGTGATGGCCGAAAGCGTCAGCTTCGCGTTGGGCGCGGAGACGCCTTTGCGCGAGGTCAGGTTGCCGGGGACAACGACTTCGCAAATCAGTGAACGAGCGGCGGTGGCGCGGACGATGAACTCCATCTTGCCATCGTCCAGCAGCAAGGGCATGCCGGCTTTGATATCGCGCACGAATTCGGGGTGGGGCAGGCTGACGACGTTGTTCGTGCCGTCGGCTTCGTCCAGTGTCAATGTGATTTTGTCCCCGGTCTCCAGCACCAGCGGCTCATTGGCGATCTTGGCGATGCGGATCTTAGGCCCCTGAATATCGCAGAGGATCGCGACGACCGCGCCTTCTTCGAACGCGATGCGGCGCACATCGTCAATCGCTTTGCTGTGCGTCTCGTGATCGCCGTGCGAAAAGTTGATTCGGGCGACATCTAGCCCCGTCCGAATCATTTGGCGGATAGTTTCTTCATCGCGTGAAGTCGGTCCAATTGTGGCGACGACTTTCGTGCGCTTACCGTTGATGCGATTGCTGATCAATTCCACGCCTCTCTGGCTAGATGTCAAGTTTTAGATTGCTGAACGCAGCTAGTCCTGCATATTTTGCCGCACTTCCTAGCTCTTCTTCAATCCGCAACAGTTGATTAAACTTGGCAATGCGGTCTGTACGGGAAGGCGCGCCCGTTTTGATCTGTCCGGCGTTCATTGCGACTGCGAGATCGGCGATGGTCGTGTCTTCCGATTCACCGCTGCGATGGCTGCTGACGACCGTCATGTTGTGGCGCTGGCTCAACTGCGCCGCCGCGAGGGCTTCCGTCAGCGAACCGATCTGGTTCAGCTTGAACAGCAGCGCATTCGCCGATTTTTCCTTGATCGCGCGCTTGACCTTTTCGACGTTGGTCACGAGCAGGTCATCGCCGACGATCTGCACCCGGTCGCCGACAGCTGCCGTCAGCCGCGCCCAGTTTTCCCAGTCGTTTTCTGCGAGGCCATCTTCCAGCGAGATGATCGGGTAGCGAGTGAGCCAGTCCACCCAGAATTCGACCATCTCTTCACCGGAGAGCACGCGCCCTTCGATGTCGAGGTGATACTTGCCATCTTCCTTGCTGAACAGTTCCGACATTGCCGGGTCGAGCGCGATGCGAACTTGTTCGCCGGGGATGTAGCCCGCCTTGGCGATCGCTTCCATGATCACGTCGAGCGCCGCCTGATTCGAACCGAGCGACGGGGCGAAACCGCCTTCATCGCCGACCGTCGTGGACTGCCCCTTCTTGTGCAGGATGCCCTTCAGCGCCTGATAGATCTCCGCGCCCCAACGCAGCGCTTCGCGGAACGTCGGCGCGCCCACCGGCATCACCATGAATTCCTGGAAGTCCGTCGCGCCGACCGCGTGCTTGCCGCCGTTCATGATGTTCATCATCGGTACGGGCAGGGTATGCGCGTGCACGCCGCCGAGATAGGCATACAGGGGCAGACCGACCGATTCCGCCGCTGCTTTCGCCACTGCCAATGATACGCCGAGAATGGCATTCGCGCCGAGGTTGCTCTTGTTCGGCGTGCCGTCGAGATCCAGCATCATTTGGTCAACGGTGATCTGATTCAGCGCGTATTCGCCGACCAGTGCTTCGGCAATCGCGCCGTTCACCGCGCCCACTGCCTTCAAAACCCCTTTACCACCATACCGGCTCTTATCGCCGTCGCGCAGTTCTAGCGCTTCATATTCGCCCGTTGACGCGCCGCTCGGCACAATAGCGCTTCCGAAAGCGCCGTCTGCCAACGTGACTTCAACTTCAACCGTAGGATTGCCACGCGAATCCAGTACTTCGCGCCCGTGAATGCGTTCGATGATCGACATATTGATCTCCTATGGGATCGTTTTCAGAACAAAACGTATCTATGATACCGCGACTTTCACTTTTCGCATGTCGAAAGCGCCCGAATGGGCGATCCTGACACAGGGAATATTCTCAGGTAAAATAAACGAAATTCTCTAGGGCAAAGGTTTGACGTTTGTCACGTTCGGTCTATCTTGATCATTCTGCCTCCACGCCGACTGATCCCCGGGTGCTGGCGGCTATGCTGCCGTACTTCACCGCGGACTTCGGCAACGGCTCGTCCGCGCATCGTTATGGGCGTGCGGCCGAACGGGCCATTGAGGATGCCCGCGAGAGCATGGCGCGTTTTCTGGGCGTCCAACCGGAGAACATAATCTTCACCAGCGGCGGCACGGAAAGCGATAACCTCGCGGTGCGCGGCGCAGCGTGGAAACATCTGGGGCGTTTCTCCGCACCGGATGGTGTAGGGACGAGGCATGCCTCGTCCTCTGGACAATTAATCACTACGCCGATCGAACATCCCGCCGTCGTCAACACCGTCAACCAGCTCGCCGACCTCATGGGCTTCGAGCGTACATTGCTCCCGGTCGATTCATTCGGTCTGGTTGATCCTGAAGACATGGTTGCCGCCATCCGGCCGGACACGACGCTCGTCAGCATTGTCTACGCCAACAACGAGATCGGCACGATCCAGCCCATCCCCCAGCTTGCGGCGCTGGCGCGGGCACGCGGCGTCTTGATCCACACCGACGCAGTGCAGGCGGCGGGTCAGCTTCCCTTGGACATGAACGCGCTGGGCGTGGATCTGTTGAGCCTGTCCGCGCACAAATTCTACGGACCGAAGGGTGTCGGCGCGCTGATTCTGCGGGAGGGCGTCGAACTTGCCGCCGTGCAGACGGGCGGCGCGCACGAAAACGGCCGCCGCGCAGGGACATCCAACACGCCGGGGATCGTCGGCATGGCCGCCGCCCTCGAACTCGCCTACGCCGACTTTGATGCCCGCACCGCCCACTTACAGGCCCTGCGCAACCAGCTGATCGACGGTGTGTTGTCAAGCGTTCCCGGTGCGCACCTGACCGGACATCCGACGCAGCGCCTCCCGTCCCATGCCAGCTTCATCCTTGATGGGGTAGACGGCAATACGCTCGTCATGCACATGGATGTGCGCGGCGTGGCGGTCAGCAGCGGGTCGGCCTGCAAGACGGGCAATCCGGAACCATCAAGCGTGCTGCTGGCGCTCGGTTACCCGCCGGAACGCGCGCTTGGCAGCCTGCGCCTGACCGTGGGTAAGGATACGACCGCCGAAGACATCGAATACGCAGTCCAAACACTCGCCTCCGTCGTCGCCAAGCTGCATTCCCTGAACGTCTGATATGGACGCGATTTATCGCGTCCGCATCCCACGCAATCTTTGCACCCCTCTCCTCTTTTCGGAGAGGGGCTGGGGGTAGGGCGAACGCATGAGATTGAATTATGGGAGAATGAAGGAAAAGGGGTGAAGCC
>CALKIA010000460.1 GCA_937988705.1 uncultured Chloroflexota bacterium | reverse complement strand
GGCACACCGGAGGACACGCGCCCGATCTACCGGGAACAGTGGCGGCGCAGTGTGTTGGGCGACGCGCCCGCGCGCATTGAAGCGACGACCGTGCGTAAGGATCGTATTTCCGACACCAAAATCGGCGAAATCGTGCATCAGGCGATCCGCGATGATCTGCCGGAAGATCGCGCCGACCTCGAAACTCTGCTCGGCTGTCGCGCGTGGGAGTTAGGCATCGTCACCGATGAAGCCCGCACAGAAGCGGTCAGCCGCGCCTATGGTCTGCTGCAAAAGGTCAAACAAAGCGATGTATTCACGTGGATCGGCGAGGCGACCGACGTGTTGCGTGAAGTCCCGTTCATCTATGAGACAGAGCAACGCACCATTCACGGGCAGATCGACCTGCTGATCAAGCGCCCGAATGGTACATGGGCGGTCATCGACTACAAGACGAGCTATGTCGGCGGTGTTTCTCTCGCCGAGCATGCTCGCCAGTACATCCCGCAGGTGGGGGTGTACGCGGCGGCGGTGAGCGCATTGCTCGGAATCGTCCCACAGGTGTATATTCATTACATCCGTTACCAGAAAACTGTCAGCATTGCCGAGGCGGATTGGCGCGCGGCACTGGCACGCCTAGAAGACGATATCGGGAGCCTGTTAGGATGATACGTGCGTTGATCGGTGAGGTTCCAACGTGGGCACGGCGCGATCACCCCATGCTGCGCTATGAGCTGGGCAAGTCACCGCGGCCCCGCCGCGCCGGGCGGCTGCTGCGGGCGCTCGGGATTGTGCTGTTAGGCGGTGTGCTGGCGGGTGCAGGGTATCTGATCGCCACCAACGGGTTGACACAGCCCGCTGGGCAAACGCTGGTGGAGAGCCTGCACTTCAGTGCCTACTTCCCGCTGATCTTCTTACAGTTCGCGGCGGGCACAGCCGCGTTTACCATGACCGCCGATGTCGTCGGCGAAGAACTGCGCCGCCAGAACTGGGATAACCTGCGAGCGACCGCTAACGGCGCGGATATCGCACTGCGCACGCGCTGGTTGGCCGTGTTTTACCGCCTGCGCGGTTTGATTGGCGTGCTGGTCGTTAGCCGCCTGATCCTGATCGGCCTGATCCTCTACGAACTGACCGCTTTTCAGGGGCGCTACCTCGATCTATTGGTGTTCGGCATTACGCCGGAAATCGCATTGCCCGTCGCCGTGCTGCTGCTGGCGTTCATGATGACGGCGGCGCTCCTACTGCCACTCACGGGGATCGCCTTGGATGCCGCGCTCGGTCTGCTGGTGTCGGCGTATCTGCAAAAGCGGACGTTTAGCACGCTGGCGCAGTTCCTCGTGCTGCTGGCACGCCTCGGCCTTCTGATCGGCTTACAGTTGGCGGCGCGTGACTACCTCGCCGGAACGCTCACGCTGCCCGATCCAGTCGGCTGGCTGTTGATGCTCGGCTTTGGCGGCGCGGGCGATCAAGGGCAGGCGTATCTGCTGCTCGCGCGTTTCGCCGAAGTGTGGGCGACTGTACCCTATGGCATCTTCCTCGGCCTCGCGCTGATCGGTTTCGCGCTGGTGCAGGCGTGGCTGGCGGATCGCGTGCTGCAGCTGGCGGTGCGCCGCGCACAGCGCGGATAAGCAGTGCTGGACAATCATGCGCGTATGACTTATATAAAGCACATGATTTATAATAGGTTAATCGAATTCGCCTATGTGCGTAGAAAGCACAGCCGAACTTCATGTCTGAAAATCAAATGCTCCTTGCGCTGTTCATTGACGGCGATAATGTCAGCTCAAAACAGATTGAAGAGATTTTAGACAAGGCAGGCGCCGTCGGAAAAGTGCTGATTAAGCGCGTGTATGTCAACAAGTCTTCGATGCCCCAATGGGAAACAGTGATTAACCAGTATTCACTGACGCCGTTTTGGGTATCCAACAACACCACGAACAAAAATTCGGTCGATATTGCCTTGGTCGTCGATGCGATGGCGCTGCTGTATGAACGCCCCGACCTGACCGGTTTTTGCCTCGTCTCCAGTGACAGCGATTTCACGGTTTTAGCGCGCCACATTATCACCAAAGATAAATATGTGCTCGGCATGGGGCGACCCTCGACTCCGGAAGCGTTTCGCAATGCGTGCACCCAATTTCTGAATCTCAATCCGGTGGGGAGTGCCGCCACGCCAGTGAAGAAAGTCGGACCGCCGAAGGCGGCGGTCAGCAAACCACCGCCGGTGAAGAAAGTCGAACCGCCGAAGACGGCCACCACCAAAAAGACACCCGTCAAGAAAGCGGAACCCCCGCAGGCCGCGGTGACCAAAAAGACGCCGGCCCAAACGCCGGCAAAACCAGCTAGCAAGCCGGTGATTCAACAGATTCGGAGTCCGCAAGAGATCGAAGTGAACCGCTTGCGCCAAGCGTATGAACTGGTTGCGCAGGATCGCAATTTGCCGGATAAAGACGGTTGGGTGAGCCTGTCACTGCTGCGCGGGGCTTTGAAAACCCTGTTCCCTGATCACAACCCGCTGATCTACAAAGGCACAAAAAGCAGCCAGTTGAAGAAAGTGATTGAGCGGATGATCCAGGATTATCCAAACACCATTGAGATCAAAACTGAAGGTCTTGATGCCCAAATCCGCATCCAAACGGGCAAAACCTCCAAGTCGTGAGCCAGAATCTGATGCCTCACACGCACGCCTAACTTGCTTATCGCGCTGCGGTTTCGCGGTGGCGCTGGCGTGGTTAGCAACGTGTGTGCTGCATCTGGCTGTGTACCGCACAAAGTGCAGATAAATCTCACGTTGATCAATTCGACTAACCGCTATTAAGATTACGAGTATATTGTCTTCGCGCTAACGTTTTCGAGTGAAACTGCATGTCAGAAAATCAGAAAAATCTCGCAGTCTTGATTGATGCCGACAATGTAACATATGGGCTTATCCCGCAGATCCTCGAAACAATCGGGAAGTATGGGCGACGTATTATTACGAATGCCTATGCTGATTGGTCACAGGAAAATCTGAAAGCGTGGAAAACTGCCGCAACTAAATACCACATTGAGACGAAGCAAAGCTATCACACGAGCAGTGGAAAGAACGCGACGGACATCGCTCTCGTCATTGACGCGATGGATATTTTGCATCAGAACCGAGCAGTTGAAGGCTTCTGTATTGTTTCCAGCGACAGCGATTTTACACATTTGGCAAGACGGGTGCGTCGAGAAGGTCACTCGATTATCGGGATCGGCAAAGCTTCGACTGATGCACTGCTAGATGCGTATGATCCGTTTATCCCTCTGGAAAGCTTGATTTCTCAACCGCTGACTGTGGTGGTTGAACCAGAATCACTCCCACCATTACCGCCACCAGTCCCTGAGACTTTATCGGAAAGCGAGCTTGCGCTGTTAGCTGATGCTTATAAGCAGATTGCGGCAGCTGGCGAAACACTGGAGGATGGTTGGATTCCTCTACGCGATCTTCGAGCGAAGATGACAGCGATCAATTCAGCTTTTCAGTTGAAGTCGCGCCAACTGGCTGACCGTATAAAAGCCTATATCTTGGAATTACCCGGTGTCATTGAGATTATCGAAGATGCAGAGAGTTTCGTCACTCATTTTGTCCGCTTAAGTGAGGAATACAAGCTTGTCCGCCTCCGCAGCGTGTATCAGGATGAAGCCACCAAGCTAAAAGTGAAAGATGATGGTTGGGTTCTCTTTTCGTCGATTGGCAGCGTTTTGAAAGATGATCCCCTGATGTATAAGGGTATCAAGCCGTTGAAAAAAGTGATCGATAGAATGCGTGAAGATTACCCGAGCGTCATCGATATTCGTCCTGATGGTCTGGCTCTGAAAGTCTATCTGGCGTAGTTAGAAAATCAGCTTTCGTCGAGATGTTTCCCTTCCTCCGTGGCTTGCTGATCGCTTCCCTGTGTGCCTTCGCGCTCCTCAGCGCGATCTCGGCATTGGCTGTACGTATTTTTCGTCCGCCCAACAACGCTGATCTGAGCGGGCAGATCGGCTTCTTGCTCGGCGAGAACTGCCTCGCCTCGGACTGCGCTTATCAGATCGGTGTGGTGCAGGGGCAGGGCTATCAGGTCGTGCCGCTCCCCGTCGAGCCGCTGGCGTTCGGATGGTCGAACGATGGCACACGGTTGGCGTATATCGGGCGCAGCGTGAGCGCCGAAGCCGGCGAACGCGCCTCGACGTTGTATATCGCGGACGCGGATGGCACGAACTCTGCGCCGATCACCGCGATTGACTTCCTCGACACGCTGTCATGGTCGCCGGATGGACAGCACATCGCCTTCTCGTACACGCGCAATGGCGACAGCGGCATCTACGTGATTGGCCGCGATGGCACAAAGCAGCGCCGCCTGATCAACGGGCTGGTGAGCATGTCCCCGGTCTGGTCGCCCACGGGCGAGTGGATCATGTTTCAGGCACGCGGCTTTCAGGGGCAGCAGATCTATCTGGTCGATCCGGAGACGAGCGGTATCCTCAACCTGACCGGCGACTCCGCTTACGACTATGCGCCTCAGTGGTCGCCCGACGGTGAGCAAATCATGTTTCTCTCCCGCGACCGAGCGCGCACGTTTTCGGCGGGCAACCCGCTGACGCAGGCCTTCATCATGGATCGGCGCGGGCGGAATATCCGCCAGATCACACGCTTTGCCGGGAATGTGTTTGCCGCGAAGTGGTCGCCGCGCGGGGATCTGCTGGCGTTCTATGTGGCGGAAGCGCGCATCGATCTACCGTTTGCGGGCAACTTATATGTGCTTGACCTTGCGCATGGCCTCATCCGTCAGCTGACCGACAGCATCGCTGCCAACAACATCGGCGATTTTGAATGGTCGCCCGATGGCACCCGCCTCGCCTATGTGCTGAGTCCGCAGCAGGACAGCCAGATCTGTGTGCAAGCGCTCGGCGGGGCGGCGAACTGTGTCGCAGAGGATGCGGTACGCAAAAGCGATGTCCACTGGTTGACGGGCGTACTGCTCAACCTAGAGGCAGGGAGTGATGGCGATTAGTTCGCATGAACACGAGGGCAGACGAGCAGCGCGATGTTGAGGGATTGGTTGACTGTATAGAGCTTTTACACATCATCAAGTAATTCTCCACAGATTCTCCACAATTGATCTGTATATTGCAGCAGAGCGCACAAACTGACGCGTGCGGAGAGCATGTAGCGGAGCGAAACGATGATCAAAACTTACACACGCACATTCACCGTGTTGATGACCGGGCTAATGCTGCTGAGTGCGTCGCTCGTTGGGGCGCAGGACGCCCGTCCTGAAGGCTGGGTGGAGGAGTCGCATGGCAATGACGCTGCCCTCAATTACGACGTCGTGTTTCCCGATGATGCGGTGAACAGCCTCACCATTACGATTAGCCCAGAGAACTGGGAGGCCATGCTGGACGATATGACCGGTTTGTACGGCGAATTCGGCGCGCAGTCGGGTATGGCTGGTAGGTTCCCCGGTGGCGATTTCCAGCCGCCCGCTGGATTTGACCCGGAACAGCTGCCCGAAGGCTTCCAACCGCCCGCCGGGTTCGATCCCAGCCAGCTGCCTGAAGGTTTCGACCCTCGGCAAATGCTGCAAGGCGGCGATCCGCCTGCTGGTTTCCAGCCGCCTCCCGGATTGATGGGCGGGCCGCTGGGCGGGGTGACCGAAAATCCGATGTGGGTGACGACGACCGTTGAGTTCAACGGGGAAGTCTGGACGAATGTCGGGATGCGCTTCAAGGGGAATTCAAGCCTCGTCAGCACATGGTCGGGCGGCGTGTATAAGCTGCCGTTTAAGCTGGATTTTGATCAGTTTGAAGACGACTATCCGGAAATCCACAATCAGCGGTTTTACGGCTTCCAGCAGGTCAGCTTCTCCAGCAATTGGAGCGATGATTCGCTGCTGCGCGAACGCGTGACGGCGGACATCTTCCGCGAAGCGGGTGTTCCCGCCTCACAGACGGCGTTCTACGCTGTGTACGTCGATTATGGCGCTGGCCCGGTCTACTTTGGGCTATATACAGCGGTCGAAGTGGTCGATGATACGGTGATCGAGACGCAGTTCGCCGACGACAGCGGCAACCTGTACAAGCCGGAAGGCACGGGCGCGACTTTCGCTGCGGGCACGTTTGACGAAGCCTCGTTCGAGAAAGAAACGAACGAAGACGAGGCAGATTTCAGCGATATCCTCGAACTCTTCGACGCGCTGCACGCCGACACGCGCACCACTGACCCGGCAGCGTGGCGCACGAATCTCGAAGCCGTGTTCGACGCGGACGGGTTCATGCACTGGTTGGCGGTCAATTCAGTGGTGCAAAACTGGGACACCTACGGCACGATGTCGCACAACTACTATCTGTACCATGACCCGACCACCGATCTGCTCACATGGATTCCGTGGGACAACAACATGGCGTTGAGCGAGGGCATGGGCGGCATGTTCCAGCGGATGCGGGGCGGGCAGGCGGCGACGACCCCGACTTCCAGCACCGCGTCGATCAGCCTGGAGAATGTGAACGAGAGTTGGCCGCTGATCCGCTACTTGCTGGACGATCCGGAATACCACGCGCTGTATGTGGGCTACGTCGAGGATACGATCAACGGCGCGTTTGCGCCCGCGCAGATGGAAGCTACCTACCGCGAACTGCATGACCTGATCGCGCCGTATGTGGTCGGGGAGAACGGTGAAGTCGATGGCCACACCCTGCTCAGTTCACCTACAGCGTTTGATACCGCGCTCACCACACTGATCGAGCATGTGAATGCCCGCTACGCGCTCGCGCAGGAATATCTCGCGACCCAGTAGGCGTAAGGCCGCGAAGGCGCAAAGGACTGTGATCAGCAACCCTTTGCGCCTTTAGGTTAGTTTTTGCGCTTATCGAGCGAGGGCGGCGATCCGCTGGGCCGGGGCGACGCTGTGCTGGGCGACGATCTGGCGGCATTCGGCGATCAGGTCTTCGAGTGAGCGCGACTCCCCATAGTGCGCCATCAAGGGTGGAACCCACTTCTGCCCGAAGCGTACATGCATCGTCTCGTCCATGATGTCGTACATGATCGACTGCGCCGATTCGAGGTCGTTCTGGTCGAGGTATTTCTGGTAGCTGGCGTGCTTCAGCTTGAACGAATCGGCTTCAATAACGTAAGTCAGCGCGCAATAGCGGATCAGCGGGTTGAACAACTGACGCCAGCCGTAACTGCCAATCGAGCTGGGGAAGTCGGAGATGTGATAGCCAAGCTGATCGAGGCGCGTTTCGCCGAGTTCGCTGTGGCGGATTTCATCCCAGCAGTGGCGCGCGATGTCAAAGTAGAAGTCCCACTCCATGTCTTTGACTTCCCACATGACCGTCGCCAGCGTTTCGGCGGCTTGCATCTCCTGTACGTAATTCGAGAACTGCCAGAGCAGATAGCCCATGAAGTCGTTCTCATCGGGCATGGGCGCTCCCGCCACCTGCACGGTGAAGCGCTCATCGCGCTTGGCTTCGGCGAAGGGGAGCAGCGAGGCATAACCGGGCGGCGGCACGGGGAAGTCGGTTTTAGTCGCGTCACCGTTGACGCCACCGATGGCCGCGATCACGTCTTGGGCGTACTGCTGCCAGCGTTTGACCTGCCGCCGCTTGGCGCCTGTGTTCGCCTGCTCGTTGACCACCTGCGCGGCCCATGTGATCTGGTGTTCGAGCGTCGGGATGATCGTGTTGAGCGCAATCACGCTCGGGTGATCATAGACGTGGAAGGTGGTGGCGACGTAGTGCTTGTAGGCGGCGAGCAGCTCAGCTTTGAGCACAAGGTACACGCCGGCGATCAGCTCATAGTCGTGCTGGGCGACCGCTAGTCGCTCGATGGCTTCCCGCACGGTGGGGTCAAGATCGCGGTCAGGATTAGTGATGCGCAGCTCCCATAAGCGCGTGCGGATGATCTGGCTGTGGCGCAGATCTTCCCACAGGTGATAGCCGATCTGCTGCTTGATCTCCCAGTGCGCGACGCCGGGCAACCACCCGCCCAACAGACGCGCGGCGTGTGTTTCCAGAGCTTGATAGCGCCTGAGTTGCTCAAGATTCGTTTTCAGCGTGCCAACGAGCGTCGAACTCATGGTTGTGTCCTCTGCGCATTTTTCCAAAATAGTGTCAATTTTCTGATACCCCTATTGTAGTAGTAGAGGCGGTTCATTGGCCATCTCTGGCTGGCGCCGATGTGAGCGCTGAACCGGGAACCAAACTGAGCGCTGCATCGTCTTAATGTGAAGGCGAACACCCGACTTTAGACGGAGCGAATCTCTGCCAAAACGCGGAGGGAAATTCCGCAGCTTGTCAGATAGCCGAAAAGAAATATTGGGCGTAAAGTTGAGATAGGTAACATCCGGTTCTCAGGATCATGTGGATCGCGACTGACCGGAAGGGAGTTATCGACTATGACTCGCGTCAAACTTCTACTCGTGCTGCTCACAGTGCTGCTGCTCGTGCCGACGGTCTACGCGGCGGAGGCGCAGTGTACACCGCGCGCCGACTGGACGGCGACCTACACGGTCGTGCGCGGCGATACGCTCTATCGCATTGGGCTGCGTTACAGTCTCACCGTGACGACGCTGGCGCAGGGCAACTGCCTGCCGAACAGCAACTATATCTACGCGGGACAGGTGCTGCGCGTCCCCGGCACGTCGACCGGTGGGCCGATCTCGGTTTACCTGCCTACCAGCACCACCGCCTACTATTCGCCGTATTCACCGTCGGTGCTGGCGACGCTGCTGCCCGGCATGGTTACCGCGCAGGGGCGCTCGGCGGATACCAACTGGATCTTCGTGCGGACGGCGAACGTGCAGGGCTGGGTGTGGAGCTATGCGCTGCAAATCGATAGCAGTTCGATCTATGCGCTGCCGGTCACCAATCAGCAGGGGAGCATCGATGGCGGCACGGGGAATCAGTGCACGCTGTATCTGCCCACCCGCTTGAGCGTGGGTATGCAGGCACGGGTGACGCCCGGCGCGCCGAATAACGTGCGTTCGACGCCCACGACGAGTGGTTACTGGGTCGGGACATTGGTCGCTGGCACGGTCATGACCGTCATCAGTGGGCCGCAGTGCAACGGCGGGATTCTGTGGTGGCAAGTCAATGCCAACGGTATCGTCGGCTGGACGGGTGAGCTGCAAGGCGCGACCTACTGGCTCGAACCCGCGACTTCGAACACGGGCGCGGTTGCCACGGTGAACACCTACTTTCTGAACGTGCGCAGCCTCCCGAACGCGACCGCCTACATTCTCACGCAGATTCAGCGCGGGGCGAGCTACGCCATTGTCGGGCGGCGCTATGACAGCCGCTGGTTGCAGCTGAACGTCAACGGCATCGTCGGCTGGGTGAACGCCAGCTATGTCGTCGCCACGAATGTGAGCAGCGTACCGATCACCGCCTAGTCGCCTTGTAGCGCATTCATGCCCGACCTCCACCTAGAGCGGCGGAGGTCGGGCATTGTGCATCCCCCGGGTCGCTAAGATCGGTTATGCTTGAGCCTCGACTCGCAAACGCGCAGGGAAGCCCATGCTGACACCCGATCAATTTAACCGGATTGCCCCCCATTTGCCGTTTTTGCACACCGCCGACGCTGCGCTGATCCGCGATTTTCGGGAGCAGGCGTTTTATGTACGCATTCCGGCGGGCAAAGATGTCTTTGTGGAAGGCAGCCGTGTCGACGCCATTGCGCTGCTCATCTCCGGCGTGGTGCGGGTGTACAAGGTGGGCGAAAGTGGCCGCGAGATCACGCTGTATCGCTTTGGTACGGGGCAATCGTGCGTGCTGACCGCCAACGCCATCCTCAGCCAGCAGTCGTTTTCGGCCATTGCGACCGTCGAACAGGACGCCGAAGCGGTCATGATCCGCGCGGATGTATTTCACGGCTGGGTGCGGCGCTCCGGGCTGTGGCTGGATTTCGTGCTCGATTTGCTGTCGCAGCGCCTCGCCAGTGTGATGGAGATCATCGATGAGGTCGCCTTTCAGCGCATGGATCTGCGCGTGGCCGCGCTACTGGTCGAGCGCAGCCGTACGCGCAACCCGCTCGACATCACGCATCAGCAGATCGCCGCCGAACTCGGCAGTTCGCGCGAAGTGATCAGCCGCATTCTGGAGAGTTTCACCCGGCAGGGGCTGGTGCAGCTCGGACGCGGTACGATTGAAATCCTCGACGCCCGCACTTTAGCAGATTTCGCCGTTCGGTGACTTTGTCACAGACGCCCCGATCTGAAGCGCCTATCCTTTAGTCATTAATCAATGACGAGAGGATAACCCCAATGAACAGCTTAGTGAATTTCATGGCATCGCCCGCAGGTCGGATTGCACGAATTGTCGTCGGCGTGGTGCTGATCGCCCTCGGTTTGCTGGGGAATGCGGGGATCATCGTCGCGGTGATTGGCGTCGTGCCGTTGGCGGCGGGCCTGTTCAACTTCTGTTGCCTTGCGCCGATTGTTGGTCGTCCGCTGCGTGGCTCGAAGTAGCGTAGGCCGGGAAGGGGCAGGTGATGAACCGCGCCGCCAAAGTCATTTACTACAAGTCAGCGCTGTGTCCGCGCTGCTGGTTCTCGGATCGCCGCCTCCAGGAGCTGCGCGCCGCGCACCCTGAGGTGGAGATCGAAACGGTCGAAGTGCTGGCCGACCCGCGCCGCGCCTTGCGCGACAAGGTCATGATGCTCCCCACGATTATCGTTGGCGACCAGCGTTGGCATAACGCGCCGTCGCTCGCCGAACTCGAAGCCGCTCTCACCGAGGTCTAGTCCTCGTGAGAGTGGTTTTTTGTTTTTAGCTGTGTAGTCTTTCACTCCGGTTGTACTATGTGATTGTACTTGGCTACGCCTGGGTGAAAGTGGCGACGTCATGGAAGCACGAGAACTGGCAGAACGAAAGGTGAGGTATTTCACGACTGTATCTCATCACTCTCCGGACATCGAAGTATGGGCTAAAGGACTCAAGACGGCACAAGAATGGCTGCGGCTGATTGATGCGCCGAATGTATCTGAACCGGAACTTACTGCCTTCATCAAGGTGATTCATGTCCATCGATGGCACACATCAGGCTGGGCGCACATGGCCTATGAAGTCTACCAATGGGCACAGGCTCAAGG
>CALKIA010000459.1 GCA_937988705.1 uncultured Chloroflexota bacterium | reverse complement strand
ATATCAGCTTGGGGTTGGACTTCTGCGAATTCCGCGCTTTCACGGACCGCATTGTTGGCGGGCAGTTGACCGGCACTCGCCCACGTGACTGAGTTATCGAGTAGATAGTTAATGAAGATCCCGACCGCAGCATCACGGCATGGATCTTCATCTGGTTGCGAGGGCAGCGTCAGTTGATGAGAACCTGCCCAAACCGCCATTTGGGGTCCCACCTGCGGAACCGCAGCTGCGACACCATTGAAGAACACACCTTCGCCAGTGACGTTGGTCGTTTGCCAGATACCGTTCCAGATGATGCCGACTGTACCACCCTTAAAGGCATTGAGTTCGGCATCGACTTCCAGATTGGGCTGTGAGTAAGCAGCTTGAGCATCAAGCAGCCACTGTGCAGCCTGGACGCCTGCTTCACTATTCCACGCAGCTTCGGTGCCGTCTTCATTAAACGACGTGCCGCCGAATTGGTACAACAGCATTTCAAAGATTTGACGAATGGGGAAACCGGCTGTAATCATGAAACCGTTGTTATCGCCGCTGGTAAGCGCCCCAGCAACTTCGGCAAACTCTTCCGCTGTCGTTGGCACCGTATCGAAACCCGCTTCCGCGAGCAAGTCCATGTTGACAAACATGGTCATGGGATGAATATCCAGCGGTACGGAATAACGTGATCCGTTGACTTCACCAGCATTCCACACCGCTTCGGGGAAATTTTCACCCGTGATGCTCATCTGTTCAACGATGTCATCCATCGGTCGCAGCACGTTACGGTAGACCTGAGTCGCGATTTGATCTGCGTGAACAATCGCAACATCAGGCAGCGTTCCGGACGCGGCCGCCGTACCGAGCTGTGTGTAATACTCACTCTGGGTCGTCATTGCGACTTGAATATTTTCGTGTTCGGCATTAAAGGCGTCAACAATTTGACCCATGAACGGGCCATCAGGTCCGGTGAAGGGGTTCCAGTATTCAAGGCTGACTGCGACACAATCCTCTGGAAGTGAGACTTCGCCTTGCTGAGCAAACGTGGGCGCAGCGATTAGCGCCAAAAGCAAGACAAGCACGAAAATGAGGGTGCGTTTGAACATGTTGACTGTTTTCCTTTCAACCTATGCGTTGATTGATAATCCTGAGTTGTGAAGATTTCATGCTCCTATAGTGGCTCCTTGTCCTAGCGATTGATCGGGCAATAGCGCAGACGCATCACAATATCTGGTGGTTGATTAGCGAAATGCCATCCACAGATATTGATTCCGCCGACTCTAGCGGCATTGTTTTTAATGCCGTTGTCTCCGAGATGGCACTCTTGAAGCCGACATTGGGCGCATCAGCCGTCACGGCAGACACCTTTCTGCTGAAGTAGGTTCTCGAAACAAATCCACGAATGGATGTAGGGGCGCACCTGTGTGTGCGCCCGAAACCGGGTAGACACACAGGTCTACCCCTACATTGGGACTTTCGAGAGTCTATTTGAGCAGATGTGTCGAACTTTCTTGTCTGTAGAAGCATGACATCCCATTTACAGACTCATAGAAAAACTGACGCCCAAACGTGCTTACTTCAGGGAGGCTAGAGAAACGAGTTAGGGCACAATGCATGGGGCAAAGAGAGCTAAAGGAAGGTCAACTGCGTTTACGGTGATTTTTGAGCTTTAGTGGCTACCGAGTGATCGAACCTCAGCCTGAAGATGCATTGTAACATACTTTGAAATTATTACAACCAGTTACGCGAACGGCAGTTCTGCTGGAAATCGAAGCTTCGGCGGAGTGTAAACATCAATGTTTTTTGGCTGCCGTGAACTTCAGCATTGAACTAAGCGCTCAATGGAGACTGCTCAAAGTCCTTGAGCAAGGCCTCTGGCGAATCATAGATGGCGACTGCCCCTTGAAGCTCCCGGTCACTGAACCCCCCGCAGCGTAACACGATGACACCCACTCCCACTTTCGCTGCTGCCTGCACATCATAGGGCGTATCCCCTAGCATCAAAACTTGGGCAGGATCGAGCGCCAGCTTCTCCAGCGCCGCTTGAACAACGTCTGGATTTGGCTTCGATTTTTCCACATCTGCAGATGAGGTCTGCGTTTCGACTAAATCCTCTATACCACTAACCGATAACAGGTGCTGTACTTCGTCTTGCTCACCCGAACTCGCTACTGCGATTTTCAGGTCATTGGCTTGCAGTCGCTCAATGAGTGGTTTGACACCCGCAAATGCCTGAATAGTCGGCAAATACTCTTCCTTGAAGATTTCCTGCCGCCGCTGTGCAATCTGTTCGCCCAGATCACTGTCCTTGTGTACGCCAATAGCCGCCGGCAGCAAATTATCCCCGCCCATGCCCACGAAACGGCGAATTTGCTCAAAGCGCACATCATAACCGAACGCTTGCATTGCCTTGACCCAGGAGTGCACATGCGCATCGTTGCTGTCTACTAACGTGCCGTCCACATCCAGAATGACGCCTTTGATTTTTTTCAATTCGCGATCCACTGCTCCCAATCCGATCTCGATGCTACCAAAAATACGCATCGCATCCGCGCATTAATGTCATTTACTCATCAAACTTAAAGCTGTCAGATCGTATTGACTTCATAATCCTTGCTCAAGCGACGTTAGTTGCTCAGCCAAGCGAAGATCAGCACTTTCGGCAGGTGACCCAACGTATCGACCACAACATGCCGTTGGCGTCTTTTGACTTGCTTGCCGTAACCGCGTTCGTTGCCTTCCCGGGTTATTTTGACACGCTGGCTATCGACAATCTCGGCGCTCGGATAGGGACAGCAGCCTTGATGACGACGTTCCAGCCACACCAATGCCAGATTCACCGCTCCCATGTTCCAGCCAAACACCATTTCCGGTAATGCTAGTAGACGCTCTGATAATGGGGCAACTCCTCCGGCAAGTTCTCCCGCTGACTTCCGGTTTTGGCGATGTACAGCATTCCGGCATGCTTCTACTGAAGTGGTAATGTTCCTGTGTCTCAAAAAGTGAAGTCGCTGATTTGGCGCTAACAGGGCACAACTGCGTTAGCATATAAACCTATTGGCTCAGCATCTGCGCCCCGACTTTCCTATAAGGAGAAGGTATGCACTCCAGGGAACGTGTTCGAACTGCACTCAACCACCAGAAACCGGATCGTGTACCGATGATGATGTCAGCTAATACGTGGGTGGTCCAAAATCTAAAAAAGCATCTGCATGTTCAGACCGATCGAGATCTACTGAAAGCACTGGGAATAGATGTCTTTGATATGCGGGGCATCGACTATAAAGGATCGGTAGGTCCACGGTTTATTGGGCCTTCAGAGCT
>CALKIA010000458.1 GCA_937988705.1 uncultured Chloroflexota bacterium | reverse complement strand
AATTCAACATTTTCCGGCGCATCGTGCTGCCGATGAGTATCCCGGTGTTCGCGGTCGCCGCGTACATGCAGTTCAGCGGCGTATGGGATTCGTTCATGTGGCCGCTGCTGGTGATCCAAGACCCGACCAAAGCGCCGATGTCTGTGGCGATCTATAACCTCGTCAACGCCTTCAGTTCGAGCGGAACGATGAGCTCGGGCGGCGCGTTTGCCGCCAACGAGCGCGTCCGCGCCCTGCAAGACGCGGGGCTATCATGGAACGGGCTGGTTGTGCTCGGCATTCTACAAACCATTCCCATCTTCCTGATGTTCATCGTCTCACGCAATTACCTGCTCAAGGGCGTCAAAATTCGCGGGCTGAAATAGGAGGCGCTGACAAATGGTAAAAGTCGAACTCCGCAGCGTCATGCGCAACTACGGCGTACAGTTGGAAGAAACCGCGCTCGCCGAGGATAAAGGGCGTCCCGCGCTCGACAAGATCCAGATGACCATCGAACACCGTGAGATTATCAGCATCGTCGGGCCTTCCGGCTGCGGCAAGAGCACGCTGCTCAAGGTCATCGCCGGGCTGGAATTTGCCGATCAAGGTCAGGTGCTGTTCAACGATTACGACGTGACCCACATTGAACCGCAGCATCGCGGCGTGGGCATGGTCTTTCAGGATTACGCGCTCTACCCGACGATGAAGGGCAAGGGCAACCTCGCCTACTATTTCGAAGTCCACCAGCGTACCGAAGAAGAAATGCAGCAGCGCACGCGCGAAGTCGCGGACATCATGGGCGTCGGCTTTGACCTGCTCATCGGTCAGCGCACGGATACGCTCTCCGGTGGGGAGCAGCAGCGGGTCGCCATCGGGCGCTGCATTGTGCGCGATCCGTATGTCTTTCTCATGGACGAGCCGATCTCCAACCTTGACGCCAAACTGCGCGAACGCACGCGCCTGGAAATCAAGAAGATGCTGCGCAAGTTCAAGGTGACAACGGTCTATGTCACCCACGATCAGCAGGAAGCCATCTTCATGGGCGACCGCATCGCCGTCATGCGCAAAGGCAAGCTGGAACAGTTCGGCACGTTTGACGACCTGTACTACACGCCAGCGAACCTCTTTGTGGCGTCCTTCATCGGCACACCGCCCATGTCGCTCATCCCGGCGCAGGTGAGCGGCAATACGCTGCGCGTCGAAGACGCAACATGGGAACTCCCGCTGGATCTTGCCGCCACAGTCGCGGGTCGCAGTTCGGTGCGCCTCGGTATGCGCGCTGAAGGTTGGGATGTGGGGAGCGGCGCGACCATGCCGGTGCGCTTCATGGAACGCATTCCAACCGAACAAGCGGCCTTCGCGCACGGCAACCTGAACGGCACGAGCGTGACCGTCATTCTGCCGCTGGATGCGCCCAACACCAACCAGATTCGCGTCACGCCGCGCTGGGATGCGGCCTACTTATTCGACGCGACCGACGAGACCGCGCTGCATACGCCCGGCATCCCGGATCTGTTTTAAGAGAGGCTCGACATGGCACTCATTCAAGTGCGTGATTTACGCAAAGAATTCTCCGCCGAGAAGATCGCCGTCAACAATGTGAGTTTTGAGGTCAAGGAAGGCGAATTTCTGGCGATGGTCGGCCCGTCTGGCTGCGGCAAGACGACCACTCTGCGCCTGCTGGCAGGACTAGAAGCGGCGACTTCCGGCGAAATCCGCTTTGGCGACAAAGTCGTGAACGAGATTCGCCCACGGGATCGCAATGTGGCGATGGTATTTCAGGATTACGCCGTCTTTCCCCATCTGACCGTGTACGAAAATATCGCCTATGGACTACGGGCGCGCGGCGGCTACTCCCGGCAGGAGATCGACAGCCGTGTGACCAAAGCGGCGCAGATGTTTCGCATCGACCCGCTGCTCAAGCGCAAGCCGCGTCAACTCAGCGGAGGCGAACGGCAGCGCGTGGCGCTGGCCCGGGCGATGGTGCGCGACGCGGACATCATTCTATTTGACGAACCGCTCTCCAACCTCGATGCGCAGCTCCGGCATCAGGCGCGCGAGGACATCATGCTGCTGCACCAGCAGCGTCCCAAGCCGACCGTGTACGTCACGCATGACCAATCTGAGGCCATGTCGCTGGGGGATCGCATCGCGGTGATGCGCGGCGGTCAGCTGGAACAGATCGGTACGGGGCAGGAACTGTACAGCAAACCTGTGAATCAGTTCGTCGCCTTCTTCATCGGCGCGCCAAGTATCAACCTATTTGAGGGACGCATCCTTGCTGAAGACGGCAGCCTGTATGTCGACTGTGCGGCGTTCAAGGCACTGCTTCCGGCGCAGTTTCACGACCGACTGGGCGGCCACGCGGGTCTGGCGGTCACTGTGGGCATCCGTCCCGAAGACATGCACGTGCCGAAGCAAGCGCCGTTCGCGGTCACCGACGATAATACAATGCACGGAGTCCTGAACGAAATCGAGCCAAGCGCGACGGGCAGCATCGCCTATCTCAGCTCACTGGAAGGCGACAAAGAGTACGTGGCGACTTTCCGCATTCGTCTGCCCGCCAGCTATATTGGCAAAGAAATTCCGCTCGGCATCAACATGGAGAAAATCCACCTGTTCGACGCCGCGACCGAACGTTCGTTACTGCACGGTTGAGACGATGCCTTTTCTCGATGACACCGGAGTCGATCCCAGTGAACGCAGCCCCTTGTGGTCACCGTTCACCATCATCGCCGATCAACTGGAACGGCTGATCGTCCTGAACATCGTCTGGGCCATCCAGTGGTTGCCCGGGCTGGCGGCGTTCGCGTGGCCGGAGCTGCCCATCGTCGTGCGCGTGGTGTTGATCGGCTACACACTGATCGCCTACGCTCCGGCGACGGTCGTACTGTACGGCATGGTGCGGTTCGCCGCACAAGGCGAGCCCCTGAGTATCCATCTGGCCATCGACCTGCTCAAAAGGCGCAGCCTCGACGGGGCAAAGGCGCTCATGCCACTCGTCGGGTTAATCGGCGCGCTGATTCTAGGCAGCAGCGTCCCGCTCACGCTGGTCAGCGCCGTATGTCAGCTGGCCCTGCTGTTCGTGATCGTGTTCAGCAACACCTGGGGCGTGCTGATCGCCGCACGTAATCTCGCCAACCCGGTTCAACTACTGGCCGAGTCCGCCCGCTTCGTGTGGATTTACCCGGCACAAACGCTGCTTCTGAGCGGCGCGGTGCTGATCGCCGTCGTGCTCGGCACCATCTCGGTTGGCGGTTGGGTCTTGATCGTCCCGGTGGTGATCGCCTTACTTCAAACGCAAATGGTTCGCAGCTTGAT
>CALKIA010000457.1 GCA_937988705.1 uncultured Chloroflexota bacterium | reverse complement strand
AGCCACGGTTACTGGGCGGGCAGCCTCGTCTCCGACGAAGCGTGGGAAGGCAAGTTCAGCACTGTCCCTGAACCGACCTGGTCGGGTGGGCCGACGCCGTCGTGGGGCTTGACGCTGCCGGAAGAAGGCATCGCCGTGTTCGCCAACTATCCGGAAGAAGAACAGGCGGCGATGTTCAGCTTCATCCAGTACGCGTTGGGTACGGACGAACGCCGCATTGAGTGGGCGAAGGTGCACGCCGTCCCGCCGGATCGTGTCGATCTGCTGAACGACCCGCGTCTGCTGGAAGGCGACGAAGGCAACGTGCTGCAAAGCGCCGCCGTCACCATTCCGTATCGCGTCAATGCGGGCGAACAGCCGCTCGAAGCGGACACCTATCTGCGTGAAATGTTCGAACGCGTGATCCTGAACGCGGAAGAACCGCAGGCTGTGCTCGACGACGTGACGACGCGCTACAATGCGTTCCTCGCCGAACAGGGCGACACCAGCTATCTGATCACCGAACGCAGCTACGTCGCGCCCGCCGAATAAGGCGCGGTTGCCGACCGATGGCTGGAGCAGTCAATTAAGTTAAGCACCGATGGTAGGGCGAACTCTGCGTTCGCCCTCTATGATCAACGGGGAGGAAAGCGCGATGGACACAGCCCGCGTGCGCGAAAACCGCACCGCCGTCGACTGGCGCTGGCGTCGGCTGGATTGGGAACGACTCGTCTTGTGGATCGTGCTCGGCATCGGCTCCGTGGCGATGATTGGCCCGTTCTACTGGATGTTCATCAGTTCCTTTAAAACGCAGCGCGAAGGCACGGCGATTCCTCCCACGTGGTGGCCGCAGGAATTCACGCTCAAAAACTGGCAGGACATCGGCAACCTGACGACGGGCAGCATGCTCATCTTCTTCCGCAACAGCGCCTTCGTGGTGATCGTCATCACGCTGATCACGCTGTTCACGAGCAGCATTGCCGGGTACGTGTTCGCCAAGTTCGAGTTTCGCTACAAAAACGTCATCTTCTGGCTCGTGATCAGCATGCTGATCGTACCGTTCAGCGTGACGCTCATCCCGTTGTTCAACATGGTGGCGGACTGGGGCTGGCGCAACAACTACCTCGCGCTGATCGTGCCAATTCTGTTCACGCCGTTCGGCATCTTCCTCATGCGTCAGCAAATTGCGAACATTCCCAACGAATTGATCGATGCGGCGCGCATCGACGGCGCGTCCGAACTGGGGATTTATCTCCGGGTGATTCTGCCACTTTCCGGCGCGGCGCTCGCGGCGCTGGCAATTTTCACCTTCACCTTCCAATGGGATAACTTCCTGTGGCCGCTGGTGGTGCTGGATGATCCCAGTCTGTATACGCTGCCGCTGGGACTCGCGCAGTTCCGTGGACGCGGCACGATTGACATAGGGCTAGTGTCGGCGGCGTCCTTTGTGGCCGTGCTCCCGGTGCTCATCGTCTATATGCTGGCGCAGCGTCGTTTTATCGAAGGCATTACCCTGACGGGTATGAAGTGACGGGGTGAGGGACATGGCTGCTGTTTCGACCCGCGCCTCGGCGCGCACCGTTTCTGAGGGAAAGAACTCGTTCCACCGCAACCAGCAGATTTTCGTCTGGTCGGTGATTATCCCGATGCTGCTGTTCTTCATCGTCTTCTACGTTTACCCGATCATCTCGGGTTTCACGGGCAGCCTGACCAACTGGCAGGCCTTCCAGAATGCGGACGAGCGGCATTTCATCGGTTTGGACAACTATACTCGTTTGTTCAGCGACCCGGTGTTTATCGCTTCGGTCGTCAATACCTTCAAATACGCGCTGATCTACATGCCGCTCTCCATTGTGCTGGCGCTGCTGTGCGCGCTGGGGATCAATGCGGCGGGTAGACTGGCAGGCTTCTTCCGTACCGTTTACTTTCTGCCCGTGGTCACCTCGGTGATCGCGACCGCGCTCATCTGGTCGGTCGGCTTCTACCAGCCGCGTTACGGGCTGTTCAATCAGGTGTTCGCGCTGGTGGGTTTGCCGCAGCAGCCGTTTTTGCGCTCACCCGCGACGGCGCTCTTCTCCGTGATCATCTACGCAGTGTGGAAGAACCTCGGCTACGATATTGTGATCTTCATGGCGGGCTTGAGCGCGATTCCGTCGACGTTCTACGAGGCGGCACGCGTCGACGGCGCAACCCGCTGGCAGACTTTCCGGCATATCACGCTGCCGCTGCTGCGTCCGACCAGTGTCTTCGTGATCATCACAGGCGTCATCAACTCGCTGCAAGTCTACGGCCCGATCTACATCATGACCGTCGCGTCCGGCGCCGACAAGCCCGGCGGCCCGCTCAATTCGACGGTCGTCGTCTCGGTCTATCAATGGCAGGTTGCGTTTGGTGAACTTCAGCTTGGTTACGGCTCGGCCATGGGGATTGTGCTGTTCCTGATCATCCTCGTGATCACCCTGCTGCAGTCGCGGTTGCTGCGCCGCAACTGGGAATACTGAGCCAAGCGCTGGGAATGCATTTCTGCGCGAGGAGTCGATGCGGCTGCATTGCCCATCGCCACGACCAACGTTCGCGCCCGGCGGGGATTGGCCTGGCTGCCTGCCAACCGCTGGCGACGCTCGCGTGTCGCGCTGCACCGGGGGGATTGTCAGGTCTGCCGCCTTACCCCTTCACCTCTTGGCTTGCTTTCAGCCGCTTACTTTAACGTCAGTTATGGATAAGCCTCCTTCGCGTGTCCCCCTCACCCCCCAACCCCTCTCCCACGCAAGCGGGGAGAGGGGAGCATTGCGAACAATGTTGGCTCCCCTCCCTGAATTCGGGGAGGGGCCGGGGGTGGGGTGAGAGAAGTGTTATCCATAACTCGCGTTACTTTAGATGTTATAACGATCCTGCGGTGAATGGGTGAGGGGCAGAAATGGTGTGGTCCTCGCCCTTTCTCCGACCGGAGAGGGGGCGAGACTGTGAGGTTGTTGTGCAAGACGATAGGCAGATCGGTCGCCAGGAGGGGCTGCGAAAACGGATTTACTCGACCTTTTTATCGCCGTTCACGCTGACAGGCGCGATTTCGACCGCATCCGTCCGGGTCGGTTCAACCCGCGCGCGGTAGTCTTGAAGCTGCTTCTCCAGATCGACGCGCGCCAGTGTGACCGTCTGATCTTTCTCATGCAGCAGGTCGTGCGGCACACCGATCTGCTTGCTGACGAGGTAATCGACCAGCGCGTCGCTGAAGGTGCGGCTGCTCGCTTGATCGCCGTAGACCTCCTTGACTTCGCGCAGGTGATCGACCATCCATAGGTAGAGGTCGCCTTCCGTCCGCTTGGGCATATAGCGCATCATATCGTACTTGCGGATGAGCGTGACCGCCGGGCGATACACGTTGTCATACCAGTCGGCCGCCGCTTCATCGAGATGGACGGTCTGACCCTCATGCCGCTCCTTAACCGCGCCATGCAGATAAATATGACCGAGCAGATCGTCGTAGCGGGATGTTTCGCTCAGCTCCATCGACTGGTGATGCGGGCGTGTGTACGGCAAACGCGTGATGTCCAAAAACTCGGCATACGCAGTGAGTTCATCGAGTTCCTGCTCCGAAATCCCCGGTTTGAGCGAAATCGACGTGGGTAGCTCGGTCACATGGGCCTGAATGTATTTCGCGCCCAATTGGCGCGCCACCGATACGCGGTGATTGCCATCTCGCACAAAGTAAACGTCACCCACCTTGTACAATTCGATGGGCGGCAGGCCCATCATGCCACTGGCGACCGCATAGACGCGGCTCCACCGTTCCTGCATCTTGTTCTTGCGGGGGAGAAACTTCGAGGTGAAGTCCTTATACCGTCCAACGCTCCCCACCACCTGTTCAACCAGGACCTCTTGCAGTCCCTTGTAGTATTCCTCACGTAAGCGCAAACGCGCTCGAATTTCGTCAAAGCTGAGTAGTTCCGCAGATTTCCCGCGCAACAGCGCGAGCATATCTTCCCAGAAGGCACCCATCCGCGCACTTTGAAAGGCGTTCACACCTTCGAGAAAGTTCATCTCGTTCAAGTCGTTGAAGTCATCCGGCATGGGCGAGAGCCTCCTTGTCGCTTCAGCCGTCGTTTCGTACTGTACAGGACTCTGTTTCGATCTACAATACGAAGTCTACACAAGCATTGTACACGACAAATGGTGCAATTCTGTACAAGGGAGTTAAGGGTTAAGAACCAGAGTTTAGCGGATAATGAGTGCCGAATGCTGAACAGCAAGCAAGTGCAAACGGTCGCATCTGCCTGCCCGACTCATCCCAATTCAGCCCACAGGACTCATCGCTGTCGACTAAGGAGAGAGGTTGTTGAACCGCATAATTGTGACCAACGATGACGGTGTCCAAGCCCCCGGCATTCTCGCGCTGGCGACGGCCATGCGCCAGCTCGGCTCGGTGGAAGTGATCGCGCCATCGGTGAATCAAAGTGCCAGCGGCCACAAAAAGACGCTGTTTCAGGATATTCCTACGAATGATGTGCTGCTGGCCGACAAAACCGCGGCCATTGCTGTGGGTGGCTCGCCCGCTGACTGCATCGCTATTGCGGCGCTCGGCCTCGTCGAATGGCCACCGCGTGTCGTCGTGTCGGGGATCAATCGCGGCGCGAATATGGGGCAGGATGTCACCTACAGTGGCACCGTGACCGCCGCGCTCGAAGCGGCGATTCAAGGCGTGCCGGCCGTCGCTGTGTCTTTGGCCCAGCGCGACGCCGATAAGGTCGAGGATTATGCGGAAGCCGCCCGCATCGCAGTGATGGTCGTGCGCAAAGTGCTGGAAAAAGGGCTGCCACCGCTGACGATCCTCAATTTGAACATTCCGCCGTCTACTCCGGTCAAGGGGCTGCGGTTGACACGGCAAGGCGTACGCATCTACGCGGACGAACTGGCGCGCGCCGAGAATATTTACCGGATTGTGGGGCCGGAACCGGGTGGCAATTACGAAGAAGAAGGCACCGATTTGTGGGCGATCAACAAGGGTTACGCCAGCCTGACGCCCATTCATCTTGACCTGACCGCCCATCGCTTTCTGGCCGACCTCGCCGCGTGGGACATCACGACGGATTAGCCCCACCTTCGTCTGCTTGCTCTGCAAACGGGCGAAGATTTAGCGCTTAAGTCGACTCTCGAAAGTCCCAATGTAGGGGTAGACCTCTGTGTCTACCCGGT
>CALKIA010000456.1 GCA_937988705.1 uncultured Chloroflexota bacterium | reverse complement strand
GTCGGGTTGATGTTCCGCGCACAGCAGCAGCGCCTCTTTGCCATTGCTGCACTGCGCCACCAGCGTGATATCGTCGGCCGCTTCCAGGATCGTAGAGACAATTTTGTGGATGTGTGCGTGGTCGTCGACGAGCATGACGCGAATCGGCATTGCAGCTTCCTTGCACCAGCAGCTTACTTGATGTCCTAAGTATTGTAACACTAGCCGCCCAAAACCGTGCAATGACCTTGAAAATCAGTCCTCGCGCATCTATTGAGGAGCGAAGTTAACAATTCCCCCGTAAAATCAGACTCATGCAGTTTAATTAACGTGAGATACCGTCTAAAAAGTCAAGCAGGAACGACTTGTGAGGCGAACGATGGATCAAACGGACGCCCCGACTTGAGAACGCCATAGATCAAGTGCAGCAGTTTGCGGATCGCCGCGACCACCACCGCCTTGGCAGCCAGTCCATGAGCACGAAGCCGTTCGCCAAAGGCACGGACAATGGGATTGTGGCGTAAAGCAACCATTGCCGGGAAATAGAGGGCAGCGCGTAAGGGAGCATTGCCACACTTCGAAATGCGAGTGCGTCCTCGAACAGACGAACCCGAGCGGTGATGACGCGGCGTAACGCCCGCATAAGCAGCCAATTGAGCAGCGGAGTCAAAGGCGCGAATATCGGGAACTTCAGCCAGTAAGGTCGCAATGGTCGTATCGCCTAAACCGGGGATGGAATCGAGCAAATCGCGCTGCTGCTTGAGGTGCGGGTGCTGGTCAAGATGGTCACGGATTTGACGCTGGAGGTCAGCAATCTGCTGGTCGAGAAAAGCGATATGTTGTTGTAAGGCATGAAGAACAGGTTCAGCCGAAACACCGGAGGTCAAGCGATTTTGCTCTTGCTGACGCATGGCTTTGAGGTCGTGTAGGTGACGCACCATTGCTTGTAAGACGCGTTGTTCGGGCGGAGGGAGTGTCCACGCTTCGGGACGCTGGGATTGACAGAACAGCGCAATGAGGCGGGCATCGGTTTGGTCGGTCTTTTGTCGGCTCAACCGACTGGCAGCAAAGGCTTTGATGCGTGCAGGATTGACGACACTAACGGTGTACCCTCGTTGATACAAAAACTCGGCGATGGCGTCACTGTACTGCCCGGTGGCTTCCAAACAGGCGTGCAATTCTCCTGTGACCCGTTGGCTTAACCAACGCTGGAGCTGCTCAAAACCTGTGGGGGTGTTGGCGAAAATACCGCTATGTTCCTGTTGAGGCTCGTTGACCAGCACGACATCAAGCTTGGCTTTAGCGACATCAATTCCAAGGGCGTTGACCATGACACGTTCCTTTTCATCAATAGGCGTTGCGGTCAAACTTGTCCATACAAGTTCAGCCTCAAAAGTAGGCGACTTTCGATACCGTCCGACCTCTACACCTAGTTTGGCACAGGGGGTTTAATCTCACGTCCAAGCTCATTGCTTTGTTATGGATGGAAACTCACCCTGTGCCACTAACTCTGAAAGAGAGCTTGCACTCTCTGCTCTTAAAATACAAGTTATAGATAACGCTTCTCTCACCCCTCCCCGAATTCAGGGAGAGTAGACAGCAAAAGCACTGTTTATCTCCCCTCTCCCCGCTTGCGTGGGAGAGGGGTTGGGGGTGAGGGGGACACGCGAAGAGGCTTATCCATTACTGACGTTAATTAATAAACACGAAGATCGTAGGGACAGCGCCTGCGCTGTCCGGCCTCGTCTCTACAGGTTTCTCGGTCTGAATTGTTTCGTATTCAATCGAGCTGAGAATGGACTTCAAACAGCTACCCCTGACAGAGGGGTAGAAGTGTGATCCATAACCCGCTCGAGACCCGCCAGAGAGGATACTCCTATGCGTCGATTAATCTTGGCTTTGTTGTTCTTGCTGATCGGTGGGAGCGCGCTGCACGCGCAAGATAACCGTTCCGTCGTGGCTGAACGCTGGGACGTGGCGATCACCCGGGTCGATGCTGTCGCCAATCGTTTCCACGTGACCGAACAGCAGGACTTAGCCTTCACCGGGACCTTCCGTGCCGGGACGCGCACGCTCAACCTGACGAATCTGGAGCGCTACGCCAACATCCGCGTGAGCGTTGATGGACAGCAGCTCACCACCGGCTGTGATGAACAGCCCGGCCACGTGTGCGTGACCGATCAGGGCGGCAGCCTGCGCGTGCGCTATCTGTTCCCCATGCCCGCCACCGACGAGACGGTGCAGGTCAAAATCGAATACGACGTAGACGGCGCGCTGCGCGTGTACGAGGGCGGCGATCAACTTCAGTGGCAGGCGATTCCTGAAGATCACGATTACCCGATTCGCCGTTCCAGTGTGACTGTGCAGCTGCCCGCCGCCTACGCGCCGCGTGCAGGTGTTGACCCCGTGACGGCGAGTGCGGGCACGGTCAACGTGGACGCAGGCCTGATCACGGTGACGAACGATCAAACCCTGCCGCCGAACGTATCGTTCAGCGTACGCGTGCAGTTCCCGCACCATCCCGCCGCGCGGCTGCCGGATTGGCAGGCCGCCGAAACGCAGCGTGCGACCTTCCGTACCGAGCAGCTCCCGCTCATCAACCTGCTGGGCTTGGCGCTGGCCGCGCTGTTCGGTCTCGGACTGCCCCTGCTGTTCGTCGTTAAACTGGTCACCAATTCGCGCACGCGCGTCATTGTCCCCGAATACCTGACCGAGCCGCCGGATGATTTGCCGCCCGCGCTGGTGTCGGCGCTGCTCGACAACCGCGCCATCGGTGCGCGGCCTGTGCTGGCGACCCTGTTTGATCTGGCGCAGCGCGGCTACCTGCAAATGGAGCAGCTCGCCGACGATCATCTTTTCCGCCAACTGAAGCCGACGACCGGGGAGATGCTGCGCCCGTTTGAACATCAGATTTTGCGCAGCGTCTTCGCGAGTGTGGATGCGCGGACGGTCAGTTCGCTCAAAGACAGCTTCTACGCCGTCATGGGGACGGTCACCAAGTCGATCAAAGCCGATCTGGCCGGGGCTGGTCTGGTGGATGAGCGCGCCCGCGGTCGGCGCGGCCTCACCTCGTTCATCAGCATCCTGCTCATGCTGACGGGTTTCGGCCTGCTCGTCTACTGGCGCGACGATCTCGCCGCGTGGCTGGGGGCGATCTTCGGCGGCTTGCCCGCCAGCGATTTCTCCGGGCTGGTGATCATCCTGGGCATCGTCCTGATCGTCGACGGCCTCAGTGCCCGCCTTCTGCTTGCGCGCTCCAACGAGCGCACGGTCAAAGGCGCTGAAGCTGCCGCCAAGTGGTCGGCTTTCAAACGCTATCTCGAAAACGCGCCCAACCTTGAAGCCAAGCTCGGCGTCAACATCGAGAATTTCAGCCGCTATCTGCCCTATACCATTGCCTTCGGGCTGGATCAGTCGTGGATCAGCCGCTTCAGCCGCGAACCGGACGTGAGCGCGCCGACGTGGTACGTGCCCTATGTGCCCTATCCGTACAGCTTCGACTCGCCCAGCGCGCTGCCCTTCGACTTTGACAACGATGGCCCGCTGACATCCGGTGGCGCGCTGCCCAATGTGGGTGCGAGCCTCGATTCGCTCTCGCAGGGCTTGAGCAATTCATTGGAATCGATCAGCACGGGCCTGAGCGACATGCTGAATTCGGCGGCCGCCGCGCTGGACAGCCGCCCCGCGCCCGTCGCTTCGAGTGGCAACAGTACCAGCTCGTGGAGCAGTGGCAGCGACAGCAGTTGGAGTTCCGGCGGTGACAGTTGGAGTGGTGGGGGCGATTCGGGTGGGGGTGATTCGGGCGGCGGCGGTTCGAGTTTCGATTAAGAGAGCCTCAAGACATAGGTTGAGGTGTCTCGCGCTATACTACGAATGCTTTCATGCAGCTTTACATTATCTGGAACGCACCATGCTCTCAATTTGTCGTTTGTTTCTGTTGACCGTGCTGTTTAGCCTCACCGCTTGTTCGGGTGAGCTGGCCGCGGTCACCGTGACGCCCGCCATGGGCGATTTAACCGCCGAGCAGCCGTCTGCCGTCACCCCCGAATCTCAGCCGCCCCCGCAGTTACTGGCGTGGGTCGATATTAACAGCCAAGCCGGGCGGCGGGTTGGTGGCCAGGTCGCCCTGTTCAGCGCGGACGGAACGGTCAGCCCGGTTTTACCGCTCACAGCGGCGACTTCGCTCGTCGTTCCGTGCGGGCAGTCCGGGCAGATGTTCGCGTTCTACGCGGGCGGCGCTTCGGGTGAGATCTACCTGCTGAACGGAACGCAGCCGTCCGCGCCGCTGGCGACCACCTACAATCTCGCCTGCTTCGACGGTCGTACTTTCCAGTTTTCGCCCGACGGATCGCGCCTCGCCTACGTCGACTACAATCCGTCCGCCTTCACGAAGGAATATGCCGATGGCGTGCTGCATGTGTTCGATACGGGCACGGCCAGCGCGATCGCCTCCTTTGACGATGTGACCGCCTATGTGCTTGAAGATACGCGCGCCGTCTTCGTCCGCTTCTACCAGAACGCACGCGGCGAAGGGGTCGAAGCGGCGATCAGCTTATGGGATGGCGTGGAGAACCGTGAAATCCTCACGCTGACGCCCACCGGAGACGCCTGCCGCTTTACCAGCGCCGCGCTGGCGCTGCACGGCGACCTCAGCGTGCTGGTGTTAGGGCAGCGCTGCACCAATCAGGGGACAGACTGGCAGCTCTATACGGTCGACCTGAACGAGCGCATCGGGACGCTGGCGGCGTCAGCGGATACTGGCGGCGTGTACGTTCCCTATGCACGCACGAATAATGTGTGGCTGTCCCCGAATGGCACCTATGCCTATGTGACCGTACCGGATGGCGTCACCTCGCGGACGGCAGCGCTGGTGCTCGTCAACCTGAACGACTATTCGGTCATGACGCTGATCGACCGGCAGGTGCTGCTGCCGCATCACGAAGATGCCCGCCGTGTGTCGGTTGCGTCGCCGGATGGCGCGTGGTTGGCGCTGCCGCTCACCTCGCCGGGGAACAACCGCAACGGCCTAACGGTGATCGAACTGAATGATCCGTCCATGCCAGTGCGCCTGAATCTGGAATTAGACAGCGTCGGCGGCCTCGCGTTTACGCCGAACAACGTGGTGTTTGCCGAGGTCAACGCGACGGGGGATGGTTCGCTCAATGCGCTCGACCTGACCGCCGGAACGACGCAGCGCGTGCTGCGGGGTAATTTTCAGGATGGACTGCTGATCACGCCAGACGGGATCAGCGTCGCCGCGCATCTGTACGCCGGTGACGCGCCCAGCTACAGTGATCTGGTCGCCGTGACCCTCGCTGATGGGCTGCTCGCGCCGCTGTACTCCGGTCTGCCCGCCAACCGCGCGCAGCCGCTGGCGTGGGTCACGCCGTAACCTCAAAACCAGACTGATACCCTGTGCGGACAGGGTCTAAAAACCCCTCTCCCCTCCCCGAATTCGGCTGAGTGGCCGGCTGAGGGGTCGGAACTCGACTGCAAGCGGTTGTCTCCCCCTCTCCTCTTTTCGGAGAGGGGGCCGGGGGGTGAGGTTAGCTATCTCCATCCACCTTGCGCGAGCGCTGCTGTCTCCCTAACCTGTCGGCGCGAGGTCAGGTTTTTATTCCTACATGACCTTCCACAAAATCACTTCCGGCGGGCACAGGAATCGGGCGCGCGGCGCACCATAGCCCTCCATGCCGACCCCGCGCGACACATAGAGCGTCATCCGCCCCACCGTGTAGCGCCCCATTACATACTGCATCCCCAGCTGACTCGCCGAGAGCAGCGCGCCGATCAGCGGCAGGCGGATTTGCCCGCCGTGGGTGTGCCCACACAGCATCCAGTCGATCCCCGCCGCGGCCGCCTCTGCCGCGATATCCGGCGAATGCGCCAGCAGCAGGCGCAGCCCCCCGTCCGGCGCGCTCTGCATGGCCGTGTGGAGTGCTGCGCGATCCGTCGGCAGGTCATGGGTCGTGATCAAGCCGAGGAGGTGCAGATCCCCCGTTGGCAGCGCCACCGTCTGCCACGCGTTGAGCAGCAGCGTCAGGTTGTCCAGCCCCGCGACGAACGTTTGCACGCGCTCCAATGGTTCGACCGCGGGCGTCCCCGGAATGCAGTACACACCGAGCGGCGCGCGCCATTCGCCGATGATCTCCCGAATATCCGCTTCCGTCTGCGCATCGTATGTGTACGACAGGTTGACAAAATCGCCCGTAAACACGATCAGGTCGGGTTTCAACAGGTGGATCATCCGGTTGAGCTTGCGTTCCCGGTCGGTGATGCGCTCCACATGGATGTCGGCGATGTGCAGCACCTTGATCGGCATGGGCCAACCTGCCGCTTGCAGCGTCTCTTGCGTTACGCCGAGCCGAAACGGTTCGATCCACGTGGCGTAAAAGGCCGCGCCGACGATGACCGTCACCACCAGCAGCGCGAGCAGCACCTCCACATTGAGCAGACCCAACACCAGCATCACCCCGCTGATCACCGCGCCCAGCCCCAGTGCTGACGCCTTCTCCGCGCCGAAACTGCGCCGGAAGCGTGGCAGCGCCCGCAGCAGCAGCCAACTACCCACCCCGGCGCTCAGCGTCCCCGCTCCGGCGACCAGCGCCGCGCCTTGATCGTTCCACGTCAGCGCGGCGCACCCTGCGCCGCCGATCAGCGCCGCCGCGACGAGGACAGCGGGCAGCTTCTGCATGTTCTGTGTGGTGACGAGCGCCAGATGCAGCAGTGAATCATTCTCAGGTTCACGGGATGTCATAGGATTTCCCAGGGGTTAGTCGCGGGTACTAAGCGTGTTATACACTTCACCGGTCTCAATTCCCCTTAGCCTGCTGGCGGGGAAAAGGGGGGATGACTCTTCGCCGCGCCTACGAGGCGTTCAGCGAGTCGGAGGCGGCGAGGTGCAAGCTCACGGTGAAGCAGCTGCCGTGACCCGGCTCGCTGGTGACCTGAATCTCGCCGCTATGCAGCATAACAATCTGCTGCACGAGGCTCAAACCGAGGCCCGTCCCCGTGACATCGCTCATCACGCGGTAGAACGGCTCGAAGATGTGCGGCAGATGTTCCTGCCCGATACCGACGCCCGTATCTTCAATATCCACACACACCCGGTCGCTCACAATGCGCATCCGCGCCGTGATCGAACCACCCGCGGGCGTGTAGTTGATCCCATTAGTCAGCAAATTGGTGAACACCTGAATCAGGCGTTCGCCGTCCGCGCTGACCAGAATGGGCGAACCGGCGGCTTCAAAGCTCATGGTCAGCCCTTTGAGTTCGGCTTCGGGTCGCTGCAAGTCCACCACACGCTGCAGCAGATCGACCAGATCCAGGGTTTGAAAGCGCACGTTGATCAGCCCCCGTTCGAGGCGCGTCCGGTCGAGCAAATCTTCAACCAGCCGCTTCATGCGCTCCGCGACCTCTTCCAGCACGGGGAGTTGTTCGGGCAGCGTTTCCGGTCGCCTACGCAGCAGATACAACCGCGTCTTCAAATTCGTGATCGGCGTGCGTAGTTCATGGGACGCGTGCGCCACAAACTGCGACTTTTGCAGCGCCAGTTCGCGTTCGAGGCTGATGTCGCGCAGCAGCGTCACCGAGCGCAGCGCCGCCTGCCCGCGATTCCCCATCGGCGACACGGTCAGCCCCGCGTAAAACGTCGATCCATCCTTGCGCCGCAAACGCGTTTCACCGCGCCACACGCCATGCTTCCACACCATCAGCGGCATCGCGCGAATCTGCTGGAGTTCGCCCGTGTTCATCTGCGGGTCGCGCAGACTGTCCAGCGTCTTGCCGATCAACTCCTGCTGCGTGAAGCCCGTCAGCGCCGCCAGCGCCGCATTCGCATACTGGATGAACGCGCCTTCGGTGTAGAAAATCCCCTCGCCCGTCGCGTCGAGGATGGCGCGCAAGCGCGTGTGCGTCAAATGGAGCTGGGCCGTGCGCTCGTTGACCTCTTGTTCGAGATCGGTGGCGTAGCGCCGCGCTTCGTCGTACAGGCGCGCGTTGCGGATGGCGATGGCCGCTTGTACTGCAAAGGTCGCCAGCAGGCGCGCCTGGGCCGCCGTGAAGGCCTGCGGCCGTTCATCGCTTAAGTTCAGAAAGCCGATCGTTCGGCCTTCCAGGCGGATCGGGGCGCTGAGCTGTGACCGAATCCACTGCACAACTGGAATATCCACCCATTCGGAGAGCGTCCGCGTATCTTCGATCAGAATCGGTTCGCCGAAGGCGGCCATCTGGCGCATATTGGGAAACTTGGACAGGGGGAAGCGCAGTTCCATGACCGCTTGCTCGATCCCGCGCGCCTGAAAGCCGCGTAATCGCACAATCCGCGCCACGTCCTGGTCAATCAGCATGATGTCGCTGGAGCTGGACGGGACAATCCCGGCGATCTGTTCCAGAATTCGGTCGAGGACCTCTTCCAGATCGAGCGTGCTCGACAAAATCGCGGTCATCTCGGTGAGCGCTTCTGCGAGGCGGCGCGCGTCGTGGACTTCGCGCAGCGATTGCTGTAACTCGCGTTCGTTTTCTGTCCGTACATAAGCTAAGGTTTGCAGCGACATGAAGATGCCCACATACAAAATCGTCACAAACATGATGTAGGTTGTCTCGCCGGGGGCAAACCACGGGTACAGCGCCATCGAAATGCAATAGGTCAGCAGTGCGCCGATGCTGGCGAGGCGCGTCCCATACAGGACATAAATCATCGACTCACAGATGATGTACCAGATCAGAACCATGATCCCGACGAGGAGCGGATCGGATTGGGGCGTGAGGAATGTCCCCACCGGCAGCAGGAGCGCCGTGATCACTGCCAGCGGCGGCGCGTAAATCCACCAGCGGCTGCGCAGCAGACCGTAGCTGATACTCAAACCGATGATCGACACCAACAGATTAGGACGCATCGTACCCAGCCCAAGTCGACCGATGAATACGGCCATCAGCAAGGGCAGCAGCAGGAGGATGAGCGCCGCCAGCACTCGAATTTGTCGGCGGTCAGCCGGTTGACTGATATCGGCTCGCGGTTCAGTAAGTTTTCGCCAGATCACCGCTCTCCAGCGTTGCTGTGGCGCGTTTGAAGTCAAAGTGCTTGTTTCCTGACGGAGCAAGGTTATTCACTAGACCTCAATCATATCTCGAAAGCTGATTGAAATCATACCAGCGATTCTTTATAGTTAGGTCGTTTACGGAGGATGAAACGTTGGCAAAACTTACGAATCCCATCAATCTGCTGCGGCGCGGGCGGCGGCTGATCGTCAACCAAGTGCGCTTACGGCGTAAGGGGCTCGATTATCTGGCACTGACTCTGCCGGCTGAACTGCCCGCGCTCCCTCAGGAACGGAATTGGGTGCTGCGTCGGGTACAAGGTGAACCCCCGATCAGTTTGTGGGAGCTAGATGAAGTTTTCACCCGAATCGCCTATGATCCCCGCGTGGGCGGGATTGTATTAACGCTGCGCGGTCTGCGGCTGTCCCTCGCTGACCTGCAAACGCTGCGCGGATCCATTCAGCGTCTGCGCGCGCGCGGCAAGCGCGTGATCTGCCATGCGCAGTCCTATGATCTGGCGACCTATTATGTCGCCAGCGCGGCGGATCAAATCCTCCTGCAGCCCGGTGGCGATGTGAGTCCGCTGGGTTTGCATCAGGAAGCCGTCTTCCTCAAAGATGCGCTGGCGCAAATCGGAGTCGCGCTGGATGTCGTCGCGATTTCGCCCTATAAAGGCGCGTTCGATCAGTTTTCGCGCGCCGATATTTCCCCCGAAGGCCGCGAACAGTTGGAATGGCTGATCGATTCGCGTTACGAGCAGCTCATCGCCGGCATCGCCGCGGGCCGCCAGCGTTCCGCTGACGACGTACGCCGCCTGATCGACACCGCGCCGCACATCGACACCGACGCGCTCGCGGCGGGCTACGTTGACGGCGTCATTCACGAAGAAGGGCTGTATCAGCATTTGGGCAGCCAGCATGTTATCCCCTATGCCGAAGCGCGCAAGCGCCTGCTGATCCCGCCCATCAAACCCCCCAGCGATAAATACATCGCCGTGCTCAAGGTCACCGGTTTGATGCTGCCCGGCGAGAGCGGCAGTCCGCCCATCGATCTGCCGATCCCGTTCATCGGCGGCGAACGCGCGGGCGATGTCACCGTCGTGCAGCAGGTGCGCACCCTCATGAAAGATGAGCAGGCGGCGGCCGTCGTTCTCTTCATCGACAGCGGTGGCGGCGCGGCCATTGCCGCCGAAGCCATGACCAGCGCCCTAGAAGAACTGGCGAAAACCCGCCCGCTCGTCGTCTACATGAACGCCGTCGCGGCCTCTGGCGGCTACTATATCGCCACGCCCGCCCACTATATTGTTGCGCAGCCCGGCACCATCACGGGTTCGATTGGTGTGGTCACGGCCAAGCCCGTCACAGGTGGCCTGCGCGATTTACTCCGCGTCAAGGCGGTCGAGCTCACCCGTGGGGCGAACGCCGCCATCTACGCCGACTCCCAGCCGTTCAGCGAGACACAGCGCGCGCAGGTACGCCGCAGCATCGAAGCCTCTTATGCCCGCTTCATCGAGCGTGTGGCGCGTGGACGGCACCTGAGCCTCGAAGCCGTCGATGCGGTCGGTGGTGGGCGCGTGTGGACGGGCGCGCAGGCGTATGGACAGGGTCTGGTCGACGAATTGGGCGATCTCCGCGTCGCTATCGCCAAGGCGCGCGCGCTGGCGCACTTGCCCGAGTCCGCGCCCGTGACCGTGGTTGGCGGTAAGGTCCAAAACCTGCCGCCCCAGCTCGCGGAAACCATCGTCCCGGCGGCACGTTATGCGCTGCACAATGCCCGCCAGAT
>CALKIA010000455.1 GCA_937988705.1 uncultured Chloroflexota bacterium | reverse complement strand
CTGCAAGCGGATCTTCGGAGAACGGATCACGGCTGCTGGTCGCGATGGTTTGCCCGTCTGGGGCCAGTAGATCGAGATGCGGGGTGAGTGTGCCCGTCCAATTGTGCAGCCAGACTTCCACGAAATCGTTCGCGCTGCCGTTGAAACTGTAGATGACGGTCTGCCCGGCGGTGGGGATGCTCCCTTGTACACTGCTGCCATAGCCGATTGCACCGCCGATCTGCGCTTGAGCGCTGCGAGACGGGACGAACGACAGCAGCAGGGCGGCGAGCAGCAGAACAAAGGTTGTTCCCGAAATCTGAGGTGAGTTAGCGCGTCGCATGGCGTCTCCTTGTGCGGTGAGCAACGCCGATTGAGGAACACACGGGTGGCTTGTGACGGGGGAGTTATCGACGCGACAACGCGGTCACACGCCTTGTGCGAGAATTCACGATTAATTCTATTGTACATCCGAATTTGGATGGCAGAGGTAGGAGTCACTGTTCGATCAATCGCACGGCAATGAACTCATGGTCGAAAAAGCAAACGCTCCTGATTTCAGGAGCGTTTGGGAGACTTTCTTCGTTTAAATTTAGGAGCGGGTTATGAGACTCGAACTCACGACATTTTGCTTGGGAAGCAAACGCTCTACCAACTGAGCTAAACCCGCACTATAACGTGAATTCTATGATCGCTTCCCCTGATTGTCAAGGTCGCGTCCCTATGCGGCAAAGCGGATCATGCTATAATGCCCCATCAGCTAGGAACGATTAGGATACCTGTGTTGACTAAATACGGGCGTGTGATTGTCTTGGGGGCGGTCGTCAGCCTCGCCGCGATTTACCTCATCTTTACGCAGCTGCGCGATAACGATCTTTCCCTGATCGGGGTGGCGTTGGGGAACGCCCGCTATTCGTATGTGGCGTTAAGCGCGGCGATCATCGCTGCGGGGTTATTTGCGCGTGGCGCGCGTTGGCAGGCACTCCTTAACAATGATTTACCGTTCTGGCGAGCATTCAGCATCAACAATGTAGCTTATTTGATCAACGGGCTGATTCCGTTTCGCGTCGGTGAGCTTGCCAAGGTCTATCTGGCAACTCGGGCTGATCCTCCAGTGCCCGTATTAAGATCTACCAGCACGATCATTGTCGAGCGGTTGCTCGACCTGATTTCAATCTTCGTGATCACCCTGCTGGCGCTGTCACAGGGGAATCTGCCGGAAGATCTGCGTCGGACGGCCCTGTTTCTCGCGCCATTAGCGATTATTGGGTTTGTCTTCCTGGTCGTGCTGTCCGGTCAACGCGAACATACGTTAAATTTTGTCGCGAAGATCGCGATGCGGCTCCCAAATAAGTGGAAAATCGAGGATTGGGTTAGTCATTTTCTCGATGGATTGAGTCCGCTCACCAATTGGCGTCGGTTCGCGCGGGTAGCCTTTTGGAACTCCTTGAGTTGGGTGAGTTCGGTCGTGTCGGGCTACGTGCTGATGCTCGCGTTCTTCGACCAAGCGCATTGGGGCGCGACCCTGTTGTTCACGTCGATGGCATCACTGGCGGTGGCCGTACCCGCCGTGCCGGGCAACCTCGGCACGTATGAATTGTCGATTTTGCTGGCGCTGCAAGCGATGAGCTTTGGCGATTCATCCGCGACCGTCGGCGCGTTTGCAGTGGCCGTGCATGCAGTGAATTTGTTCATCAATGCGGGCATGGGTGTGATTGGCTTTATTCAAGAGGGTATTTCTTTGCAGCAGCTGTCACAGGGCGTGCGAGAAATGCGTCCGTTGGGGTAAATCATGCAGAGTGACAAACTCAAGATTCTCATCAGCCTGTTGTACTACTATCCCCACACGACTGGCTTGACCATTCACGTACAGCGCGTCGCCGAGGAACTTGTTCGGCGTGGGCACGATGTGACCGTGCTGACGGCGCGCTACAGTAATCAACTGCCGCGTGATGATAAGCTGACGCACAAGGGGGTGCGCATCGTGCGGTTGTGGGCACCGATTCGCTTGAGCCGCGGTATGCTCATGCCCGCCTACCCGTGGGCCGCGTTTAAGCTGATGCGCGAGCATGATGTTGTGAGCATTCATACGCCGATGCTAGAGACGGCGCTCGTCGCGTTGATCGCGGTACTGGCGCGGCGGAAGCTCATCATCACACATCACGGTGACCTAATTCTGCCGCCCGGTCTTGTGAATCGCTTCATTCAAGGCTTGATGTTCTTCTTCTACCGCATTGCGGCCAGTGTCGCACCGAAGATTATCGCCTACAGTCGTGATTATGCGGAACAATCGTACTATTTGCTGCCGTTCCGCGACAAAGTTGTGCCGAACTACCCGCCGATCCACATGCCGCCGCCGGAACCGGAGCGCGTCCAGCAGCTGCGCGCGGAGTGGGCACCGGACGGCGGGCCGATCATCGGCTACGCGGGCCGTTTCGTGCAGGAAAAGCGCCCCGATCTGGCGATTCAGGCACTGGGAATCGTCAATCAGTCGTATCCAACGGCGCGGTTGGTCTTCATGGGCGAATACGACATTCCGTATGAGGATACCTGGGCGAGACACCGGCATTTGGTGCAACAGCACGAGTCTCAGCTAAAATTCCTCGGGATCATTCGCGATCAGCAGGACGTGGCGAACTTCTACGCGGCGTGTGATGTGCTTGTGTTGCCGAGTGATACCGAATGTTTCGCGCTGGTGCAGGTCGAAGCAATGCTGTGCGGGACGCCGGTGGTGATGACAGATATACCCGGCGGGCGCGTCCCCGTCAAAGAGACGGGAATGGGCAAACTGGCGCAGCAGGGTGACTACCGGTCGATTGGTCAGGCGCTGGTCGATGTGCTCAACGAACCGGAGACTTACACCAAACCGCGCCAATTTATCGAAGACGTATTCTCCTTCCAAGAAACGGTGGATACCTATGAAAGACTCTTCCGCACTCACGCCCGTTAACGTCCGTCTTGAAAGCGGGCGCGTTGCAGTCGATCCCCAGCTGATCGCGCGGATGACGCGCAATGAAGCGGATATGGCCTTCAAGAAGCGCGTGCAGACGATCTTCGACTGGGTGATGCCCGCCGACGAGGACCTGATCCTCGACATCCCCTGTGGACGGGGCTTCTACCTGAACATGATCCGCTACGTGAGCCAGTGTCGGCTCGTCGGTGGCGAACTCGACTGGGATGTGATCCTCAAGGCGCAGATTAATGTCGGACACTTGCCTGATTTGCACCTCAATCAGGCGAATATCTACGCGCTGCCGTATCCGGATAACACCTTTGACGCGGTGATCCTCTCGGAAATCCTTGAACATATTGATGATGATGTGGCGGGGTTGCGCGAGGTCTATCGTGTATTGAAGCCGAATGGGGTCGTCGCGATTACGGTGCCGAACGCGGATTACCCGTTCTGGTGGGATCCGATCAACCGGACGCTGGAATTTCTGGTCAATCGACCGATCCGCAAGGGCATGTTCGCCGGTATCTGGGCGAACCATGTGCGCCTCTACCGGCGTGATCAATTGCGGGCGTCGGTACTGGCGGCGGGCTTCCATGTAGAAGAGGAACGCGCTTTCACCCACGATAGTTTCCCCTTTATTCATAACCTCGTGTACGGCATCGGTATGCCGCTGCTTGAATCGGGCGCGCTGCCGGGCAATATGGCGACCGCTGCCAACCGCATTACGTTCGATCAGAATGACGGTAGCCTGCTCAATCCGATCAACCTTGGCCTCAAGGTGTTCAATTTCTTCGACCGGAACAACCAAATCAGCGAACCCGTCGGACGATCGACGGTCAATCTGGCGATCAAAGGGCGCAAAGCATGAGCGACATCGAACCCGGTACGCACGACGTGAGTGAATCTTCGTTCGAGCTGACAGGTGCTGAAACCGTGGCGACGGCGCCGATCGAAACTGAATTTGAAGACCTGACACTGGCACAGGCACTGGATTTGTTTGTACGCAAGCCGCGGGCGACGTTGGCTGCGTTTGCGCGCGTGACAGCGCAGCCAGTTGACACCCCGCATGCGCTGGTCGCATCCATCCCGGTCACTGTGCCGCAGCCACGCGTGCGTACCCCCCGCGCAGCGACTGTGCCTGTGTTGGAGGCAGGCGAACCGAGTCTGAACCTGAGCGCTGAGACGATTCAGCTGCTGCTTCGTTTAGGCGCATTCGGCCTGGCGGTGTACGGCGGCGTGCGGATGTTCGCGAGTCAGCAGTATGTCGAAGAATTAGGCTTGCATCTCGGCGCGCCCTTTTTGCTGGCCGCCTTCATCTTGTGGTTGCTCGCGGACGCGTTTTTTTTTCGTTTGCCCGCCATGGGCAGCGCTGTCCCCGCGCCAGAGGTGCAATTCACGCCGATGGAAATGGCTGGGGTGACATGGCGCATCTTTACGGGCGTCGGTGCGGCGGTCACGGGTATCCTCGCATGGACGCTCAACGGTAACAACCTCTTCACATTGGAAGGCGTAATTGCGTGGTTTGCATGCATCGTCCTCACGGTTTGGACGGTCGCGCCAGTTGGGTGGACGCCGCTGACCCCATTCACGAAACTGCTGGATACGATTTTCGGCATGCGCCTGAACTGGGTGCTCGTTGCGGTGATCGTGGTTACGCTGGCTGGCGCGTATTTCCGCTTCAATGGGTTAGTTAGCACGCCGCCGGAGATGACGAGCGATCATGTCGAGAAACTGCTCGATGCAAACCGCGTGCTGCTAGGCGAAACGAACGTGTTTTTTGCCAACAACCACGGACGTGATGCCATTCAGTTCTACTTACTGGCTTTTTCATCACGCTTGTTCGGCGTTGAACTCAACTTCATGCTGCTCAAGACGCTGACAGCGATTGAAGGAATTGTCTCGCTGCCCGTGCTGTTCTGGATGGGGCGTGAGGTGATCGGCCGGGAGAATCGTAAGCTCGGCAATCTGGTCGGAGTATTGGTCGCGGCGCTGGTTGCGGTGAGTTACTGGCACGGTGTCTTGAGCAGTCTGGGCTTACGTATTGTGCTGACGCCGCTGTTCGTGGCGCTGCTCATGGGGTTTATGGCGCGGGCGCTGCGTTACAACCGCCGTCTGGATTGGATCGCCGCGGGGCTA
>CALKIA010000454.1 GCA_937988705.1 uncultured Chloroflexota bacterium | reverse complement strand
ACCGGCACGCGGTTGGCGGCGGACGAAATCGAATATTCGGGGGTGTCCAAACTGACTGCTTGTGTAACCAAAATTCATCTCCAGTGCTAAAGGCTGAATAAACAAAAACACCCCTCGGCGGGGTGTGGTTGTCGTCTCAAAATATACGCGCCGAACCCCGCCTACTGCTGTGGCACTCCATCAGTATTCATCGTAGTAGTCATCAGGCGCGGATTCATTATTCGCTCACTAAACCGAATTCTATTTGATTGTGCTATTTTAACAAAGCCCCGTCAATGTGCAAGGCAGTCGAATGATCCCCGCGTTTGTGTGTGCAGATCGCCAAAAATGCACTCGCATCACGGCACTGTGAGAATGATCTTGCCGACATTGGCATTCGACGCCATGTACCGATGAGCTTCCGCCGCTTCTGCGAGTGGGAACACGCGGTCGATGACCGGAACAATTTCGCCGTTCGCTAGTTTGGGCAAACCGAAGGCGGCGAAATCCCGCGTCAGCGCGATCTTCTGTTCGAGCGGTGTGCGCCGCAGCGTCGTCCCGCTGATCGTCAGGTTTTTCGGCAGAATCGCGCCGAGATTCAACTGTCCCGCCGCGCCGCCGAGGAAGCCGATCAGCATGAGCCGCCCGCCGACCGCCAATGACGCGAGGTTGTCGTTCCAGTAGGGCGCGCCGACGAAGTCGAGGATCACGTCGACACCGCGTCCGTCGGTGAGCACCTTGACGCGCTCCGCGAAGGCTTCGATTTTGTAGTTGATGCCCTCATGCGCGCCCAATTCGAGACAGCGCGCGAGCTTCTCAGGCGATCCGACGGTCGTGATGATGTGCGCGCCCGCTGCCCGCGCCAACTGGATCGCCGCTGTGCCCACGCCGCTCGCGCCCGCATGGATCAGCGCGGTTTCGCCCGCTTTGAGCCGCCCCAACGTGAACAGATTGAGCTGTGCGGTTAAAAAGGCTTCGGGTACAGCGGCGGCTTGCTCATAGGTGAAGCGGTCAGGAATGCGCAGCGCCATGCCGACGGGCACGACCGCATATTCGGCGTAAGCGCCGCCCGTCACCACCGCCATGATACGATCTCCGGTCTGAAAATCGCCTTTCGACGTCACAACCTCGCCCGCCAGCTCCAAACCGAGGATTGGTGATGCTCCCGGTGGTGGGTTATAGCCGCCCTGCCGCTGGAGCAGATCGGCGCGGTTGAGCGCGGTCGCATGCACGCGCACGAGCAGTTCATCGTCATTTGGAATTGGATCAGGCGCGTCACCGGAGTACAGGACATCCGCGCCGCCGGGTTGATCGAAGAGAATGGCTTTCATATGCTCGCCCCGACCTGCTGGCGGAACTCGTTCAGCACATCGTGAATCGTCTGCTCGATCGGGATGATCGGCTCCCACCCCGTGACCTGCCGCAAGCGGGAGGCATTCCCCCACGAGCGGTGATCTTTGCCGGGACGGATGCGAGAAGCGTCCACTTCCACGCGGATTGGCGTCATGCTGTAGCCGAGCATCACATCGAGCAGGTAGCGGATGGTGATATAGCTGCCCGACGCGATGTTGTAGGCGTCGCCGGGCGTGCCGCGCTCCATGATCAAGTGATAGGCGCGCACAATGTCACGCACATCCGTGAAGTCGCGTTCCGCGGAGAGGCTGCCGACGCGGATCACCGGTTCTTGCAGCCCCGCTTCGATGCGGGCCACTTGCAGCGCGAAATCGGCGGCGACGAAGCCCAAGCGCTGGCCGGGGCCAAAGTGGTTGAACGGACGTGCCCGCATGATCGGCAGTTGGTGGCTCAGGTAGTACTGCAAGCCGAGCATGTCCTGCGCGACCTTGCTCACGCTGTAGGGGTTGCCGGGGCGGAGCGGCGCATCTTCGGTCGGCGGGGCATCGGTAAAGTCTTCTGTGCCGTAGATTTCGCCCGAACTGATGATGAGCAGGCGCGGCGGGGTGTCGAGGTTGAGACAGGCGGTGATCAGATTCAGCTGGGCATGGATGTTATTTTCGAGCGTTTCCCATGGGTCTTCAAACGAGCGCTTGACCGACGCTTGTGCCGCCAGATGATAAATGTGATCGGGCCGGAGACGCGCGATCAGGTCATGCAGCGCCGCTTGATCTTTGAGATCGACAACGTGGCACTCAGCTTGCGGGATCGCATGTTCTGGCGCGATGACTACGCCGTGGAGTTCTGCTCCCGGCGTTTGCGCCAGCACATAATCGCTGAGGTGGCGACCGACAAAGCCACCAATACCCGTGATCAGAATGCGCATGCGGTTTGATCCCTCTACTTGAAGCTAATCTACCCGATTATAGCGAGAAACAGCCTAAATACAGCCTAAAACGCGAGTATCCACGGCGTAGGTGTGGCGTATGTCAAGCGCTGAGGTCTACCACTTGTTCTGACCTGACCACAGAGGTAGTCTTAGCTTAAATAGTATTGGGCGTCATTGAAGCGATCAAGGAGGCGCGGCATGAAGCACAGCATCGTGATCAGCACCGTACTGCTGTTGGGACTGTTAATGACCGGGGTGACTTCCGGGCAAGATCTGACTCCGCCCGCCCCGGAAGACCTGTTTGGGCCGGGGATTGAGGTCATCAACGTGGAGATCATTCCGCCGTATGTGCCCAACTTCAACACGCCGACACCAGCGCCGACCCCCGCCGCGCGCTGCGGGTTTGTCCCGTACCAGCACTTTGGTGAAACCGATGACTGGTTGATTGACTATGCAATCGCCCCAACCTATGCATCAGCCACCGAGCAAGTGCCGCTGATTCTCTGCAATCGGCACACGGGCGAACAGCGCGAACTGAAAGTTGGTGAAGTCGTCGAGGGGATCAGTGTCTCGCCGAGCGGCCGTTACGCCGTCTGGACCGGTGTCAGCCACTTTTTCGGCTACGACTTTGAGCAGGATGAACTGGTTGTGCTTGGCGAAATCGATTCATTTGCACAACGTTCTGTGGAGTGGTACGGCAATACAACTGTGTTCATCTATGACTCTTTACCCCAGGACATGGCTAGATGGGTACAAGTTTCACTGGCATACGTCGATCAAGCGAACAGCCTGACTCATCTGGGTTCGATTCTGAAGTTCGGCGAAGTTCCGTGGTTCACGCATTATCAGAATCCGCAGCGAGCGGCTTGGGTGCAGCACACAGAGGTCGGGTGTAGCCTGAACTGGATCATCCAAGATACGGGAGAGCAGGAGAGCTTCGACATCACCGATATCTGCGTGGTTGGTTCACCCCTTAGCGATGATCCCTATGGGAATTACCTGTTCGCGCCGATGCGCTACCGCGAAGTAGAAGAAGAACCTGAATCGCGCTTTGAAGCATTTTCTCGTGATCTGATCCGTCTGAATTTGGCCACAGATGAACGTGAGGTGTGGTACAGCGGCGAGGTTGAACGACTGAACGATCTTGACCCGGCAGAACGGTACGCCAGCCTCATCTTGGACGACAATGGGTGTATTGATCTCATTAATGAGGACGACCTAGACTATTATAGGCAGTGCGTTCGGTCGCCAGAGCTGGTTTATGAAGTGCCAGAATTTGAAGTCGCGGTTCTGGATACCCGCACAGGCGATATTGTGTATCGTCGTGTGGTGGGTTTCAGTGATTCGCGAACGATCCAGGCGCGGCGGGTTTTCAATATTGATACCGGACAGGTTTATGAGAATTTCTACATGATAGGTGATGTTGATGCCTCGCCCGGAGGGGATCTCTTCAGTTTGGATGAGAGCCACTTTGTCCTGTTTCGCGAGGAAGCACATAGTCCCACAGATATCGACCTCAGTCGTGCGGTGAATGATCTTGTTGTGTCGATTGGCGTGGATAACTCTGTGGTCGAGACCCCGTTGCCGGGTCAACTGCTGCTGGCGGGGCAGGACAACGCTTATCTAGTGCTGCTAAACACAGATCGGGATGTGCCGGATACGTATTCGTGGGAAATTGATCTGCTGCTGTCCGACCTTCAGGGGAACTCGACTCTGCTGCTGTCGGATGTTGTACTGAGAGACAATCTGGAATGCGGCACAGAGTTCCGGTATCGCGTGAGCGTAGAGCGCGGCGACACGCCGGACGAACTCCAAGTGCGCTTGTCGGCTTTGGACGGGCCGGGTGAAGCGGTCTACACCGTGCATGTGCCGTCAACTAGCGACTAGAACAGGGAAAGCTGCTGCGCGGGTTTACCGTTTGCTAACAACACATAGGGCGCGAGCCGTTCCGGCGCGGCGATGCCCAACGCGCGGAGCTGGCCGAGATCGGTCAGGCGGCGGGTGGTGCGCGCGCGCAGAATAGCGTCTGCACCTTTGACGCCGATGCCGGGGACGCGCATCAACGTTTCGCGATCCGCGCGCATCAGGTCAATCGGCGCGTTGAGCAGATTAATGTTCGCCCATGCTTTCTTCGGGTCAATTTCCAGCGGCAGGTTGCCCGCTCCGGCGAAATTGAGTTCTTCCACGCTCCAACCGTAATCGCGCACCAGAAAGCTCGCCTGATACAGCCGATGTTCACGCAGCGGGGACGTGGCGGTCGTATTTTCCAGCGGCGTCTGGATCACCGGGCTGAAGGCGGAGAAATACGCGCGGGCGAGGTTCATCTGGCGGTGCAGCTTTTCCGTCAGCGCCAGCAGTTCGAGATCGGTGTCGCCGACCGCGCCGACGACAAACTGCGTCACGACGCTGGCGCGTGCCCCGGTCTTCTGCTTGATCTCATGCGCCCACTGGATATGCCGCAGCAGGTCGTTGGCGAAGTTCTTTTTCGGTGCAAGTGCCTCTAGGCGTTCCTGCGTCGGCGCTTCCAAGTTGATCGACACGCGGTCGGCCAGCTGAAGCGCGCGGGCAAGCTGATCATATTCCGAACCCGGCATGATCTTGAGATGGACATAGCCCTTGTAGCCGTACTTGCGCCGGATGATCTCGATGGTGTCGAGGATTTTGTCTTGTGTGGAGACGCCGCCCTTGATGATCCCCGATGACAGGAAAATGCCATCCGCCAGTTTAGCGCGCTGCAAATCGTCAAACGCCTTGGCCAGCGCATCCGGCGTGATCGTCACGCGCTTGGTGCGACCGCGACCCGCGCGGAACGGGCAGTAGAAGCAGTTCTTCTCGCAGGCGGTCGTGATCATGCTCTTGAGGACGGGCTTCTTGCCCTTGGGCGTACTCACATTCGTGATGCATTCCGCGAGACTGTTGGATTGATACGGGCGCTCGGAGAGTGGCGCATCACCCGCGCGCTCGAAGGCGGCGTTTTCGCCCATGAGGGCCAGTTTCTGGATTGAGTCAGGTGCGGATCGAATATTCATAACCACTATTATACGAAATTTTGTTCTAAATGTCAATCAGTCCGTTGCTGGGGGAGGGAGTAGGGGCGATTGGCTCAACCTGCGCTACAATGGGGTCGATTCTGGTTTACACGAGGTTTGCTCATGCGCCGTCGTACCCGCTTCCTGCTGTTCGCCGTCCTCCTCGTCTTATTTGTCGCCGTTCTCCTCCCATTCCTGCTTCCGCTCGACAGTACGGGGACTGATCCGCAGGCGTTCACGGATGTGGACGGGCGCTTCATCGACGTGGACGGGGTGAACACCTACATTGTCGAAAAGGGCGATCCTGCCGCGCCCGCCGTGGTCTTTTTGCACGGGCTGTACGGCTCGACGTGGGTGTGGCGGAATAATCTCGATGCTATTGCGCAGGCAGGCTATCATGTGGTCGCCTTTGACCGACCGGGAGCGGGCTTGAGCGCCAAACCGGCTGATTTCAACTACTCGCACGCCAACACTGCGGATTTCACCGCGCACTTGCTCGATACGCTGAACATCCCGCAGGCGGTGATTGTCGGTCACAGCGCGGGCGGGAACGTGCTGGCACATTTCGCGCTGCGCCATGCCGACCGCGTGGATCGGCTGATCATTGTGGATGGGGCGATCCTCGGCGCGAACGGCCCGCCACCGTTCGTCGGCGCGCTCGTCGGCTTTCCGCCGATCACGCGCTGGGCGCGGCTGGGCACGCGGCTTGCGTTGACGGAGTCGAGCGTTCGCAGCACCGTCGCCAGTTTTCACGCCGATCCCGCTTTCCTGACTGATGTCGATTTCGCGGGCTACTGGCGCGCCTTTCAAACACCGGATTGGGACATGGGCTTGATCGGACTGACGCGCGACTCGGCGGGCAACAAGCTGAGCGAAACGCAGGTGGCCACCATCGACGCGCGCACGCTGCTGCTGTGGGGCGAAGCCGACCAGTGGACGGCGCTGGAAAATGGGCGCTTGCTGGCGCTGACGCTCACCAACAGCGAGATCATCACCTATCCGAACACGGGACATCAGCCGATGGAAGAAGCGGCAGCCGACTTTAATCAAGACGTGATTGCGTTTTTGAACGCTAACTGAAAAGGTAACTTCATGGACTACACCTATAGTCAAATCGCCAAGATGATCGATCACTCACTGTTGAACCCAACGCTGACGACCGCCGAACTGGAGCAGGGCTGCGCGATCGCGCTCAAATATGAGGTGGCCAGCGTGTGCATCATGCCATTTGGCCTCAAGCGGTGTGCCGAACTGCTGGCGGGCAGCACGGTCGCGCCGAGTACGACCATCGGTTTTCCGCACGGTGGCCACACGACCGCGATCAAGGTGGCGGAGGCCGAGCAGGCGCTGCACGATGGCGGCCTCGAATTGGATATGGTCGTCAACATCAGTCAGGTGCTGAGCGAAAACTGGGACTATGTGCGCGCGGACATCGGCGCGGTGATCGCCGTGACGCATGCGGCGGGCGCGAAGGTCAAAGTAATCTTCGAGAACGCCTATCTGCAGGATGCGCACAAGATCAAGCTGTGTGAGATCTGCGGCGAATTGGGCGCGGACTGGGTTAAAACCTCGACGGGCTATGCGCCGAGCGGTGCGACCGACGACGACCTCAAGCTGATGCGTAAGTATGCGCCGCCGCAGGTGCAGGTCAAAGCCGCGGGCGGCGTGCGCACACTGGATCGCCTGCTGGAGATTCGCGCGTTGGGCGTCACTCGTTCCGGCGCGACGCGCACGGTCGAAATGCTCGAAGAGTGCAAGAAGCGTTTGGGCGATAAATGCTGGATCTGAGTCATTATGTGCGTGAGTGGGATCTATCTGATCCGCAGCCATTAGCCCAGACGGCGACGAGTACCGTCTATACCGTGACGTATCAGGGCGATCGCGTCGTGCTCAAGCTGCTCACGCCGATTGGCGTCGACGATGAGCAGAGCGGGGCGGTCGCGCTCGACTACTGGAACGGCAGCGGAGCGGTCAAGCTGCTGCGGCACGGGCCTAACGCGCATCTGCTCGAGTACGCCGAAGGTGACAACCTGACGTCCATGGTTGAACGGGGTGACGACGAACAAGCAGCTGAAATCATCGCCGAGACGCTGAGTCGGCTGCACGCGAGCACTGCACCACATCCTGACGGTCTCTGGCCGTTAGGTCGGCGCTTTCGGTCGTTGTTCGAGCGGGCTAGTTTGTACCCGGACACGATCTTTGCGCGAGCGGCGGTGGTGGCGCGGAGTCTGCTCGATGACCCGCGGGATGTGCGCGTGCTGCACGGCGATATGCATCACTATAACGTCCGGCAATCGGCCCGGGGGTGGCTCGCTTACGACCCCAAAGGCGTGCTCGGTGAGCGGACGTTCGATGCGGCGAATACGCTGTGCAATCCGGATGGTGTGCCCGATCTCCTCCGCAGTGAAACGCGCTTACTGCGGAACGCCGAAATTCTCGCGTACGGAATGGGCGTTGACCTGGGGCGCTTGCTCAAATTCACCTTTGCGTACGCCTGTCTGAGTGCGGCTTGGACGTTGGAAGGTGTCAGCGGTGATGCGAGCTTGGCGCTGAGCGTGGCGGAAAATGCGGAGAGGCATCTTTAGCCCAACACCCCCTATTTCTGCAGAAACGACCATGTGCAGGGATAACGCATGGTCGTCGCTACGTGGCGTTTTCCCCTCTCCCAAGGGAGAGGGGATACAGAGGTGAGGCTGTTACCTTACAGCGGGAACTGAATCGCCTGCCCGGCGACGATGTACCACGTAATGAACAACGCGTTGATGAACGCGCCCGTCCAGACCGTGCCCGTCTTGCGATAGAAGTATGTCGAAATCGCCGCGACGATGATCAGCAGCGGCACGAACTGGATGCCGACAATCGTCAATAGCGATTCACCGAGCGGCAGCGGACTGCCACCCATCAGCGGGATGTACTGAATCAGCAGCATGCCGACGATGGGCAGTGCCAGCAGTGCGGCATTGACGAGGATCGCGCGCCCAAGGCCGACCGGTGAACCATCGGCTTTCACTTGGCGCATTTGTCCTTGCAGGAACACGCTGGACACGACGAAGAAGAACGCGAACGGGATTAGGTAGGCCAGCATGATGTGGAACTGGAGGAAGTTCATGGACTTGAGCGCCAGCACCCACAGGCGGAAGTCGGTCTTGAAGACCCAATCGACCACGGCCACGACCACCATCGCCAGCCCGATCACGCTGGCCGCCAACACAATCGCCTTGAAGAACTTGCCGAGGCTAAAGCCGCCCGTCCACGCCAAGCCATAATGCTCAGCCGTCGCGCCGGACTTGTTGTTCATGCCAAAGTGCCAGGCGAGGAACAGCACCAGCGAAATCAGGCCGTTGCCGACCGCCCACACCATGATCCCGGTGGTGATGGTCTGCGGGAAGAAGGCGCTGGCTGGAATCCATTGGTTACCCTGATTCTGCAACCAGAAGAAGGTCAATGCGGGGACGACCAGCGCGATCAGCGCCGCAACCCACCAACCCATTCCGGTCGCGCCCTTGGCCGCGGGCACGGGCGCGCGCAAACTGTTGAAATACGGCAGGGTGAGCAGCAGCCCGCCAACCGGGAACAGGAACAGGATCAGGCCGATGAAGGCGATGAACGTGCCGATTTCTTTCCAGTACCAGATTTGATCGCTGGGAGCGAGGCCGTTGCCGCCCGTGAGCGTCTGCTGCATCCACTCGATCGCGTTGCCAATCGCCTCAGTCGAAATGTGATCGTTGGGGTGCGTGCCCCGCGGAACGTACAGCTGACGCGCAGTCCCGTCTGCAATCGACCCGTACAACTGACCCACGACTACCGGATCGGTGGTGCTGAACACGGCTTTCAGTTTTTCCGAATTGACGACTTCTGCGCCGGTCGGGACACCCCACATCAGATCGGAGAATTCATCCCACGCGGAGAAGACCAAGGCCAGGTTGCGCGGCCATTCCGGCGTGCCGTCGGCGGCGAAGGGCGCGCCGGTCGATGAACCGGCCAGCACAATCGCTTGGTAGTCTTCAGGGTAGGTGATGGCCGCCGCCAGTGATGCCCAGCCGCCCATCGAGTGCCCCTCTAAGCCGATGTTGTTGGTGTCAACAATGTCGAGCGACCGCAGATAACGCAGGCCATCCGGCCCGCCGAAGCCGTTCGCAAAGGCAGCGGGGTCGGAATAGCCGTGACCCGTCTGATCGAGCGCGAGCACGACATAGCCGCGCCGTGCAAACTCAATCGCGAAGCCATCCTGCGTTTCGCGGGAGTTGATATAGCCGTGGATGGCGAGGATGCCGGGGGCGGGGGTTTCGGCGGTCGCGCCGCTGGGGATGTAGAGCAGCGCGCTCATTTCAGTGCCGTTGGTGCCGATAAAACGGATATCTTTGATTTCGACAGTCCCGCCGGCCGTCTGAGTATACGACGCCAGCGAGCTGCCGATCAGGACGAGCAGCAGGGCCACCCACAAGAGTAACCACAGCCGTCGAAGGTTCATACTTTCGTTCATGAGAACACTCCTTAAAGATAGAAAATATTAGAAAAGAAACTGGTGCGATCCGCGCAGTTTCGCACCCTGATGCGGCGGCCATGTAAGCTTCAATGGATTGATTATAGGCAGATGAAGGGCGATGGGGTGGGGGCAAAAACTAGTTGGCCGAAGCAAAATCTGCACTAGGTTCGAGTAGATGGTCATTTAGGTGGCAAGTATTGGCTTCAGGGGCATGCTTTCCACACCCCTGAAGTTTGGCTGTGCCTGATTTGCCGCTATTCCACTGTGACGCTTTTGGCGAGGTTGCGCGGCTGATCGACGTCCGCGCCGCGCGCCACCGCGACCGCATACGCCAGCAGTTGCAGCGGGATCACCGCGAGGATCGGCGAGAGCAGCTCCGGCGCTTCGGGGATGTACAGCACGTGATCCGCTTTGGTGCTGATGAAGGTGTCGCCTTCCGTCGCGATGGCGATCACCACGCCGCCGCGCGCTTTCGCCTGCTCGATCTGGCTGATCATTTTGTCGTACACCGAATCCTTGAGTGCAATCGCCAGCACAGGCATGTGCTCGTCAATCAGCGCAATCGGCCCGTGCTTCATTTCGCCCGCCGGGTAGCCTTCCGCATGGATATAACTGATCTCTTTGAGCTTGAGCGCGCCTTCCAGCGCAATCGGGTAGTTGATGCCGCGCCCGAGGTACAGGAAGTCAGTGTAGTGATACAGTTTGTGCGCCAGCGCTTCGACCGCCGCGCTGTTATCGAGCACACGCCCGACGAGGTCGGGCAGGCGGGCGAGGTCGTGGATGTGAGCGCGGCGCTGAGCGTGGGTGAGCACGCCGCGCTGCTGACCGAGGTACAGCGCCAGCAAATATTGATCGACAATGCTGGAGGTGAACGCCTTGGTCGAGGCGACGCCGATTTCTGGCCCCGCGTTCATGGTGATGTAGCCGTCCGAGACGCGCATCGCCTGACTGCCGAAAGCGTTGACGATGCTCCACAGCCGCGCACCTTTAGCGCGAGCTTCTTCCATCGCCGCCAGGGTATCGACGGTTTCGCCGCTCTGGGTGATCGCTAGCACCGCCGTCTGGTCGTTGAGGATCGGGTTGCGGTAGCGATATTCGCTGCCGTAATCGACTTCGACATTGATGCGGGCAATGTTTTCGATGTAGAACTTGCCGACGAGACCGCTGTAGTAGCTCGTGCCGCAGGCGACCGTGACGATCCGCTGGAGGTCTTTGGCCTCTTGCGGCGTGAGCACGAGATCGCCGAGGACAATTTCTTCGCGCTCGAACTCGATACGCCCGCGAATCGTGTCGGTGAGGCTGCGCCCCTGCTCGAAGATCTCCTTCTGCATGAAGTGCTTGTATTCACCCTTCGCCGCGCTGACCGGATCCCACGCGATGTCGTGCGCCGTCACGTTAATGGGCGCACCGTCCAGCGTCTGCACAGCGTAATGATCCGCCCATACGGTGGCCATTTGCCGCGTTTCCAGAAAGATCATCTTGCGTGTTTGTTCGAGGATGGCAGGAATATCGGACGCGATGAAGTTTTCGCCGTTGCCCAGACCCAGTGCTACGCCGCCCGCATTGCCGATGCGCACCGCAACCAGGCGATCCGGTTGACGCTTGCTCATCACGACGATGGCGTGCGCGCCGCGCAGATAGCCGACCGCTTTGCGCGTCGCCTCGGTGATATCGCCGCGCGCGCCGTTCGCCGCGAAGCGCGCCACCAGCTGCACGATCACCTCGGTGTCGGTTTCTGACTTGAACTCGACGCCTTCGGCTTGCAGTTCTTCGCGTAGTTCGAGGTAGTTTTCGACGATGCCGTTGTGCACGACGACGAATTCGCCATCCATGCTGATGTGGGGGTGGGCATTGTGTTCGGCGGGGACGCCATGCGTCGCCCAGCGCGTGTGTCCGATGCCGATGCCGCCCGCAATCGGGTCACTCTGCAACTTGGTGCGCAAGTTGATCAGCTTGCCCACGTCGCGGCGCAGATGGATCGCGCCATCCTGAAACACGGCGACGCCCGCCGAGTCATACCCGCGATATTCGAGGCGCTGTAAACCATCGATGATGATCGGGGTGGCGTTCTGCGCGCCGATATAGCCGACAATACCGCACATGGTGCTCTCCTCAGTTGTCTATGGCAAGGAAATGTGCGGCGCGGACGTGTAGGGCAGACAGCCCAACGCCAAACTCACCAACGCCAAAACGTCGGGAAGTTCAAAGCCACTGGCTCACCGCTTGTGCACCGGTTATCCGGCTGTTTCACGGGTCGCCTTTCTTATATCGGGGGAGAAGCAAACGAGGACGGTGGGTCGTCCTGACGGCATCCGCTGATCTTTCGATTTTCACTCCGTGACCGGAGTTTAGTCTCCCGATGAAGGGAGAAACCGCCACCTCGTCATCCTGCCGCAGCAGGACCATGCGCTATTCGCTCTCCAAACAAGTGTGCCCGTGTCACCTCCGATCAGCGTAAACTGATCGAATAGTAACGGGAAAGCGCCAGCGTGGCAAGCCAACTGGGGCGGTTTGGTCGTCCCTACGTCAAATATTTACGAATTCCAGAAAATCAGTTGTCGCCCGGCTGACATCGTTGTATACGCCGCGCATCGACTCGTCTTTGACCGCCAGCGCCAGCTGATACATGGCTTCGTCGGTCATTTTCGCCAGTTCGTCGCGGGAGACGCGGGCTTTGCCGCCCGTCTTGAATTTGAACGGTCGCCCGAAATTCACGTTGATGTGTGTGCGCTTGAACTGTTTCAGATTCTTGTCCCAGCCCAGCGCGCCGCTGATGCCCGTCGGCAGGATGATCGCATCAGCTTTGGTGGCGACGTAGGTCATGCCGTCTTTGGGCTGGGCGAGTCCCTGCTTCTGACGTGTGCCTTCCGGCGCGATCAGGATCATCGACCCGCTCTTGATTAGCTCAATCGAATTCGTGAGCGCCGTGCGATCGACTTCGCCGCGTTCCACCGAGTACGATCCCCAAAAACGGATTAGGGAGCCGAGCACCGGGGTTTTCATGTTCTCGGCTTTGCTCATCGGGATAACAAACCGATTTTGGACCGCGACGATGCACAGCATCGGGTCCAGCAGCGAAATGTGATTCATCATGACGATCGAGCCGCCGCTGGGGGGGATGTTCTCCGCCCCCGTGACGCTGATCGTCGTGAACAGCCTAAAAGTGGCGCGCATCCAGGCACGCATGAGCTGGCGTCGCCATGTCAGCTGGGGCTGCATGGCGACATATTCTTGAACGGTGAGGGTCTTATTGGTCATTCTTCGTCATCGTCCCTGCGTTTACGAGGTGGACGGGCGGCATCGTTACTGGAACGGCGCGGGCCGGATGTACTATCATCGCGGCGGGGGCGCGGCGGGCCTGACGATGGCCGCCTTGGGCGATCACTGGGGCCGCCTTCGCGGCGCGGGCCGGAAGTTGGCGCACGCCGGGGACGGTCGCTGCTGCCTTCACGCCTTGGGCGGTCAGTTGAGTCACCTTCGCGCCGCGGACGGTAGGGACGATCTCCACTGCCTTCAGTGCGCCGCGGGCGATCGGTCGAGTCGCCGTCACGACGTGGGCGGAACTGCGGACGGTCGCTGCTACCTTCACGACGCGGGCGGTCAGTTGAGTCACCCTCACGACGCGGGCGATAGGGACGGTCGCTGCTGCCTTCACGCCGCGGACGGTCGGTCGAGTCGCCGTCACGACGTGGGCGGAACTGCGGACGGTCGCTGCTGCCTTCACGACGTGGTCGGTCAGTTGAGTCGCCGTCACGACGCGGGCGATAGGGACGATCCCCGCTGCTTTCAGTGCGCCGCGGGCGGTCACTGGAGTCCCCGTCACGACGGGGGCGATAGGGGCGATCCCCACTGCCTTCGGTGCGGCGTGGGCGGTCAGTCGAATCGCCTTCGCGACGTGGTCGGTAGGGACGATCCCCGCTGCCTTCACGACGCGGACGTTCACTGGAGTCCCCGTCACGACGTGGGCGATAGGGACGATCTCCACTGCCTTCGGTGCGGCGCGGGCGCTCACTGGAATCGCCGTCACGACGTGGGCGGAACTGCGGACGGTCGCTGCTGCCTTCACGACGCGGACGGTCACTGGAGTCTCCATCCCGACGCGGGCGATAGGGGCGATCCCCGCTGCCTTCAGTGCGCCGCGGACGGTCACTGGAGTCTCCATCCCGACGCGGGCGATAGGGGCGATCCCCGCTGCCTTCAGTGCGCCGCGGACGGTCACTGGAGTCGCCGTCACGACGCGGGCGATAGGGACGATCCCCGCTGCCTTCGGTGCGCCGTGGGCGGTCAGTTGAGTCATCTTCGCGGCGGGGGCGATAGGGACGATCCCCGGAATCGGCGCTGCGACGCGGACGCTCCTCGGAGTCGCCTTCGCTGCGAGAACGCCGGGGACGGTCTTCACCCTCCGTGTCACGGCGGACGCGCGGCCCGGTGGAACGTTCTTCGCGTTCGGCTTCATCGCGGAAACGCGAGAACGACGAACGCCGGGGACGGTCTTCAACCTCAGCTTCACCGCTCGCCGCCTTGCGCCAGCGCGGACGATCTTCGTCCTCACGGCGGCGTGATGGGCGTGTGCCGATCTGCTTGATCTGCGGCGCGGGCGTCTGCAGCAGCTTCACTTCCTCGTCGGACAGTTCCCGCCACTGGCCAACCGGCAGATCACCGAGTTCAAGCAATCCGATGTGCGTGCGGACAAGCTTGCGCACAGGATAGCCGAGCGCTGCGGCCACACGGCGAATCTGACGTTTCTTCCCTTCGATCATGATGATTTTGAGAGTGCCAATGCCGTTACTGGTCTTGACCACCTCGACAAAGCAGGGCGCGGTCCGTTCGCCTTCGATGAACAGGCCGCCGCGCCACTTGTCCAGCGCGGTTTCGTCGGGCGTGCCATACACGTCGACCAGATACGTCTTGGTGTGTCGGAAGCGCGGGTGCGTGATTTTCTGCGCGAGTTCGCCATCATTGGTCAGCACGACGAGCCCTTCACTGTCGGCGTCCAAGCGCCCGATCGGGAACAGGCGCTCCTTCCGCCCGATCATGTCGATGATCGTTTCGCGGTCGTCGGTGCGGTGGGCTTTGTGCGTCACCAGAATGTTGCGCGGTTTGTTCACTGCGAGATACAGCGAGCGCTGGTTGAATTTCAGCTGCTCGCCATCCAATTCAATGATATCGGTCGTCGGGTCGGCTTTCTCACCCAGCTTGGCAACCACGCCGTTGACGCGAACGCGCCCCCGCTCGATATACTCTTCGGCGGTGCGACGCGACGCGATATTCGCCTGTGCCAGTAATTTCTGTAAACGCTCTTTCACGGCGGTTTTACTTTTGACTAGTCTTCACTGACCCCTATTATACGGTTAATGGTAGGCGAAACGTAGGATCAGTGATGTGCCGGGCGCAATGCTTAAGGCTTCTCCGCCTCATTCATCGCTGTTTTCGACCAGCTTGATCCCCGTTAGCGATTCGTAGACGCTGATGACCGCGCTGTTGTCAAGCTCGCGGTTGCCTTGCTGGAGCATCGCTTCGTACAACTGCATGATCACGGCGGTCATGGGCAGGGGAATGCCATAGGTTTTGGCTGTGTCCAGCACGATGCCCAAGTCTTTATGCTGCATATAGGCTTTGAAACCGGGATTGCGGTTGCCCGCGAACAGGCGCGGCGGTTTCACATCAAGTGTCCACATTTGCGCGGCACCGCCCTTAATCGCATCGACCATGCGGCGCGGATCAACGCCCGCTTTTTGCGCGGTGATCAGCGCTTCGGCCAGGCCGACCATTTGCGCGCCCACGATGATCTGGTTGCACACTTTGGCGATTTGCCCCGCGCCTGCATCGCCGACCAGCACCCACGCTTTGCCCATCCCTGCGAACAGAGGAGCAGTTTTATCAAAGGCGGCCTCTGTCCCGCCGACCATGATGGTGAGTGTGCCATTTTTCGCGCCGACATCGCCGCCGCTGACCGGGGCATCCAGCGCGTCGACGCCGACCGCTGCGAGTTTCTTCGCCAGCACGCGCGCCAGTTCCGGCTTAATGGTGCTGTTATCGATGTAGATCAGACCCGCATGCGCGCCTTCGATGATGCCGTTTTCGCCGAGCACGACCTGTTCCACATCGGGCGAGTCGGGCAGGTTGGTGAAGACAAAATCGACTTGCTGGGCGACTTCTTTGGGCGACTGGGCGGCGGTCGCACCTTCGCTCACCAGCTGCTCGACGATTTGGCGGCTGCGGTTGTGGACGACCAGTTCATGTCCCGCTTTCATGAGATTGCGCGCGATGGACGCGCCCATAATGCCCAGCCCGATATATCCGACTTTTGACATGCTGTTTCTCCTTTGCAGTTTTATGACGCTGTCATGAATGTAGGGGGGCAGCAGGCTGCCCCCCTGGCACCTCTCCCCTTCAAAGCCGAGAGGTAGTATCTAGATGCCTGTTGGCTCCCCTCTCCGAATTCGGGGAGGGGTCGGGGGTGGGGTCAAAAGTGACTCTGTTCACCACTCTACAGGTCGTTGTGTAGATTAAATCTTCTTCGTCACGCGGAATTGGAGCGGCATGCCGATCAACAGACGGGTTTGCGCCTGAATCGTGGGAATCGCCACAAAAATCAACGTGAGGATAGGCAGCAGCGGAAAGCTGAGGAGCGTCAAAAAGCGCTCCTTCAGCGTCTGTGGACAATGCGCGGGGCGGGGTGGACGCACAATTACGTCTTGATACCAGAACACGATCCCCAGCACCGACACAAGGATGAAGCCGATTTGCAGCAGCGCAAACAGCGGATTACTGAAGCCTTCGGCGGCGATTTCTGACAGCAGACCGGGATTGAGCAGCAGGGGCAGCTGCGCACCGACCGTGATGATCACCCAGCCCGCGCCCGCCATCAGAATATCGTGCGAGATGCGGAACAGCAGTTGAATCGTCGGGCGCATGTCCATTTCCGGGTGTTCGAGCATTTTAGCGACCATGAAACCGACCTCTTTGCTGCCCCACGCATGGCGGAGCGTCTGCAAATAGCGGTTCTTGATCGCGTCCAGCAGGGTGTCGCCGCCCGTCGCCTGCGCCAGAAAGGGCAGGAACACGCGCACGAGCTGCACCTCGCCGTTGCGGGCAAAATACGCTTTGATAAACATGTGCCATTCGTCGGCGATCACGTCGGCATCCCAGTAACCGCTCGAATCGAGCAGGCGCAGGCTGAGCGCATACGACGACATCGGCATCGGCTTCCACCACGGATGCGCGAGATACGCCAACTCCAGCGCAGTCGCGTAGGCGTTGACCGTCCGCAGCAGCGGGTTGATCTCCCAGATGTTGCCGTGATAGCGAATCGGCGACTGCCAGAACGCCAGATAGCGATCCGGGTTGACGGCGAACAGGTAAGTCAGGGCGTAGAAGTGGCGCGGATGCCACATGGTATCGGCATCCATCGTCACCACAATGAGATGATCGATGTTGTAGCCGAGTTCGTCGATCAGCCGCCGCTTGATCCAGCGCCCCGCCCACGCCTGATTGGCGGATTTGGATTGCAGTTCGTTGGGCAGGCCGCGCGGGTGAATGGTCGCGTGGAAGCCGTGGAACTTGTGCGCGTATTCGTGCAGGAGCTGATCGGCTTTTTCCGCGCAGCCTTGTTCGGCGGCTTCCATCGCCAGACAGATGATCATGCGCTTGTCGGCTTCGTACTGCGCCGCGAGTGAGTCGAGCGTGTCGCGCAGCACGTGCAGTGGTTCTTTGTAGTTGGGGATGATGACGACGTATTTGACATCATCCCATTTGAGCGCATCCGGCGGGGCGTGTTTCTGGTACATTTCGCACCAGTCGACCTTTTCCCAGTGTTTGATCTTACGCAAGCCGATCACATTGGCGACGCCCGCCATGAGGAAGCGGTAGGCCGAATAGAGCGCAAAGCCGACCGCGATCCACAGCAGCAAGCGCGGCACGGCGACCGCAAAGGCGATCGACAGCAGGAGCGCGAGATAGGTGGCGCAGCCGGGAATCCCGTCGAGTACCCGTTCCGGGATCGCAGGCGGTGGCGTGCCCGCCCAGATCGATTGACCGACGCCGAGCTGCACATTGTTGCGGCGTCCTCCACCGGATTGATAGGGCACGGTTTACTCTTTGCTTTCTACTCGGTTCGACTTTGCCCCTTTGGCGCCCTTTAATCCGCGTGAAGCGGTGAGTGACACGAGGTTCGTTTGATAGTTGTAGCTGCTGCGACGTTTTTCGGCACTGGCATCACGCGCCAGCATCACCAACTGGTTGACGAGATCGCGCGCGGACAGCCCGGTCGGCTGCCACAGGTAGAACGAGAGCGACCCCGGCATGGTGTTGAACTCGTTCAGGAAGACGACATTCGTGTCCTTCTGGATCAGGAAGTCGATACGAGCGATTCCGCGGCCGTCGATGGCCCGGAAAGATTCGCTGGCCATCTTTTTGATCTTGGCGGTCAGCTCGTCGCTGATGGGCGCGGGGATGATGCGTTCGGCGCTTTTCATGCCGTCGCCGCCGCGCAGATATTTCTCTTCGAAGGTCAGATAGTTGTCCCAAGAGATCGGCTGTTCGAGCACCGAGGTTTGCACCGCGCGGTCGTCGCCCAGTACCGAGCAGTTGATCTCCACCGCGTTCAGCACAGCGCTTTCGACCAGAATACGCCGATCCAGACTTGCCGCCACGTCGATTGAAGCGCGCAATAGGCGTTCTTCATTCACTTTGGCGATGCCGATGCTCGAGCCGAGCGTCACCGGTTTGACGAACAGCGGGTAATGCAGTTCCGCGTGAATGCGCTTGATCACGGCGTCGGGGTCGGCCTGCCATTCGTTGCGCGTGAAGCACACGGCGTCCGTCACAGCGATCCCCGCCTCGCGCAGCACGGTTTTGGTCATCATTTTGTCATTGGCAATGGCCGACGCCATTACGCCGCAGCCGACGTAGGGAATATCAGCCATTTCCAGCAGCCCTTGCAGCGTGCCGTCTTCGCCGTGTGACCCGTGAATGGCCGGGAAAACAACATCCAGCCGTTTGATCTGGCTTTTGGCGAACAAGCCGCTCGGCGCTGGGTTAATGATCAAACCGTGATGCTGCACGCTGGGCGAGAGTGCGACAGGCAAGACGCCCGCCAGACTGGGAATCTCGTTGGTATAGTTTTTCAGGTCAAGCAGCGGCTCACCCGTGAACCATCTGCCTTCCCGGTCGATGTAGATCGGGACGATCTCGTTATGTTCGGGGTCAAAGGCCTGCATGATCTGGTGTCCGGTGACGATGGAGACATCATGTTCCACGCTGCGCCCACCGAAAATCACGCCGACTGTCTGTTTACGTTTTGCTGCCATTGGAGTCCTGTACGTTGGTCAACCTGCGCTCCATTGTAGCGCATGGGCGCGGGGATGCTCAACCCGCCGTTGAGTACACACTGTACAAATACACGATGAACACGGCGATGGCTGACCCCACTTCGATCACATAACCGATGAAAAATAGCTTGGCGGCGACCGTTCCCGCTTTGATCGCCCCGCGTAACTGGCGCATCTTGATCAGTTCGACCAACAGCGCCCCGCCCACCGCGCCCAACAGCGACCCCACCAGCGGAATCGGGATGGCGAAGGTGCCGATCAAGCCGCCGACGGTCAAGCCGACCGCACCCAGACAGGACAAGCCCGACGATTGGATGCCGATCAGCGGCAGCCAGACATCATGCGTGAGACTGATGAGCATGAGCAGTGTCATGACGACGACGGCGGGCACGGTGATATGCACAAAGCCGTCCAGAATGGCGAAGATCGTGGCAATTCCCCAGACCAGTACCGTCCCCGGCACGACCGGCACAAATGACGCAACCACCCCGAGAATCATCACAACCAAGGATAGGGCGATGAGCGGTGTACTCGCAAAGGGCATAGTTTCCTCACGCTGAATAGGTATCCGGCAGATCGTTTAGGAATAATACGGTATCGCCTGCCTTTAAGTTGCTCTGATACCAATTCACCGCCTCAGCCAGTGTTTCGACGACGTGCAAACGATCGGTCGGGAAACCCGCCGACAGCAAGCCCGCTTGGATGGGTTCGGTCTGCTTGGAGCCGACCAGAATCACATCGGTGGCGTGCTGCGCCGCGATTTCGCCGAGTTTGCGGTTTTCCTGCTCCATGAGTGAACCGAGTTCGACCATCCCCGGCGTGATCAACAGGCGCTTGCCCGTCTGGTGCAGCGCCAGCACCTTGAGCGAGCCGATCACGCCGACCGGATTGGCGCTGTACGCATCGTTGATGATGGTAATCCCTTGCGCAGTTGTCTGCCGCGTCAGGCGGCTTTCGGCGGGCTGCAAGGTGCGCACGCGCCCTGCGATCTCTTTGAGCGCCATGCCCTCCTGCACGGCGACCGCCGTCGCCAGCAGAATATTCGTCACGTTATGTTCGCCGACAACCGAAGTCACGAACACTTCGGTCGCGCCCGTCTCCAGATCGGTGACGCGGAAGATCAGGTTATCGAGCGTCTCGTTGATCTCGGAGGCGACGAAGCGCGGCGGGTTGGGCGGCGGATTCGCGGGATCGATTTGGCGGCTGACGGCCAAGCGCGTCGCGGGATAGCCGCGCTCGATCATCGCGCGGATGTACGGGTTATCCCAGTTGAACACGCCGACACCATCGGGCGGCAGCGCCTTGATGATCTCGTATTTGGCTGTGGCCACGGTGTCCAGATCGCCGAAGCGTTCCAGATGCTGCGGCCCGACCTCGACCACCACGCTGATGGTAGGGTGCGTTAGCTCGGCGATGCGCTCGATTTCCCCCGGCACATACGCGCCCATCTCCGCGATGAAGTACTCCACGCGCTGATCGTTGGCGATGTCGTTGTTGATGGCGATGCACACGCCCATCAGCGTATTGTAGCTTTTCGGGGTAGGGTAGGCGTGGTAACGCCCGTTGAGGATGTGCGCTAAAAAGACTTTCGTCGTGGTTTTGCCGTAGCTCCCGGTGATGCCGATCACGGTCGGGTTGACGCGTTCGAGCACGTGCCGCGCCCGGTTGATGAACTGCCGCCGGAAGAACGCTTCGACGGGCGTCATGAGCAGATTGCCCGCGATCAACCACAGCGGCGCGCCCAGGAAGATGAGCCAGCCGAACAACGTGAGCACAATGCCGCGAAATTCGGCGCTGCTAATCGCGCCATTGATGACCGCAGCGCCCAACAGCATGAGCAGGGCGGTCACGACGAAGGCCGCGCCCAACATCCGCTTGGCACGGTCGGTGGCGCGGAATTTCTTCTTGATTTCGCCTTCGTCGGGCGGGATGACCGCGATAATCGCCGCCACAATACCGATGATCGCCGGGAAAACGCTCTCCGGCGCTTCAGAGAGGAACGCGAACACCGAGCCGATCAACGCGGCGGCGGTGGGGCGCGTGGGCAGCCAGCGGTCGCGTTTGGCGAACAGCCAGCGCAGGGTGCGCCCGCTCATGTATTCTTCGATCTGGTAGAAGCGCGCCTGCCGGTAAATGCGGACGCACGTCCCGGTGATCCAGATTAGGGTGATAACGAAGACTAGAACGTCAAGCATAATCGAATTCCGCGTTACTCCGATGCGAAGCCAAGCTGCGTTTTTCCCGATTTCTGATCACTAATCTTATAGGAGAGCATCACCGCCCCCATAACTGTGATGTTGTCAGGACTAAACGCTTGAGCCTGACCAAAATCGTCGGGTAGGACTTCTGGAACCCCATGTGCAGAATTTTGCCGCAGTGAATCGGGATTTATATCTTCGATGTGCAGCAGTTCGCCCAGATATTTGCCGGCTGCCTCACAGAAGAGTTCAGCTTTTTCTCTGGCAGCAATGACGGCTTGGCGACGAGCCGTCGCGCGTATTTCCTTTAAGCGCGTTGTCTGAAAAGTTGTACGAAGTTCTTCGCCTCCGGCTTTGACCACTGCGTCTAATACTTCTTCCATCCGACTCAAGTCATGGAGGACAATGCGGAAATCAACTTCGCCCCGGTAGCCAATCTGCTCATTTCGGTTGTTTCGATATTCGTAATGTGCATTCAAGGTGATTTGCGATACGCCGCTGTCCGTGATCTGGGCGCTCACAAGATAATCTTGCATCTTCTGGGCTGCTTCCCGCGTAGACTGAAACGCATCCTTTGGGTTTTCGGCAATCCGCCCTACTTCAAAGTTGAACACAGCAATGTCAGGCGCAACGCGAACAATCGCTGAGCCAAAAACGTTGATTCCAAAGGGCGTTTCGATTTGCTGCATTTGCCTACTTCCCCACATTTTAGACGCTCCGTTGCTCAATGTTTGAAAAAATGGTCGAGGATGCGGATGGTTTCGACGGGACGTTCCAGATAGCTGTAATGCCCCGCACCGGGGAACGTGATCAGTCCCGCGTCGGGGATGGTCTGTTCGAGTTTTTTCGCCTGCCACAGCGGCGTATCTTCGTCGTTTTCGCCCCACAGCAGAATCGTCGGCGCTTTAATCCGCGCCGCGTAAGGCAGCAGGTCTTGGTTGACGACTTTGACGAACGTCTCACGCATCACGCCGCTGGCAGCATTGAAATCACTGGAGCCGTAGCGCTGGCTGTACCATGTGCGCAGACCATCGGCAAGGTTTTTCGCGCCGAACGTGTACAGCCCGTCGCGGATCGTTTTGTAGACGGTCAGCCGGGCGCTGGCCGACGGATTTGGCGGGTTGGGCACGCCCGCGCTGTCGATCAGCACGATTTTGCCGATCCGGTCGGGGTGTTCCGCGCCGAGCACGAGGCTGATGCGCCCGCCGAACGAGTGCCCGATCAAGTGGACTTGTGTCAAACCGAGCACGTCCAGCGTTTCGAGCACGCAGTTCGCATAGTCAGGTACGCTCCACGCAGACGGGGGTGGCGGCGTTTCGCCAAAACCGGGCAAATCGAACAGGTGGATGGTGTAGCCGAGCGGCGCGAGTCGATCCGCTAAGGGCTGCATCAGTTGAAGATTTGCGCCCCAACCGTGCAGCAGGACGACGGGCAGGCCGTCGCCGCCTGTGAGAGTGACGTGATGGATCATTCGACGGTGATTTTCGCGTTCAACGCCTGTAATTTGCCGATGACGCCCGCAAACGTGTGTTCGATCACGTTGGCGTTGTCGATGTTGGAGATGCCGTCGGCCGCCAGTGCCGCCGCCAGCAGACCGAGCCCGGCGCGTACGTCGGGCGTGTCCATGTACACGGAACGCAGCGGCGTTGGACCCATCACAATGGCGCGGTGCGGGTCGCACAGCACAATCTGCGCCCCCATCGCTTTGAGCTTGTCCACGAACAGCAGACGGTTGGCGAACAGCTTTTCGTGAATCAGTGACGTTCCGCGCGCCTGCGTCGCGATCACGGTGGCGACCGCGACCAGATCGGACGGGAAACCGGGCCACGGCGCGGTTTCGATGGATGAATCGACATCTTCTTCGCGGTTGGAGACGTTCAGCGTTTCGTGGCGCGGCACGAAGATCGTGTTCTCGTCCACGTCGAGCTGAATGCCTAAGCGCCAGTAGATTTTGGCGATGGCGCGCATATCCCGCCCGCGAATGCCATCGATTTGCACACGACCGCCCGTGAGCGCCGCCATGGCCGCGATGCTCGCCGCTTCGATGTGATCTGCGCCCACGGTTACGTCCGCGCCCGTCAGTTCACTTACGCCGAAGATGCGCAGCAGATTCGAGCCGATGCCTTCAATGCGCGCACCCATCGCCACGAGCATGTGCGCTAGTTCCTGCACATGGGGTTCGCACGCCGCGTTGTAGATCACGGTTTCTTTGCCGAGCCGCGCGGCCAGCAGCATAAGGATTGCTGTGGCGGTGACGCTGGCCTGCGTGAGGATGATGTCGCGTTTCTCCCACGTTGCCGTTTTGATTTCGACGGCATCGCTGCTGTTAACCACGTCCAAACCGAGGTCACGCAGGGCTTCGAGATGCGGGCGGATCCGATTCAACGGGAAATCGAGTTCGAGGCGGGCATGCTGCCGCCGCACGAGCAGAGGAGCGACGAGCAGCATCGTGCCGAGTGAAACGTCGGTGTCCTCGTGCGTGAGAATGCGCCGTGTGATCTGGTCAGCTTTGATCGCCAGTGTCGAGTCGTCCGTCCACGTCAAGGTGGCGCCCATGGCCTGGGCCGCGCTGGTCGCCGCGTGGGTACTAGCGGTTTTGGGAACATTGCGCAGCGTCACCGGCTGATCCGTCAGCAGCGCGGCGGCGATTAAGGCCAGTGCCGCGTTCGCATTCCCTGATGGGCGGTATGTCCCGTTCAGCGGTTGGCGTCCTTCAACGCGAATCAGCATGTCCTACTCCCTTCCTACGCGGCGAAATTATACCCAAAAGATCCAAGCACAACGCAAAGACGCGAAGCCGTAAAGGCGCCAAGGAAAAGGTAAGTGCTACTTTGTGCCTACGCGTCCTAGCGTCTTTGCGTTAAGTCTTTAGTCTTTCTTGAGTGCTGTCGCAATGTGAGCGGCGGTGTGCGCATTGTTGATCAGCAGCGCCGTATTCGCCCCGCGCGACCGGCCTTCGGTGAGTTCGGCGACACGTCCCAGCACGTAGGGCGTAATCAGCTTGCCGTGAATGCCGCGATCATGCGCTTCCTGCGTCGCCTGCTGGATAGCCGCTTCGGCATCCTCTTGCAGTTCGTCGGCGGCGGGCACGGGCACGGCGATCAAAATGCCGTGCTTGGCTTCCAGCATCCGCGCCGCCTTGATGATTGCGGCGATCTGCTCGGCCGTCTCGACGCACGCGTCAATCGGCAGGCCGCTCGAACGGTGGTAGAAAGCAGGGAGGGTATTCGTTCCCAAGCCGATGATCGGTACACCCTGCGTTTCCAGCACTTCCAGTGTGAGCGGCAGATCGAGGATGGATTTTGCGCCGGAACACACCACCGCGATCGGAGTGCGTCCCAGCTCGATCAGGTCGGCAGACACATCGAAGGGCTGACCGCGATGCACGCCGCCGATGCCGCCCGTTGCAAACACGGGGATACCCGCCTTGTGCGCGACGATCATTGTCCCGGCGACGGTGGTCGCGCCGTCTTCGCCCAAACCGACCGCAATCGGTAAGTCACGGCGGCTGCACTTTCTCACATTTTGGGCTTCGGCCAACATAGAGAGTTGATCACTCGTCAAGCCGACGGTGATCTTTCCTTTGAGAATCGCAATCGTCGCGGGCGTCGCGCCAGCGTCACGGATGGCGTTTTCCATCGCGACGGCAGTTTCGAGGTTGGTTGGGTAGGGCAGCCCGTGTGTGATGAGTGTGGATTCGAGCGCCACAACCGGACGATTTTCGGCCAGCGCCGCTTTGACTTCCGGCGAAAAGTGAAGATAGTCAGTCATTGATAACCTGTAGTGTAGGGACAACGCCTGCGTTGTCCGGGCGTGCTTGAGCCGATGAGCGGGCGAGGCAGGCCTCGTCCCGACGAAAGATGTTGTTAAGTCGGAAATCAGCGTGGAACGCTGATTTCCAGTGAAGATGAATTCTAGCTGACAAAGCCGCCCGCGCCTATTGCCTGTCTTATGCGCTCAAGTTATAATGTAGTTTGTTACAAAATTTCGTAGATAGGGATGAGATGACGCCACCCGTAACTGAGACGATCCGCGAACATCGGCGGCAAACCCGTTGGGCGATTTACCTGCCCTTTGCGGGCGGGCTGGTTTTGCTGTTGATCCTGATGATCGTCGCTGCGAATCAAGGCGGGGCGCGGATCGGCGTGATCAGCGATTTCTTCCTCACGCTGTTCATCCTGTGCCCGCTGGTGCTCTGCATGTTCCCGATCTACCTGCTCATGGTCTTGATGGTCGTTGGCATGGGCCGCGCGCACGACAAAACGGCGCAGGGACTGACGCGCATCGAAGGTGTGACCGTGAAACTGCGCGACCGCACTTACAGCATCACCGACCGGGCGGCGCGCGTTTCGATTAATGTGAATTCTCGCTTGGCTTTCATCGACAAACTCAGCAATTTCGGCAGCTCATCACGAAAGGGAACAAATGAGCAATCTTCTACCTAACTCCACCCCGCGCAGCGATGCGTGGAAGACTCAGTCGTACATCATTGGCGCGGCCGCTGGACTGCTTTTTGGCTTGGTGTCGGCGTACATGTACACCCGTGCCGCGTTCGATAACGGCCAGCCGCGGGACGGCTCGAATCGTGTGCAGACGGGCGATGTCATCGGGTTGGGGCTGGCGGCGCTGGCGATGGTGCGCCAGATCGCGGAAATGGGGAAAGGCCCGGAACCCAAGCGGGGTAAGAGAAAATAGGGGAAACAACGCTATGTGTGGTCGTTACGTCCTGATTGCGGATCCAAACCTGATCCAGCAAGAGTTCAACTTGGCTGGTACTCCCGATATCGGGGGAATGCGCTACAACATCGCGCCGACACAGACGCTGCCGGTTATCACCAACGAGAATCCGGCTGAAATCTCGTATTTGCGCTGGGGCTTGGTGCCGTCATGGTCGAAAGATGCCGCCGGTGGCGCGAAGATGAACAATGCGCGTTCCGAAACGGCTGCTGAAAAACCGTCGTTCCGTACGCCGTTCCGCCGGCGCCGCTGTTTGATTCCCGCCAGCGCCTTCTATGAATGGCAGACACGCTCGGATGGGAAAGCGCCGATGTTCATCCATTTGAAAGATCGCGAAGTGTTCGGCATGGCGGGCTTATGGGATGTGTGGAAAAGTCCCGAAGGGCAGGAACTGCGCACCTTCAGCGTGCTGACAACGGACGCCAACGAATTCATGCAGCCGATTCATGATCGGATGCCTGTGATTTTGCGCCGTGAGGACTATCCGTTGTGGTTGAGCACCGACGATGTCCCCGTCGCCAAGCTGCAAGCACTTATGAAAGGCTACGACCCCAAGCTGATGACCGCCTACGAAGTCTCGCGGGTAGTGAACAGCGGTCGTGTAGATACGCCGGAGTGCATCGTCCCCCTGGCGTCGTAAATCTGAACCCAGAGAACCCAAAATAAACCGCCGAGACCGCACAGGGCGCAGAGGAAATGATCATTTCTCTGCGTTCTGCGCGTCCTCGGCGGTTAGCGCTTTTCACTAGTCTTTCTGGTTGAGGCGCTTCTCGATGATGTCCTTGAACGGATCGGAGCCCGGTTTGATGAGCACTTCACGGCTGCGGCGATCTGCTTTGAATTCCCCGACAACACCTAGCTCTACCAGCAAATCCATGATGCGGGCCGCGCGCGGATAGCCGAGATTGAGTTTGCGCTGAATCAGAGATGCGGACGCTTCACCATCGGCTACGACGACGCTGATCGCCTGTTCGAGCATGGGGTCGGTTTCGGCGAGGACTTCACGCCGCGTCAGGCCGCGTTCCCACGGGGCGGGCTGATAGTCCGGGACAGGCGTTTTTGCCTCTTCCTGGTCTTTCCACGCTTTCCAGTACTCGACCACCGCGCGCACTTCGTCATCGGTGACCCAGCAGCCCTGCAAACGGCGGGGCGCCATGGCATCGGCGGCTTGGTAGAGCATGTCCCCGCGACCCATAAGCGTTTCTGCACCCACCGAGTCAAGAATGACACGCGAATCCGTCCCGGAGGCGACCGCAAAGGCGATGCGCGACGGGAAATTTGCCTTGATCAAACCGGTGATGACATCCACGCTGGGGCGCTGCGTCGCCACGACGAGATGCATGCCGACGGCGCGTGCCATCTGGGCGAGGCGCGTAATGGTCTTTTCGGTTTCGTCCGGCTGCGACAGCATGAGATCGCCGATCTCGTCAATCAGAATGACGATGTACGGCATGTATTCATCGCGCTTCTTACGACCGAGGCGCGAATTATAAATGTCGATGTTGCGCGCGGCGTTCTCTTCAAGCAGCTTGTAGCGCCGATCCATTTCGCGCGTGCACCAGCGCAGCACGCCGATGATCCGTTCGAGTTCGGTTTCCACATTGCCAAGCAGATGTGGCAGCCCGTTGAAGCGGCTGAGTTCCACCATTTTCGGGTCGAGCATGACCAACTTCACCATGTCGGGGGAGTTGTCCATGACGAGCGAGGTCGCCATCGCGGCGATGCACACTGATTTTCCTGAGCCTGTCGTACCGGCGATCAGCAGGTGCGGCATTTGCGTCAGGTCGATGCCAACGGGCGCGCCGGACACATCCCGCCCCAGCGGGATGAACAACGGCGATTTCTTCTTCTGCGCCTGTTCAAAGTAGGTTTTGCTCTCGTAGACCGACCGCAGCGCCACCGTGCTCGGCTTCTTATTCGGCACTTCGATGCCGATATAGCTGTGACCGGGGACGGGCGCTTCGAGGCGCAGTCGTTTGGCCGACAGGGCCAGCGCGAGATCGCTGGACAGGCTGACGATCTTGTTGATGCGCGTGCGGCTGAAGGCTTGTTCGCCTTCGGTATTGGTGGATTCGCGGAAGGGCTGAATCGCGTACTGCGTGACGGTTGGGCCGACGCGCACGTCGACAACATCCACATCGATGTCGAATTCGAGCAGCGTGTTTTCGATCAACACGACGTTGTGGTTGATCTCGCTCTCTTCGGGCAGCTGTAGATCGATGTCGTTGAGCAGATCGAGCGTGGGCAGCGCTGGGTCGCGTTTGGCAATTTGCCGCGTTTCGCGCATGTTTTCCACGGTGAAATAGCGTTTGACGCGCCCATCAGGGCGTTCGACCATCTGCGGCGTGCCTTTTTTGGTGGGCTGCTTGGTGCCGATGGCGTTGAAATTGGCGACGGTCTCCCGGCGCTGGAACAGCGGGTGCTGCGAGACATCGATCGGCGCCTCGGAGTCGTCACCATCCGGTGCGCTGATGACCGCCGCGACTCCCGGTCGCATCGATGGTGGCAAATTGTCCGGATTCACCCGCACCCGCACGATGCCGTGGGCTTTGACGCGCTGGACGTTGGCGGCACTGGCGGTGGGCACGAGTGCCGGAACGCCGGCCTGATCGATCACCACGGTAGTATCGGGCTTGAGCGCCGTATCCATCGTTGTTTTGACGACCGGTTCGACTTCGGGTGGTGGCTGGATGCGCGCGGCATACGTGCGCAGCGTCGTCGTGATGCTGTTTAGAAAGCTGACGACCGTGTTGCGTCGGATGCCGATCACCAATGCGATGCTGATCACGAACAGCGCGCCGTAGATGGCCAGCGCCACGCCGGAACCGAGCAGACTGGTGATGATGGATGAGAGCGCCCAGCCGACCTGACCGCCGCCGCGTCCCAGTCGGGCCAGCGCGCGCAGTTCGGTTTCGCCAGCCAGCAGGTGCAGCAGCGCTAACGCCGACAGAAACGCGATCTCCAGCGCGAGGATGCGCCGTGTCGGAAAGCGAATGACGATGCCGAGCTTGGGCAGCAGAATGATCACGCCGAGGCCGAAAATGCCCGCACACACGATCGCGCTGCCGTAGCCGAACAGACCCGTCAGCGCACTCGACCATGCGGCGGCCACGCTTGCATCCGGGGAAGCATTGAGCAGCGACAGGAACGACATCACGCCGAAGATGATCAGCACAATGGCGGCGATCTCGTCGCCCCACGGTGGGAGCGCGTCGAGAATCGTATCCCAGAACTCCGGCTTGACGGTGTATTTGTCTAACCGGTCGGGACGATCAGGCGCGGGCGGCGGTGCCGCTTTGGCTGTTTTGTTATGCGGTTTTGTGTCGGGCTTCTTCGCCTCGACCTTACTGGATTTACCCTGAGCCAACGTATTACCCTGTTAAGAAATGGAGCGTAGGCTGAGTCCGAGACGCCGCGCGCGTCCATCGATGCTCAGAATGCGGGCGTTGATCTCCTGCCCCTCCGAGACGACGTTGCGCGGATGGAGGAAATGCCCCTCCGCCAGCTCGCTGACGTGGATCAAGCCTTCCAGGCCTTCTTCAATGCGGGCAAACGCGCC
>CALKIA010000453.1 GCA_937988705.1 uncultured Chloroflexota bacterium | reverse complement strand
GAGCGATTTCTCCGATGTCAATTACGACAAACTCCGGTTTGCGGCCGACCTCGGTTTTCACGGTATCGGCGCGCATTTGACCGTGCCCGCCCGCACCATCAGCGATGAGACGGCGGCGCGGGTCAAAGAGGTGTTTGCCAATCAGCGGATGCCGTTTCTGCAGTTGTGGGGACCCTATCCCTGCATCATCTCACCGGATGAGAGCGTGCGTAAGGCGGGCGTCGAAGGCGCGCGCGATCTCGTGCGTTTAGCGGCAAAACTGGGCGTGCCGGAATCGGGTGTGCGCCCGACCAGCCTGAACCCACGCGGGGAATGGTGGGCGCATGCCGACAACTATAAGCCCGAAACGGAAGATCGGTTGGTGCAAAGCCTGAAAGAGATTTTGCAGACGGCGGACGAGTATGGCATCGACATTGCGCTGGAAACGCATGTGACGACCACGCTCAACACGCCGGAGACGATTCGCCGGGTGATCGAGCGCACCGGGTCGAAGCGGCTCAAGGTGAATCTCGACCCGTGTAACTATGTCGGCGATTTGCAGACAGCCTTCAACCTCAAGCCGATGCTGGAAAATCTGTTTGCAGTGCTCGGCGAATACATCGCGACCGTGCATCTGAAGGATTTCCTGCTGGAAGATCGCTTCGTCGTGCACATCACCGAAACCGTGATTGGCACGGGGCTCATGGATTTCGACACGATCCTCAAGCTGGTGCATGAGGTCAAACCGGACGCTTACGTCGTGATCGAACACCTGCCGATCAGCATCATTCCGCTGGCCAAGCGCAACCTCACGCAGAAGATCAAAGATTTGGGGCTGCCATTGGGGTAGTCCAAACCTCACCCGCTCGCTACACAAGCCGTCCCTCTCCCTTGGGAGAGGGACAAAAACAGCGTATGTTCCCCTTGACCTTTTGATGCGTAGACGGCGGACGGGCAGAAGCGTAGCACCCCAACCATGTAGGCAGCCCCGCTGCCCGCAATCGTTTTTCATTCGGGAAGTCGTCCAGAGTCATCCAGTTCGACCTCAAATTCGGCGGTGTAAACCGCCGTGCCGCTGATGCGGACCGTGTCTCCATTAACCTCAACCAGCACACGGCCATCTCGACCGATTTCCAAGCCCTGTTCAATCACCAACGACGGCGCGGGCGCGATGTAGCGGTTGTGGTATGCGCCCATCACGCCGGAGGCTGTACCGGTCACCGGGTCTTCGACTGTCCCGGCATACGGTGACGAAAAATGGCGCGCGTGCATGTTCGCCGTCGGATCAACGGTTTCAAAGCAAATGGGGTGAATGGAGGCGCGGGGCTGCTCTGTGAGCAGCGCCGGGAACTGCGCATTCTGGGGCTGCATGCGACGCATTGCATCGAGCCCGCGCACGGGGAGGATCAGTGTCCAGATGCCGGTACTGCCATAGACGATAGGCAGACTCGTGTCGAGGTCGCTCACGTCGAGCCCGATAGCCTGCGCGATCGCGGCGCGATCCCCGGCAAAGGGGATGAATTGCGGCGGAGCTTGGGTCATCCAGATATACGGTGTTCCAGCGAGCAGTTCGATGGCGATGGGCAGGACGCCGGCTTTCGTTTCGACGGTCAACGTGGTTCGCCCTCCAAACGCGCCACGCTGGTAGAGCGAGGTGAAGCTGGCGACCGTTGCATGTCCGCACAGATTCATTTCATTCCCCGGCGTGAAGTAGCGCAAACGGATATCCGCTGTGTTCGACGGTAGCACGAACGTCGTCTCATTGAAACCCACTTGCGCTGCGATCCGCTGCATGGCTTCGTCGGTCAGCTGGTGCGCATCGAAAACTATGCCCGCTGGGTTGCCGCGGTGGGGTTCCGTCGTAAAGGCGTCGTAATGCTGGACAACGATCAACACGGCTCACCTCGATGGAGTGCTTTTGAAATGGTAATATATAGGAAAGGCGCGGTCGGCTGGAATCAAACCAAAGGATCGGTGTGCGATCCTCATCTGGTTTGCTCTACTTCACTTACATAGGTGGTGTGTAAGGGCAGCGAACCTGCCAGGACAGAGGAGAATTTATCTGCCGTCATGACTCGTCGCTGGGGTGCGCGCTTAACTCACTTCACATCGACGCCCGCTTGAAATTCCTGCCGCGGCATGGGGTTGGGCGTGCTCGGACAGATGAACTTCTTCACAATGGCGGGCAAGAGCTGCATATCTGACTTGCAGAGAAAGGCACTAGCGCCTGCATTCAAGCAGTTGCTAACCGTTTGCGGGTCATTCAATGACGAAAGCATAATGACCGGCGTCTCGCGGGTTGCCTCATGGGCGCGCAGCGTGCGACATAAATCAATACCGCTGATCCCCGGCATCATGATATCCAGAATGAACATGTCCGGGATGATGTTTTTAACCATCTGCAGCACTTGGGCTGCATCTTGCGCGTACAGCATCTCAAAACCGCTGCGTTTCAAAAATGTCGCTGTTAGCGTCCGCATCACTCTGTCATCATCAGCGAGTAGAATTGTCATTATAGGTACTCCGACCCTACTCCGTTGTCACGTCACCGCGCTTAGCAGTGCCTGTAACAACAACTATGCGAACGATCGGTCAAGCGATTAGCTCACGTTGTCGGCTGTGATCGCCTGAGCGAATTCGGTCAAGTTTCCAGCTTCAATCGACGCCAGCCAGGTTTGCGTTTCCGGCGACAGGCCATACTCCACAAAAATCGCGTTATCGCGTTTGTTGAGCAGGCGTTCGCAGAACTTTCGATCCAGCAAGGCCCGGCCCATGAGCTTATCAATCTGCATCATTTCTTCCGCGGACAGACAGTAGCCCTGCCATAAGCGCTTTTTGAATGGGTCAGCCTTTTTCGCATGACCGCTGCGATCCATGTGGTAAAGGCGCTCACTTAATGCCATGATTTGGTTCTCCCTGATGAGCTGCTTTTTTAGCCGTTGTGATTTGCCGGTTGCGGTCGGTTGCTTACTCGGCGGTGGGCAGCACAGTGCTGACGAAAGCGATGCGATCCGGGCCACCATCGATCGGGCCAGCGAGCACGCTTGACGTCGGGGCCAGAGTCATCGCGAACACCATGCAAGCCATGAAAACGGCGATCATTTTCGAGCGAAGGGAGTTAATCTGCGTGTTCATGTAAGCGTCTCCTGATGAGTAGTGAATTCCAGCATTTGACATAACCTTATCGGGGGGTGTGCAACAAACTGCTTACCAAACGCGCGCAAAAATAAAAAACCGCCATATGCGGCGGTTAATTATTGACGGTAGTTTTCAGTTTTAGCCTAAAAGTGTTCTGGCTAAATGAACTGTTTCTTTTGTTGGTTCAGTCTTTAAGTCATTCCACAAAATTTTCTTCAGCTCTTGTAGATGAGCGTAAATCTTGTGTTTTTCGCCTTGTTCGGCATAGCAGGTCATGATGGAGCGGTGGACATCTTCGCGGTAGCGATCAACCTTGAGCGCTTGACGGAACAACTTGATCGCCTGCCGGAAATCACGGCGGGCTTGCCCACAACGCGCCAACCCAATGAGTGCTTCGAGATACAGCTCACCAAAGTTTTCGCGGTATGGCGTCAACCACTCTTGGTCGAGCAGCGGCAGCAGTTCCCCTTGATACAGGTCGACGGCGCGGCGATAGAGGTCTTCGGTGCGGGCGTCACGAATGCTCAGGTTTTGCGCCCGTTCGACCAGTTTCTCGAATTCATGCGCATCACACCAGATATCCAGATCGGGATGAATCGTGTACTGTTCATCCTTGAAGACAATGATGTTATCGCCCAGCGCCTGCCGCACGCGGTACAGCGTGGTGTGGAAGTTGGAGCGCACCTTCTGCGGATCGGTATCTGGCCAAAAGTCGAGGCTGATCTCTTCACGCCGTTTCGCGCCCATGAATAGCAAATAGAAGAACAACTCACGCGCGGCGGTCGCCCGCCACTCGCCCGGCAGAATCGGCACGCCGTCGCGCTCGATCTTCTCCTTGCCCAGTGTGAGGATGCGCAAGCTGTAGGTGAAGTCGTTGGAGAGCCGGTCTTCCAGCCGTGTGACGACCGCCGAGCCGACCCGGTTTTTCTGTAGATGCTTGAAGCGCGAGACGAGCGTTGCATAGCTGGTGCTGTTGGCCAACACAAAACTCTGTAATTTCGGCGTGTACGTCAGTTCAGCGGTGATGGGCTGAGCGCTGGCGCCCAAATTGACGAGTTCGGCGGCTCCATCCAGATAGTGGCGCGCGCGGGCCAGATTATCCTGCGTCAGGCTGACTTGCGCCGACAGCGCCAGCACCTGCGCGGCCTCGCTGACGGCATGTTTCTGCTGCAGAGCCTGCCCGAGGCTGGCGAGCTGTTCGGCGGCGGCGTGTGCATCGCCTTGTAAGCCTTGCACCACCCAGTAATGCGCTTGTCCCAGCAGTGTTTCGATGCCGAGGCTGTGGGCTTCGGCTAAGGCAACCGCTTCTTCAGCGAGTGAGGAGGCTTCGATCCACGCGCTTTGCCAGCGGCGTAGAATCGACGCGTTGATTAATACGTTGCAGCGCAGGTTCGGGTCACGGTTACCTGTGAATTCCAGCGCACGGCTGTATAACTGCCACGCTTCGTCGAAGCTGCCGCGATCCCGTTGGAGATCGGCGAGACTCCAGAGCAGATAGCTCTCGATGCGCTTATTGCGAATGCGCGCGACGACGCCCAAGCCTTCCTGTAATGTGGCGTACGCCTGCGCATAGTCACCATGTTGATGGTAGTGATAACCGAGGTCATTGAGGGCGCGGGCCAGCAAACTGGAAATCCCCAGCGACCGCCGGAGGGCGACAACCTCTTGCAGGCAAGCACTCGCATCACTGAGGCGCCCCAAACGCAGATACACGTTCTGCAAATCCTGGAGCAGACTGGAGAGCGCGAGTTTATCACCGTTTTCACGGCTGAGCGGGAGCGCATCTTCCAGATACTTAACAGCGACGTCCGAATTGCCGAGACGCAAATAGGCGAAGCCAATGACGCGGAGCGCGCGACCGTGTAGATTGCTCGAGTCCTGCGTACGATGCAGCAGCTTTTCCGCCCCGGCGATCGCCGCCAGATAGTAGCCGTTGATGAGATTCATACGCGCGCGCTGGAGCTGAATTTCCGCGACGCGTTCCTCGTTACCTTCTATCTGGAAGAGGATCTCGGCGCGATCCAACTCGACGTTAGCGAGTTCGTAGTTCAGGCGGTCAATATGGATGATGGCCGCGTAGTACAGCAATTTCGCATTGGCCACGCCAGCTTGTTCCAGTTCGGTGTTCCACTGGAGCAGCGTTTCGGCGCGGCTCTGGGCGAAGTACAGGTGCAGCACGCTATCAATGGCCGTGCTCGCACAGTCGGCTGCCCCCGCAGTCATATAGTGATCGAAGGCCTGCGCGAGTTCGCCTTGATTGACGAAATACTGCGCGGCTTTCACGTGCATGTCGACAAAAGCAGCTTCGTTGAGCCGCCGAAACTGGCGCTGTAAGAAGGCGCGAAAGAGCTTGTGGTAGGCGAGTCCGCCGGGAACACGCGACAGGAACAGGTTCTGTTCAAGGGCTTCACCCAGCCACGCCGCGCCGTTTTGCAGACCCAGCACATTCGCGGTGAGTTCCGGCGTCATACGAGCGAGCGTCGATGAGGCCAGCAGAAATTCCCGCAGACCACGGGGCTGCGCGTCGAGCATCGAAACCGCCAGTGCATCGAACAGGGCTTCGGGCGTCACACTTCCGCTGGGCAGCAGCTGCTCAACTGCCGTAGGCAGCGGGCGCAGGGCAAGGATGATGCCCGCGGGCCAACCCTGCAAGCGATTTGCCAGCTCTTCTGCCTCGTTGGTCTCGACGCGCGTGCCGCGAATGTGGACGGAGAGGTCTTCGATTTCGTTGTGGGTGAAGCGTAAATCTTCTTCGCTGATGGCGACGACTTCGCGCCGGGCGATCATTTCTGTCAGCGAGAGGGCGGGCGGCGTGCGGCTGATCAGAATGAGATGACATTTGGAGGGCAGCAGCGACACAAACGACTGCAACCACGACTCACAGACTGATGAACCGCTGATGTTGTGGACATCATCCAGAATGAGGAGCAGTTTGTCTTCGGGCGTTTTGCGCAACTGGCCGGTCAGGCTGACGGCGAGTTCGCCGGGTTCGTAGGAAGGTGGAGCAAGGTTGATGTCGAGGCGGGGAAACACTTCCTGGAGTGACGCGGCAAACTGCTGGTAGAGGATCGGGAAATCGCGTTCCTGCTCGTCGATACTATGCCAGAGCACGGTATGAGGCGTGGCACGAGCCAATTGCGCAACGGCCGTCGTCTTACCAAAGCCGGCGGGAGCGCACACGAGCATTAATTTGTGCTGAAATACTTGCTCGAGGCTCTTTTCCACACGTGGCCGCACAATGGCACTGGCCAGTCGTGGGATCTGCTGTTCGCGTAACTGTTGGCTCATGCCTCGCTCGTGAGGTGCCTCAATAAAGTGACAAATTCTAGTTTCATGCGAATATTAACAAATTTCAAGAATCTTATCGTTGGAATGTTATAACGAATTGGTTTGCTTCTTGGCCGCAACCAGCGTTTTGATGGGCAGAAGCCGTCTGGTTCGTTGACAGTTGGTTAGCTGTGAGGGACTTCCAGGTTCACATGGTTGGTCCCTGGGTCGCTCAAGTTTAACCCCCACCTTTGATTATGCGCCTAATCAGTTCGCAGTGTAGGGTCATACGCCATGGGTGGCGCATGACTTAAGTGCTATTCACGGGCTGCCGGCAGCACCATAAGTGATGCTAACGTCTACAAGACACAACGCAGTTAGAACGCAGCAGGCTTGCCCGACTTGACCGCGCAAATGCCCGAATTTTCAGCCTGAGTGCGCCGTGAATTCACGTAGAATAGCGAGTCATAGCCCTGAACAACTGATCGATTGTTGGCTATAATTGACAGTCTGGGTAACACCCGATTGGGTGTCGATTAAGGCAGACTACAATGGCACGCATACGAGTCATGATTGTTGACGATCATGAAATCGTTCGAAGAGGGCTGGGTCGACTCCTGAGTCAGTTTGAAACACTTGACGTGGTCGGCGAAGCTAGCAATGGGGCGGAAGCACTCCAGTTGTGTGGCGAGCTCAAACCCGATGTGATCCTCATGGATTTGGTCATGCCGGGGATGGATGGTCTAGCGGCGACCGAGGTGCTCAGCCGACAGTTTCCCCACGCCCATATTATCGCTTTGAGCGGCGATGCCGAAAGCAGCCGGGTCATGGCGGCGCTGCGGGCAGGCGCGGGTAGTTACCTCCTGAAGAATGTCTCCATTAATGAGCTGGCCGAAGCGATCCAGCAGGCTTCTGAGGGCAAAGCCAGTATGTCACCCGAAGCGACCCAGGCACTCATCGATGCGGTTTCACAACCACACATTCCGCTGCCTAGTTTCAGCGAGCGAGAGCGGGCGATCCTCAAATTTCTCGTCCAGGGCCTGACGAATCAGGAAATTGCCGCGCAATTGGAGATCGGCTTATCGACTGTGAAATATCATCTGGCCGGGTTGTTCACCAAACTTAACGTGAGCAAGCGCGCCGAAGCGGTTGCGGTGGCCATCAAGCATAACCTCGTGTAAAAAACTCACGGTAAGATTGGCGTAGAACTAACTCCCGCTTGACCCCACGTTTTGCGTTGTACTCAGCGGCGCGCTGATCATTCCACTGTCCCGGTACGTACCCACCGATCTGCACACTGCAAATTCGAACAAATGACCTGTACTTTCGGCTAGTTAGAATTCGTCCGAAAAAACTAGCCGCACAGCCGATCAATATGAAATCCTAAACATTTATACTAGAAATCTCTGAATTACAGCACTGTAATGCAACCGATCGAATGATTTCGTCCATCGCACTCACTCACTGCTGCACCGCTCCCTCACCCAAGCGCCAATTGCCCGGCGATGCTGTGCTCATTAGGCTCTACCTGATCGTCGTGCTAGTGAGCATCAGCTTGGTAGTCTGTTCCACAGCACCCGGCACACCGCCGATTTCAACTACGCCCCCAGCCGTCGCCAGCCTCTCGTTTTATGGTTGGCCGGATTATATTCCGCTGTCCGTACTAGCGACGTTCGAAGCCGAATATGACGGTGAGATTGTGACAAGCGCATCTACGGATGCCGATGAAGCGATCAATGCTATGCGTGGCGCAGCCAGCTACGAGGTCGTACTTCTAGACAATGAGTTCATTCCGCAGGCGAGGCTGCTCGCGAACGCGGAAATCGGCTTGCCGTTGAGTGAGGAAGGGTCTGCACTGCGTGAAGCGATCTGGAGCCGCTTTGAGGAGGGTGATGCATCTTGACAAAAATTCCACTTGAAGGGAAATCGGCTTCGGGTGCGACTCCGTTCGTGCAAACGACGAGCGTTCGCCGTGGCCTGCCACTGATCATTGGGGTGGGGCTGCTGGTGCCATTCGTTTTGATCAGTATGGCCGTATATACGTACATCTACCGTACCGAACAGCTCTCATGGCAGGATCGGCAAGCGGAAGCATCGGCTTACGCGAGCAGCACGGTCGGTCATTATGTGAGTGACGCCATTGTGCCGCTGCACACGCTCGGTCTGCTGGATCGGTCGTATCTCGAACAAAGTCCGGCGCTGGTCAATGATCTGCTGCTGCAAGAGAACGCGCTGCTCGAACTGCTGCGTGTGGATCAACAAGGGCAGGTGTTTGCGGCGGCGGATCGCGATACAGCTACCTTGGCCGACCAGCTCACGATTCGCCAATCGGTGTGGTTTGCGCGCGCACTGGCAGGCGAAACCTACATCAGCGAAGTGCAGCTGACGACCGATAACGCCCTGTACTTGATTGTGTCCGTGCCCGCGCCTGATGGGGGTGTGGTCGCCGGTCGTTTGAGCATGAACGTCTTGTGGGAGACCATCGATACGATTCGTTTTGGCCAAACCGGGACGGCGTACGTCATCGACACCCACGGGGATATCATTGCCCATACGGATCGAGCGGTTGCCATGCAAGACCGCAATGTCTTCGAACAGTCAGGACTCGAGCAACTGCGCGCGAATCCTGAGATCGCGTGGTCGGGCATTTACACCAATATCGCCGGGCAACGGGTGCTGGCTTCGACCAGCCCGGTCGAAGGGACAAACTGGCTGATCGTCACCGAAGTGCAGGAATCTGAGGCGTTTGGCGTTAGCCGATCGGCCGCGCTCTTGCTCATCGGGATCATGGCTGGCTTCTATGCCGTGATCTTGTACGTTATGACGCGTCAACTGGGTCGCTTCATCTTCGATCCCCTGCAGACGCTGACTGAAGGCGCTGCTCGGGTTGGGCGCGGCGATCTGAATCATACCATTCCGATTGTGCGACGCGACGAAATTGGTTCGTTGACTAATGCCTTCAACCGGATGACCGACCGTTTGCGGGAACGCGATCAACAGCTCGCCGAAGAGTCGCTGCAGCGCGAGAACCTGATCGCCGAACTGCAAGTGGCGACCGAGGCAGCGGCGGAATCGTCGCGGCTGAAATCGGAATTCCTCTCGACCATGTCGCATGAACTGCGGACGCCGCTGAATGCGATCATCGGTTTTTCAGGTATCTTGCTGGAAGGCATGGCCGGCCAGCTTGATCCGGTCACCCGGCCGATGGTGGACAGTATCTATAACAGCAGTAAACACTTGCTGGAACTGATCAATAACATCCTCGATGTTTCCAAGATTGAGGCAGGGCGCGTGCAGTTTGTCTACGCTGCGACCCCGCTGCAGGGCATGGTCGATGAATGGACGAAACAGATCGACGTGTTGGCCGCCAGGAAGTCCCTGACCCTGACCACGACGGTCGAGCCACATGTGCCTGAGGTTTTGAAACTGGACAAAGCCCGCGTGACGCAGATCGCGCTCAACCTGCTCGGAAACGCCGTGAAGTTCACAGATGCCGGTTCGATCATGCTCCATGTCAACTGGATTGACGGCTATATCGTCCTGAAAGTAGCGGATACCGGCATCGGTATCCCCTCACATGCACTGGGCTTCATCTTCGATGAATTCCGGCAGGTCAACAGTACCTCCAGTCGCAAGTATGAAGGGACTGGGTTGGGGTTGGCCGTCGTGCGTAAGTTATGTAGTGCCATGAATGGATCCGTGCAGGTCAAGAGCAGCGTCGGCGACGGTAGTGAATTCATCGTGACGCTGCCTGCCCCCCAGGTCAGCGAAGCTGAACTCGTTTCTTGAAGGAGAGAGCATGGTGAGCCGATTCGAACCGTCGAACCGTGGTGTGTTATTTGGATGGGACGTGCTTGTGGTCGATGATGACCCTGGAAGTCTGGAAGTCGCCCGCATCCTCCTCGCCTTCTACGGCGCCAATGTGATCACAGCCGTGAACGGCGCAGAGGGACTCGCGAAAGTTGTCGAGGAACGTCCGCGCTTTATCGTGACCGACTTATCGATGCCAGTGATGGATGGCTGGGAATTGATTAAGCGACTAAAGGCCGATCATACACTGGCGCAAATTCCGATCATTGCGTTGACCGCGCACGCGATGGTGGGGGATCGCGAGAAGGCGCTTGCAGCCGGTTGTCACAACTATATGTCCAAGCCGCTGACGCCGGCCACGTTTATGCAAGACCTGATCAAACTATTGATTGTGATCCCCGAATTTGCAGAAGCACTTTCGGCATGACTGTGCTCAAAGGAAAAGACGACATGAACCTCGCCCGCATGCTGGTTGTAGATGATGATGCCGCTAGCTGTCAGGTATTGGCCCACATTCTACGCTACAACGATATCGAGGTGGACGTCGCTACCAACGCCCACGATGCCATGTTCTATCTGGCGCACAACGCTTACTCACTCGCGATCCTTGATCTGGCGATGCCCGATGTCGATGGCTGGGAACTGCTCCACGCCATCCACGAGAACCCGGCGACGGCGTCGCTGCCGTGTGTCGCGGTCACAGCCTATTATGATCCCGCGGTGGCGGTCGAGGCCGAAAATGCTGGCTTCGTGAGATGCTTTCCGAAGCCGGTTCTGCCCACGTTCGCTCGTGATCTCGGTGAGATCTTCTCGTGATAACGCGACTATTCCGAGCTACATCGGCACAGTTGGGTCGCAAATCGATGTTCACCAGCTTACGGACGAAAGCGCTGATCGTCACCGTGACCGTGTTGCTGCTCTGTTCGGTGGCAATCTATGTGGTCAGCCGTACCATTCTGGAACGTGGCTATATAAACCTTGAGAAGCAATCCGTTCACGAGATGCTGGATCGGGGCGAAACAGCGTTGATGGAGCAGGTCGGGTTTCTCGCGAACATCACCCGTGATTATGCCCAGTGGGATGATACCTACAAGTTCATCGAAGCGGGTGATGAAAGCTATATCGACGCCAATTTTCAAGCTCATTTCTTTGAGTCCTTTCGGATCGATCTGGTCATGTTCGTCGATGATACACGCGCTATGGTCTATCAACAGGCCTACGCTGCCGACGACGATCAGCCCGGTCGCGCTATCCCCGAGACGGTTCGTGAAGCTGTTCTGGGTATGAATCCACTGTTTGATCATGAAACGAACCAGAGCATCGTTTCGGGGTTACTCGCTACCCCAGAGGGCATCCTACTCGTCGCTTCGGCGCCCGTTTTGCGGAGCAATCTGGAAAGCGAATCCCCCGGCGTCATCATGTTTGGACGTTATCTGCAGAGCGATGAGATTGCGGTCTTGGTCGAAGGCTTCGGACATGAACTGTCGCTGTCCGATCTCACGGCAACCGGACTCCCGACTGATGTGGTCGCGGCGAATGAAACCATGCAGGTTACCCATGACGCGGTCACGCTGGCCGTGGATAACGATCTGGTGTTTGGCTATCGTTATCTGAATGATCTGAACGGAAATCCGCTGTTCATGCTGCGCGTGAGCATGGCGCGTAACATCTACCTGGAAGGGGTTGCCACCCAAAACTACTTCCTGACTGCGTTATTCATTGTCGGAGTCGTTTTCGTCGCCTTTACGCTCATTCTGCTGGACGGTTTGGTGCTTTCGCGGATTGCGACGCTGGGACGGCGGGTGCGTGACATTTCTCCGGAACAGAAAGATCGGGTTGTGGCATTTGATGGGAACGATGAGGTTGCCCAACTCGCCCAACAGATCAATTTGCTGCTGCGCGATATTGATCATTATGATGAAACGCTGGCGGCGCTCAACGAAGAACTAGAACGCAAGAATGTCGCTCTGCGGGCGGAACAGGAACACAAAGATCGCTTCTTCGCGCATCTGAGCCATGAACTTCGTACCCCGCTGTCCAACATCAAGCTGCGGCTGTATCTGATTAAGAAGCAGCCCGAACGCTCGGCGGACGGCATTGCGACCATCACGCAGCTCGTCGATCAGATCACGCAGTTAATCGGTGACATGGTAGAGATGTCGCATATGCAGCGCAGCTCGCTCCCTATCGGACACCAGCAAGTCGATCTGCAGACGCTCGTCAAGGGGGCGGTGACCGCACTGGAGCCACGCTTTGCCCGCAAGGAACTACAAGTGTCGATCACCTGCGATACGCCGGCGCCAAAAGTTGATGGCGATCCGGAACGGTTGGGTACGGCTATCAGCAATATCACCCGCTTCTGTGTGCAGTCAGCCGAGAATAAAAGTGAGATACGGATTCAGCTCAGCAGCCGAATTGCCGACAAGGTGAGCTGGTCAATTCTCAGTATATCCTGTGAGACTCAAGCCTTCCGCGCCGCTGATCTGTACGATTTGCTCATGCCGTTCTTTGTGCCAACGGAAGCCGACAAGACGGGAACCCGCCTACATCTGTCGCTGGCCAAGACGATCATTGAGATGCATATGGGGCGCATCCAGCTCGAAACCGATGAGAATGATCGGAAGAAGTTTATTGTGGCTATTCCACGCCTGTCTAAATCTATGCCGCACGCGGAACTGTTGGCGCTGCAGGCGCAGCCCATATAAATCCTTCGCACCAAGCCTCAATAGTTCCTTAACGAATGGAATTGGCGGCTTCAGCTAAGCTAAGGGAAGCCGCTGTTCATTTCACTCGATGGTTGGGAATTGTCTACACTTTCGAAAATGCATCTCATCCCCTTAGTCCTTAGGCTTAGCGTCGTCCCTGCCTTCTGGGGATTGGGCCTCAGCATCCCGCTGTTTATCAGTCAGCAGTCTCCAGATGATGGGACTTGGCAAGTCAATACACAGGCCCTGACCGGCGATGCAGATCCGGCGACCGGCCAGCTTCCCGCTGCAACAACATTGATCGCTAGCCTGCCGCTCGCCTCAGTGCGCAGCAGCGCACTCGGGACACGCGCTTGTCGAGAACTGACCAGGCACCTGCATTCGAACGCGGAGGCGGTATGAATCCTCTGTATTCACTGCGCGTCCAGTTGTTTGGCATGTTGATCACGCTGGTGGGCTTGCTGGCCCTCGCGGTGTTCGTCGGTCTGCGCAGTGCAAACGACGCGGCTGATGATTTGCGTATGGTCAACATGATCAGCCAGCAGCGAACGACAGCCCTGCTGCTGGACACGACTCTGGATCACTTACAGCAAGCTGCGAGCGAGGTAGAGCGCGAGGATTTGCGCCAGTTGGCGCAATCGTTGGTGGTCAATTTCGCGGCTGGGCAGCAGGCGCTGCGGGCGGGCGACGAGGGGGTAGGTCTACCCCCACTGCGAGACCCGAATGCAATTTCTCTGCTGGACGAACTGGATAGGCGCGGGTTTGAACTCCGCACATCGGTGCTCCTCGCACTGGCCATGACGCCCGAGGAGCTGGACAGTTTGCATCCTAGTATTGTCCGGCAGAGCACAGCCACTTTTGTGGTCGCAGATCGGTTGGCGCTGGCAGTGAATACGCTGGCCGAACATGAAATCAGCGCCTCGCAGCAGTTATTGTTCGGCATCCTGCTCGCGTCACTGTTCGTGGTGGTGGTAGCATTCTTCATCATCAATGGCTGCGTACGTTCCATGAGTCGGTTGGAGCATGCAGCCGAACAGCTCGGTCAGGGGAATCTGACCGAGCGGATCCCGGTAGGGCACATCAACGAGATTGCGCGCGTGAGCCAGGTGTTCAACGCAATGGCTGATCAGATCGAACAGCGCATTGGGGAAACCCAAGTGGCGTGCGAACAAGCGGAACGGGCCGACAAGGTGAAATCTGCCTTTCTCGCCAGCATGTCGCACGAGCTGCGCACCCCGTTGAACGCGGTGATCAATTTCACCATATTCGTTGCCAGAGGAGATCTTGGGCCGGTCAACGACCGCCAGCGCGATACCCTCAATGATGTGGTCGAAAGCGGCAGGCACCTGCTAAATCTGATTAACGATATCCTGGACATGTCGAAAATTGAGTCCGGGTCGCTGCGCCTGTTCATTAGCGACGAAGTGGATGTGCGCTCACTCCTCGGGCAGGTGGAAGGCACCGCCAAGCTGCTGCTGCAGGGTAAACCCGTGAGCTTGCGTGTCTCGATTGCGGATGATTTTCCGCGGATCCGTGCGGACCGTCAGCGAATCCTGCAAATTCTACTCAATATCGTCGCGAATGCCTGTAAGTTCACCGAAGCGGGCGAGATCCTGATCTGTGCCCGCCGTAATGATGAAACGATCCAACTGGAGATCCGTGACACCGGCCCGGGCATTCTGCCGGAAGATCACGCGGCGGTATTCGAGCGCTTCAAGCAGACTGATGCCGGCCTGCGGCAAGGTGGTGGGACTGGGTTGGGCATGCCGATCACCAAGAGCTTAGTGGAGGCGCATGGTGGGCGCATTCAGTTGATCAGCGCGCCGGGAATTGGGACGACATTCATCGTGACCCTTCCGACCAAAGCCGACGCTCTTGTGCCTATCCCGGACTGAACACTAACAGTGGTGCTGACGCGTACGCCGAGCATTCTCGCGGTCGAAGATATATGCTCGTAGGCGTATGTTGACGGTTGGTTTTCGGCGGACGCGCACCCGGCACCGGGTGCGCATCCGCCAGCTCATCATTAACCGCGGGCAGCTGGGAACGGATTGCGTTCGTGGAAGCCGTTCTGATGCCAGTAGGGATAGGTTTTCTCTCGTTCGCTGGCGGAATCGAGGCGCGCGACCTGATCGGCGGTCAGATTCCAGCCGATCGCGCCGAGGTTCTGGCGGAGTTGGTCTTCGTTGCGCGCACCGATGATGACGCTGGCGACGGTCGGACGCTGTAGGAGCCAGTTCAGCGCGACCTGCGCGACTGATTTGCCCGTTTCCGCTGCAATGGCATCCAATATGTCAATCAGGTTGTAGAACCACTCCGGCGGTAGGGACGGGCCTTCGCCGCCGCCTTGCTGAATGCGCGTGCCTTCCGGCATGGGATTCGTGCGGCGGAATTTGCCACTGAGGCGACCACCCGCCAGCGGACTCCACACCAGCGTTCCGACCTGCTGATCGACGGCCAGCGGCATGAGCTCCCACTCGTACTCGCGTCCGACGAGTGAATAATAGGCTTGATGCGCCACATAGCGTGACCAACCGTAGCGCTCAGAAACAGCGAGCGATTTCATCAGCTGCCAGCCTGAGAAATTCGAGCAGGCGAGATAGCGGACTTTGCCCGCTCGCACGAGATCGTCCAGCGCGCGCAGCGTCTCTTCGACCTGCGTCTTGGCGTCGAAGCCGTGCATGGTGTAGATATCGAGGTAATCAGTGTTGAGGCGGCGTAAGCTGGCTTCGCACGAGCGGACGATGTGGAAGCGTGACGACCCGACATCGTTCGGCTCAGCACTCATGCGGAAGGTTGACTTGGTGGAGAGCAGCACCCGGTCGCGCCGTCCTTTCAGCGCCTGACCAAGAATTTCTTCTGACTGTCCCGCCGAATACACATCCGCCGTGTCAAATAGTGTGACGCCTGCTTCAAGGCACAGATCGACCATGCGGGTCGCTTCGACGACATCACTTGTGCCCCATTTGCTGAAGAAATCTCCCCCACCGCCGAACGTCGCCGTGCCGAGACTCAGCACCGGCACGCGAAAACCAGAACCGCCCAATAACCGATGTTCCATAGTCGTCATGACTTCCTTTCCAAAGGGTTGCCCCTTGCTGATCACTTAAATCACCCGGTCGTTGCCACCATCAATCGGCACCTGCGCGCCCGTCGTGCGTGAGAATGCTGGCCCGCACAGCTCCGCGATCAATTCCGCGACGTGCTGGCTGGTGACTTCGACGTGCAGGATGTTGTTCGTCTTGTACTGCTCGACGGTGAGGCCGTAGTTGGCCGCACGCGCTTGCAGAACCTCATCCGTCCAAAGGCCAGTGTCAAAAACGGCGTTCGGATGCACGGTATTCACGCGGATGCCGTCGGCACCCCATTCGAGAGCCGCCACCCGCGCCAGTTGATTCATGGCCGCTTTCGAGGCGGAGTAGGCCGCTGCGCCCGGCCCCGGCGCGGGGACATTTTTCGAGCCGACGATGACCACGCGCCCCCCATTGGGCGCAACTTTGAGCAGCGGGTGGGCTTCACGCATGAGTACCACGTTGGCGTCGAGGTTGGTGCGCATGACCCGCTGCCAGTAGTCGAGCTCCATGGCCTCAATTTTCGCGCTCGGTGGGAAGATGCCCGCATTCAAAATGAGGAGATCCAGTCCACCGAAGGCTTTGACGCCCGCTTCCAGCGCGTGCTGGATGGCAGTTTCGTCGGTTAGGTCACAGATGACGCCGAGATAATCCGCACGCTGGTACAGCGTTTCGATGGCCGGGTTGATGTCCAGCCCGATCACGGCCGCGCCCCGTTTGAGCAGCGCCGCGACGCTCGCTTTGCCGATTCCCGATGCAGCCCCGGTGACGAGTGCGATCTCCCCTGTGAAGATCGGCGCGGTCGCGTGGGATTTGAGCTTGGCTTGTTCCAGTTCCCAGTATTCCATGTCGAACAGGTCGGCGGCGGACAGCGCTTCGTAACCGCCGAGGGCGTGCGCGCGCAGGATGATGTCAATGGTGTGGTGATAGATCTCTGCGCTGATGGCGGCGTCTTTAGCCGTTTTTCCGAGCGCCATCAGCCCCAATTCCGGGTCAAGAATCAGGCGCGGGGCGGGGTCGAGCATCGTTAGCGGATCGACGGAGCGCGTCTTGTTCGTCTCAAAATAGTCAACATAGGCTTGCTGGAAGGCACGCACATCCCGCCCGAGGAGCGGCACTCGCTTCGTGCGGATGACGTGATCCGGCGTAGCTGGGCCTTGCTGTGACAACTGCGCGACATCCGCCCGCTGCGCAAAACCGAGCGACTGCGCGTCGTCCCGCGTGATCATGATCAGCGGTGCGCCGGCCGTGTCGGATGCCGCCCGGCGCAGTCGCGCGCGCTCCAACCGCTGTGGTTGGGTTAGCGCAGCGACTTGGGGCAGCGCGATCGTCCACGCGCTGCGATCCGCAAGGTAGGTTTCGGCGCGGCTCACGAGTTCAATCATGCGCTCGTAGGATTCGCGGGCGGTCTCTCCGAACGAGAAGATGCCGTGCTTAAGCAGCACCATACCGATTGTCCCGCTGTGCGCCGCTTGGGGATAGATGTCCGCGCACAGGCGGGCTAGTTTGAAGCCAGGCATCACATAAGGAATAATCACGACGCTGTCACCGTAGACGCGCCGCACATGTTCGTGACCATTCGGCGTGTTCGTGAGCGCGATGAGGACGTCGGCATGGGTATGGTCGACGAACTTGTGCGGTAGCAGCGCGTGTAGAATCGCTTCGACCGAGGGCGACGGCGCGCTGGCATCGGTCATGGCGCAGCGCATGGCATTAGCCATCGCCTTATCTGAGAGCGTTGGTAATGTCGCCAGATCGAGCAGGGCACGACGGCGCACCGGCGCGAAGCCCGCCGCTTCGATGGTGGCGAGATCCCACCCGCTGCCTTTGATGTAGAGCAGTTCTTCTTGACCGCCGAGCAACGTCGCTTCGGTGATTTTGACCGAGGTATTGCCGCCACCGTGCAGCACCAGCGCCGGATTACGCCCCAGCAGGTGCGAAGTGTACACGCGCTGGGCGAGATCGTTAGGGTACTGGGCGGCCTCGGTCGCGTTCCAAAGGCTGTGCATAACGGATTGCTCCTCAAATCGGCTGCGGATGAAATATGCAAGCGATTCTGCCTTCATTGCAGAGAAAACGCTATACTCCGGGAGCATAGCGCATTAAACACGAGGCAACCATGAATGTTGGTGGTACCCATTACCGGACGATCTGGCTGAAACCGGACGATCCGACGATTGTTCAGATCATTGATCAGCGCCGCTTGCCGCATGAGTTCGTCGTGCTGGATCTGCGCACCGTCGCTGATGTGGCGCACGCCATCAAGGCGATGGCCGTGCGTGGGGCAGGCTTGATTGGCGCGACGGCGGGCTATGGCATGTATATCGCGGCCTTGACCGCACCAAAGTCCAGCCGCCACGCTTGGCTCGAATTTGTTGAGGCGGCAGGCACAATTCTCAAGGCGACGCGTCCGACCGCCGTGAATCTCGCGTGGGCGGTGGATCGCCAATGGGCTGCCCTCCAGCAGATCGAGGCGCTGGACGAGATGATCCCCGGTGCGCGGGAAACGGCGCTGCGCATCGCCGCTGAAGACGCGGAATTCTGCCGTCAGATCGGCGCGCACGGTGTCAAGTTGATCGAGGCGCTGGCCGAACGCAAACCGGGGCAGACGGTCAACATCCTCACGCATTGCAACGCAGGCTGGTTGGGGTTCGTCGATTACGGTTCCGCCACCGCACCGATTTACACCGCGCATGATCAGGGTATCCCGGTGCATGTGTGGGTCGATGAAACGCGTCCCCGCAATCAGGGTGCGCGCCTCACTGCGTGGGAATTGGGTCAGCATGGCGTCCCGCATACGGTGATTGCCGATAACGTCGGCGGTCATTTGATGCAGCACGGTCTGGTCGATTTGTGCATTGTGGGCAGCGACCGCACGACGTATACGGGCGATGTCGCCAACAAGATCGGTACTTACCTCAAGGCTTTGGCGGCGCATGATAATGGCGTGCCGTTTTATGTGGCGCTGCCTTCGTCAACATTTGACTGGGAGCTGCGCGACGGTCTGCGCGATATTCCGATTGAGGAACGCGGTGGGGAAGAGGTCAAATATATCGATGGACAGACCGCTGGTGGGGCGATCGAGGTGGTACGGCTCACACCGGAACACAGTCCCGTTGCCAATTACGGCTTTGATGTTACACCGGCCCGGTTGGTGACTGGCTTGATCACCGAACGCGGGGTGGTCGCGGCGAACGAAACCGATATCCTCAACTTGTATCCTGAGAAGCGTCTCCGCTCCTGAAAGAATTGGTTGGCGCTGAATCAACGGCGGAATAGGCGGGCATGTGCATGCACATGCCCCAAATGATGAATAAGGCCTCATCTATCTGATCTGTCCCGCAAATCCTCAATGGTTTTACCGGTGACCCTATACCGTATTCAGGCAGAATAGCATTACAATTAATTAAGGAACATTTGTCATTCCATGAAGAAATCATTGTTCGCGGAACACACGTTAACGCGAAAGCCAATTTCGTGATGCAATCTGAAAACCATGCAACTGTACCCTACTCTATCCTCAGCATTGGCGCGCCGCAGGCGCAGCCCCACGGGCTGCTAGACCAACTGCGCGCACTGATTCATCGGCAGTTTGAGTACGATCATGTGTCTGCGGTCGATGCGCTGGAACTTGCGCTGGCACGGCGGCAGTGGCATGTCATCCTCTATGACTTTGATACATCATGGTCAAACACCCCGGACATCTTGCGTCTTATACAGCGGGTATATCCGAGAACTCCGGTGATCGTCGTCGCGCAGACGGCGCGGGTTAAGGACGCGGTCGACGTGATGCGGCTCGGTGCCAAAGGCTTTGTCGAGCAGACGGATAGCGAGCGCCTCAGCGAATTGATTGTGCAAGAACTGGAAATTGCTGATCGGCTGCCGCTGGTGGCTGAGACGGCGTATGATCCGGCCCGTGAAGATTCGCAAACACTGCGCGAACAGATCAAGGCCATCCTCGACACGACTCAAGACGCGTTGTTGTCCGTCACCTTTCCCGATCGCCATCTGGTGTATGTCAGCAGCGCCTTTGAACGCGTCTACGGCTACCCGGTAGAAGTAGTGTTGAGTGATCCGGGATTTTTCAAAAGCATTGTTCCGCCTGAGGAACTCGACCGGGTGCTGAACGCGATGAAGACCTGCCTAGAGGATGGTTTTGTCGAAATTGAACATCGTGTCCGGTTGCCCGATGGTCAGATTCGGTGGCTGCACCGACGGGCATGGGTTGTTTACGACGATGCCGGACATCCGATTCAGGTTAATGACAGCGCCCGGAATATCACCGCCCGTAAGCAGATGGAAGAAGCCCTCCGTCAAAGCGAGGGGCGGCTGCGCAGTCTTTTCGAGAACATGCAGGATGTGGTCTGGTCAGCCGATCTCCCCAGCTTGAAGATTAATTACCTGAATTCCGCCGTCCGCAAAGTCTACGGACGCTCGGAAAGCGAGTTCTCCGATAGTGACCTCTGGCAGAAAGTGTTACATCCGGATGATCAGCCGCGCGCTGCGGAGTTGAATAACAGCTTGCTGCAGCGTGGGTTCCGCGACGCAATTTATCGGATCCTCCGACCAGATGGCGAAGTGCGCTGGCTGCATGATCGCGCGTGGTTGGTGCGCGACGACGCGGGTAATCCGGTGCGCATCGAAGGGATTGCCGCCGATATCACCAAGCGCAAGCTGGCCGAAGAGGCGCTGCTGACCAGCGAGGCCAAGCAGCATGCCTTGTTTGCCGCCATCCCGGACAGCATTTTCTACATTCAATCCGATGGGACGGTGTTGGATTATCATGGGCCGCTCGATAAGCTCATTCTGCCCCTCGAAATGATCATCGGCAACAATCTCTTTGATTTTTTCAACGCGGCGCTTGTCCCGCAATCGGTGCTGCAGCAGGCCGTCGCAGCCGTGCAGACGGTGATTGCGACCCGGGAACTCGCGGTGTTTGAGTATTTGATGCCCGATCAGCATGATTACGAAGCGCGTATGATCCCCGTGGGGGATACCAACGCGCTGATCTGTATCGTCCGCGATATCACCGAGCGCAAACAGACCGAGCGTCAGCTCCAACAAAGTGAGCAGCGTCTGCGCCTGTTTATTGAATATGCTCCCGCGGCGATCGCCATCTTCGACAAAGAGATGCATTATGTGGCGGTCAGCCGGCGCTGGGTGCAGGATTATCGCCTGCCGGCGGAAAGCATCGTTGGGCGTTCGCATTACGACGTTTTTCCGGAAATCCCGGAGCGCTGGGTGCAAATTCACCAGCGCTGCCTGAAGGGTGCGGTCGAAAAGTGCGAGGCCGATCCCTTCCCCCGAGGTGATGGTACCGTCGACTGGGTGCGCTGGGAAATTCACCCGTGGCGCGACCTCAATGGGGAAATCGGCGGTATCCTGCTGTTCTCCGAAGTGGTGACCGAACGCTTGCAGTCCGAACAAGCGCTGCGCCAGAGCGAGAGTTATCTACGCTCACTGGTCGATTCGCAGACGGCTTTTAATATTCGGGTAGATATGCTCGGCAAAATCACGTACTGCAACCAGCGTTATCTTAGACAATTCGGCTGGTTCGCGTCGGAATTTGTCGGGCATAACTCGATGGACATGATTTTACCCATCGACCACATTCAGGTCTTTGACGCCGTTTCCCAATGCTTGGTGAATGTGGGGCTTCCGGTGCAAGTGGAAGTGCGCAACCATGACCAGAACGGCGGTCACATATGGACCTTCTGGGAATTCATCGCGGTTCAAGACGCTGACGGTGTCGTGAGTGAAGTGCAGTGCGTAGGTTTCGATATCACCAAGCAGAAACAAGCCGAATTTGCCTTGCAAGAAGCCCATGACCTGCTGGAACAGCGTGTCATTGAACGCACTGCCGAGTTGGAACGCGCCAAAGACCGGATTGAAGCAATTTTCAACCACAGCGGCGATGGTATTCTGCTGCTCGATATCGCGCAGGGCATCCAACAGGCGAACTACGCCTTCGAGCACCTATTCGGCATTGGGGAGGGCGGCGCGCACGGCTCCAGACTGTCCGCATTTTTCGATCCGGATGATGGCGTGAAGATTAACAAGGTCATCGATGAGGTGGCCGCCACCCATCAGACCCAGCAGATTGAAGCCCGCGCGCAGCGGATGAATGGCGGCGGTCTGGTAAACGTCGAAATCAGCCTGGCGCCGGTCAATCGGTCGGAGAAAGCCGTCAGCAGTCTCGTTTGCATCATCCGCGACATCACCGAGCGCAAGCAGGCGCAGGAAGCGCTGCGCGCCAGCGAAGAACGGCTGCGTATTCTGTTTGAAACCAGTCCAGACGCCATTTGTCTCGTCAATCTACAGGGCGTGTTCGTCGATGTGAACCCGGCTGGGCTAGCACTGACAGGCCGGACGCGCGCCGAGATGATTGGCAAGGCCATGACTGAAGTGGGGTTGTTCCAGAAGCCAGTGTATCAGCGCCAGAGTGCTGAAGGATTGGCCCTGACCCGGCAAGGCGGCGGACGGATGACGGAATACGAGATCGAGACGGCTGAGGGCGCGACGATTGTCATCGAAGCGGTTAGTCATCCAATCAAGTTGAACGATGAACTTTTGCAGCTGGCCGTTATTCGTGACATTACCGAGCGGCGACGCGCCGAAACGGCGCTGCGCGAAAGTGAAGAACGGTATCGTAAGCTCATCAGTACCATGTCTGAGGGGATTGTGCTGCAAAGGCGCGACGGCGTGATTCAAACCTTCAATGCCGCCGCTGAGCGAATTCTCGGCTTATCCGCTGATCAGCTGATGGGACGGACGTCGGTTGATCCGACCTGGCGCGCCGTTCACGAGGATGGCAGTCCCTTCCCCGGCGAAACCCACCCGGCTATGCTGGCACTGACCACCGGTGAGCCGCAGTCGAGTGTGATTATGGGCGTGCACAAGCCCGATGACTCGCTGAGCTGGATCTTGATCAACTCGCAGCCGATCTTCGAGCCGAACCAGTCAACACCCTATGCTGCGGTCACCACGTTCACCGACATCACCGCCCGCAAACACACCGAAGCTGCCCTGCGGGAAAGTGAGGAACGCTACCGCCTGCTGGCCGAAAACGTGAATGATGTGATTATCAAGTTGAGTCCGCAAGGTGGGCTGACCTTCGCTACGCCCTCGGTTTATGCGCTTCTCGGCTATCGTCCAGAAGAGTTTGTTGGCCAGTCTGGATTCGACTATGTACATCCCGATGATGTGCCCGTTTCCGCGGTTGTGATGCAGGCAGCAATTGAGTCGGGGTCAGCGCACTTTACACTCGTCGAACGCGTGTTGCACAGAGACCAGCACTATATGTGGGTCGAAGTCACCAACACTAATGTATATGATCCGGAGACGGGACAGCTTCTCGAAATGGTCGGCGTGCTGCGGGATATCACCGCTCGTAAACAGGCGGAGGAAGCCCTACGCGAAAGCGAAGAACGCTATCGTCTGCTGGCTGAGAACGTGAATGATGTGCTGTTCAGACTGTCGGCGGACGGTATCGTTACCTTCATAACAGCTTCGGCGTATACGGTGCTGGGTTATTATCCCGAAGAATTGATCGACCAGGCGACGGAAGTGCTCGTGCATCCTGATGACCTTGAACCCAACAGCAGCGTTGTTCTCAAAGCATTCGCAGCGGGACTAACCCATTTCACCCTCAGTCTGCGGCTGCGGCATAAAGCCGGTCATCTTGTATGGGTGGAGATCGCCGCGACGGTTGTGCTCGATCCCCATACTGGTGCGCCCTTGGAAATGATCGGGGTACTGCGCGATGTAACCGAACGGAAGCTCACCGAGGATGCGCTGCGCACCAGTGAAGAAAAGTTCCGCACGTTTGTGGAAGCAGCACCGATCGCAACCGTCATTGCGAATATGCAAGGCAAACTGGAACTGGTTAATCAGGCTGCGGCCAAGCTCTTTGATTATGATCGGGCCGATCTCGTAGGGCGCACGGTTGATGCACTGGTACCCGAAGAATACCGTCAGGCGCAAATCGGTCGGTTAAGTGCGGCGAGCGGGCTGGAAGAACCGCGCTCGGTGTCGTTTGAATCGGGTGGCCGGCGGCGCGATGGCAGCGTCTTCCCGTGCGACATCCAGCTGAGTTACATCAACACCTCGGAAGGCCCGATGGTGATGAGCCATGTGATCGATATTACCCAGCGCAAACAGGCCGATGAAGCGTTGAAGCAGTCGCTGGCGCATGAAAAGGAGCTGGGCGATCTGAAATCGCGGTTTGTCTCGATGGCATCGCATGAATTCCGGACGCCCTTAGCCGCGATTCTGGCCGCCACTGAGACACTCACCCTTTATCGCGATCGGATGGATCAGACGCAGATTGACGGGCGATTGGATCGTATTCGCCAGCAAGTGACGTACATGAAGAACACAATCGAAGATGTGCTGCATCTGGCGCGCATGCAGGCTGGACGCGTCAAGTTCGAGCCGTATCCCGGTGATGTCGACGCGCTGTGCCGCGATGTCGTGAGTGAATTTGATGTCCAGATGGAATATCAGGGGCGGCTGGCCTATACCGGCTCCCGTGGGCCGCTGCGGGCCGCATTCGACGAACGGCTGCTGCGTCAGATTGTGACTAACCTCATTCATAATGCGCTCAAGTATTCGCTCAAGGACAGACAGGTCGTCGTTACGTTGAGCGACACTGACCAGGAGTTCAATCTGCGCGTGCAGGATGAGGGGATTGGCATTCCCGAGGACGACCTGAAACACTTGTTTGAACCGTTCCATCGCGCAACGAATGTTGGCACGATCTCAGGGACAGGCTTAGGCCTGAGCATCACGCGCCAGTCAGTGGAATTACACGGTGGGACGATCACTGTGAACAGCCAATTAGGCGCGGGGACGACGTTCGAGGTGACGATTCCCAAAAAACTTGCTCGGCAGGGGAACGAAGCCTCAGAGTAGTCTTGGACATAGTGTTGGAGCGCACAGCCGTGCGCCCCACTAAAAACATTACGCGCGATCCGGAACAACCGCCATGACAAGCGCGGTCGCAGGCCCACCTAATCGCATGTCGACCGCTGCACTGGCATATGCGTAGGCGTCAAACGAGTCCATACCCCATTCGGTCGTGAGCAGCTTATAAGCTTCATCCAGCGCGATCTGATGTGCTTGCGCCAGCGTTTCCCCCATGCCGAGGCAGTAGGTGCTGCTGCCGACGCGCAGACGCGGGTACGTCAACGCCATGCCTTTGGCGACGCTGATGCGCAGCGTTGCCTGTCCGGCGGCTTCGAGGCTGACCCACGTTGGTTCGGCGACGCCCATCGCCGCATGCAGATCACCCATGGCCAGCAGTGCGCCCGGCACTTGAATCGGCAGGTAGAGCGTCGTACCAACTTCCATCTCGCGCAAATCCATGTTGCCGCCGAATGGATAAGCGGGCATAAAGGTCGAACCCGCGCCGTCAGCGGGCGCAACGCCGATGCAGCCGATCATCGGGCGAAGCGGCACGCTCACCGTGTCGGAGATGTGCGCTCGGCCACCACTCAAGCCGATCTCTTTCACGCGCACGGTGTCAGTCTGCGCGCCCAACCCGCCGAACTGCGGCAGCCACACCGACCACGCCCGGCGCACTTGCACGTCGAGAATTTCCACTTTGAGCGCGTCACCGGGTTCAGTGCCTTCCACATAGACCGGGCCGGTCACGGCGTTAAAGTTCTCCAAGCCGATCACGTCGACTGCTTCGCCTTTGGACAGCCGCTCATAGGCGACATCGCCCGTTTCAAACGTCACCGTATCGCCGCTGACAATGCGCAGCACCGGAGGTAAGGTACGATCAAACGAGAAGGCGCGCTGCTCTTTCCTTAACTGGTAAATTGTCATTCCGTCAACTCCTCTGCTTTAGTCGTATTGGCTGATGAACTGGGCGAGCACCTGCATGTAGCGGTCGGCTTCTTCGACGTGGGCCGAATGGGAGCTGTTTTCGAAGATCACCCACTGCGCGCCGGGGATGCCATGCTTGACCGTTTCCGCGATGAGGGGCGTGGCTTCGTCGTGCCGACCGGAGGTGACGAGCGTTGGCGCGTTGATTTTGCCCAGACTGGCGCGCACATCCCAATCACGAATCGTGCCGATCACGTGGAATTCGTTCGGCCCGTTCATGGTGTTGTAGACCTCCCCTCCTTCGTCGAGGTAGTCAAAGCTCCGCTTCATATAGTCCGGGTATGGCAGCAGCCGGCAAACATGCCGATCATTGAAAACCTTCGTCGCATCCTTGTATTGTTGACTGCTGGTCGTACCAGCGGTTTCATGCTCTAGCAGCGTCTTCTGCACCTCGGCGGGCAGTAGTTCGCGCAGACGATTGGCTTCCGCGACCCACTGGTGCATGCTGGCGGGCGAACTGGCGATCGTCAGGCTGGCCACGCCCTGCGGTTGGGTGATCATGTACTCCATCGCCAACATGCCGCCCCACGACTGTCCAAGTAGATGTATCCGATCCAGACCGAGTGCGCGGCGCACCACGTCAACTTCTTCGACGTACAACTCAACGGTCCACAGCTCCGGTTTGCTCACGTCGATGGCGGAACGGCCGCAGCCGAGCTGATCGTAGTAAATCACGCGCCGGCCAGTATCCGCCATCGCATCAAGCGATTCGAGATAGTCATGCGTCGCGCCCGGTCCGCCGTGTAAGCAGAGCAGGGGTGTTTTGTCCCCGTCACCGACGATGCGGTACCATGTCTGATAGCCTTTGAAAGGGATGTACCCTTCGACGATAGTGTGTGCCATCAATGCCTCCTGCCTAAACTTTGTATTTGGTGCGGGGATCCAGCGCATCGCGGAGCGCATCGCCCAGCAGGTTGAAGCCTAATGTGGTGATGATGATCCCCAGCGTCGGCGCGAGGATCGTCCACGGCGCAATGCGATAGCGCGTTTGTCCCTCGGCGATCATATTACCCCAACTGGCGGTCGGTAGGGGAACACCGACGCCGAGAAAGCTTAGCGACGATTCGACCAGAATGGTGCTGGCGAAACTCAGCGTGCCCCACACGACGACCACCGTGATGATCTGCGGGAGGATTTGCCGCACAAGGATGTAGCTGTCATGGCAGCCGATGGCGCGCGCGCTTTCCACGAACGGCCGTTCGCGTACACTCAGCACTTGCGCGCGCACGAGGCGTGCCAGCGGCGCCCACGTGATGAACACGAGGATCGTGATCACCGTTGGGATGCTGGGGCGGAGCACCGCGCCGAAGCCTAACGCCAGCAGAATCGCCGGGAAGGCGAGCAGAATATCCGTCACGCGCATGAGGACATTGTCGAGGAGGCCCGCATAGTAGCCTGTGACTAGTCCGACTGCTGTGCCAAGGAGTGCCGCGCTGATATTGACGGTCAGGCTGATGAGCAGGGAAATGCGCGCGCCGTAGAGCATGCGGCTGAACATGTCGCGTCCCAGATGATCCGTGCCGAGCAGGAAACGCGCATCCGGCGGCAGCGGCGTCCCATTTGCGGACAACCCGTCACGGAACTGCGTGAGCGGATCAATGGGAGTGATCAGCGGCGCGGCCAGAGCGGCGAAGATGACCACCAGCACGAGCGCGATCCCGATCCACGCACGCGGCAGAAGGCGAAGACGGAACCAGACCCCTCGTCTGGGTTGTTTCTTGATGATGGCCATAGAGTCACCCTGACGATGTTAAACGCACACGCGGATCAACGACGACGTACAGAAAATCGACCAGCAGATTCAGCACCACGACGGTGATCGACGCGAACAAAACCGTCCCCATGATCATCGGTGTGTCCTGATTGCGAATCGCCGTCCATGCCTGCAAGCCGATCCCCGGCCAGCCAAACACCGCTTCGATGACGACCACGCCACCGAGCAGCAGCGCGAGATCCAGCCCGGCCAGCGTCATCACCGGGAGGAGCGCGTTGCGCAAGATATGTTTGGTCATTACGGCGCGGGGGGCTAAGCCTTTGGCGCGGGCGGTACGGACATAGTCCTCATTGGCGACTTCGAGAATGCTGCTGCGGACGATGCGCGAGTAAAAAGCCACACCGCCAAAACCGAGGACGAAGGCAGGCAAGATCAAATGGGCGACCGTGCCATAGCCACCGAGCGGAAAGATGGGAATGACGAAACCGAAGAGGTAAAGCAGCACCAGCCCCAGCGCGAACTGCGGCACCGAAATGCCGATCAACGCGATGAAGGTGGCGAAATTGTCGATCCATGTGCCGGGTTTCAGCGCCGCAAGGATGCCGAGGGGAACACCGAACGCCAGTTCAAACGCTAACCCCGCCAGCGCCAGCTGAGCGGTCGCGGGCAGTCGATCAAACACGGCGCGCAGCACAGGGCGGTTATCGCGCGTGGAATTGCCGAAATCGCCTTGCAGCGCCCGGCCCAAGTAGCGGAAATACTGCACGGGCAGCGGTTGATCCAGCCCCCACAGCACCCGAATCCGCTGCACGGTTTCTTCCGGCGCGCGCGGTCCCGCATACATCCGCGCCGCATCGCCCGGCATCAGGAATACCATCACAAAGCTGATCGTCGCGACGCCGATGATGACGACGAAGGCCCCTAAGAGTCGGCGGATGAAATAAGCCGTCAAAGACGATCTCCTATAACAAAGGAGGGACGCGGCTTGCAGCGTCCCTCATCAGAAGTCAATTGCGGGTGGGGTGGTCGGTTACTTCAGGCCCGCCGCATCCCAGCGCAGCAGCACGCCGGGGTCAGACTGGATGCTCAGGCGTTCGCTCGTGAAGTAGAAGTTCAACTGGTGTTCGAGGAAGATGTTCGGCATCGCGCCGACGATGGCTTCTTCGAAAGCGCTGAAGGCGGCCCAGCGGGCATCACCCGGCGGGATCGCATTGGCGTCCGCGAACTGCGCTTCGAGCGCTTCATCGCAGAACTGGCCCCAGTTGTACGAGCCACCGCAGGCGAGCAGCGGTTCCCAGATGTTCGACGGATCCGGGTAGTCGAGATACCAGTTGGTCAACACGACTTCCAGCGTATCCGGCTGATTGACCAGAATATCGAGGAACTGCGCGTTGTCGATGCTGGTGATTTGCAGGTTGATGCCGATGCTCGACCAGTCATTGATCAGTGCCTGCGCGACCGAGAGGTTGGTCGGGTCGGTGTTGGTCAGCAGTGTGCCGGTGAAACCATCGGCAAAGCCCGCGCTGGTCAGCAGCGCCTTAGCGGCATCCGGGTCGAACGTCAGCGGCACAAGGTCGGCGTTGTTACCCAACACGCTCGGCGGAATAGGCCCAACGGCGGGTTCAGCGCGACCATTGAGGATTTGCACGAGGCGTGTGCGATCGACTGCGAGCGCCATCCCCTGACGGACTTCCGGAATGCTGTAGGGTTCGATGGTCGTGTTCAGCACCACATAGTCGATGTTCGGGAAGCCCGCAGTCGGCAGCAGCTGCGCCGCAATGGCCGGATCGGTCGAGATGCGTGGGTAATCGGCATTGGGCACGAAGTCCAATGCAATATCGGCCTCGCCCGCTTCTATGCGTAGGATACCGACCGATGGTTCGACCATCAACTGCATTTCGAAGCGATCAAAGCCGGGCTTGCCTTCGAGGTAGTAATTGGGGTTACGTGTGCCGGTGATGATCACGCCGGGTTCCCAGCGTTCCAAAATGTACGGGCCAGCGCCGGAAGGCTGGCGACCAAATTCCGTGCCGGCCGCTTCGACCGCTTCCTGGGGGATGATGAAACCGGGGGGCAGGGCGAAGCGCTGGATCAGCGACCAGACGGGGA
>CALKIA010000452.1 GCA_937988705.1 uncultured Chloroflexota bacterium | reverse complement strand
AACGATGGGCCCAGAAACCGCAGATCGTGGTCGTAAAAAAAATTGATATGCCCCAAGTTAAGGAACGCTGGCCGGAAATTGAAGCTGCGCTTAAGAGCCGTGGCATCGAGAAGCCGCTGGCGATTTCGGCGATGACCCGCCAGAACGTGCAGAAGTTGGTCGGGCAGATGTTCGAACAGTTCGCCAATCTACCGGAAACTGAGCCGTTCACCGTCGAAGAAATGCCGATTTACGAGCTGCCCGAGGAAGATGAGGCCGCGTTCACGGTCGAGAAGCTGGGCGAGGGCGAATATCGTGTCGTCGGCAAGCGCATCGAACGGGCGGCCGCTCGTACCTACTGGGATTACGATGAAGCAGTTTACCGTTTCCAGAAACTGCTGGATACGCTCGGCGTGACCGAGGCGCTGCGTAAAGCAGGCGTGCAGGAAGGTGATTCGGTGTTCATCGGCGAAAATGAGCTGGAGTGGTCAGACTAGGCGATGCGCTTAGGGATTCTGGGCGGTACTTTCGATCCGCCCCACGTTGGTCACCTCATTCTGGCCGAGTACGCCTGCGATGCCGTCCAACTCGACCGCGTGCTGTTCGTCCCGGCGGCCGACCCGCCGCATAAGCACCGGACGCGTGTGGCCGTCGAGCATCGGTTGGCGATGATTACATTAGCGATTGCGGACCGGCCAGAATTCAGTGTGTCGCGCGTGGATATCGATCGCGTTGGGCCGCACTATACCGTCGATATGCTGCGCCTGCTGGGAACCCAGTACTCAGAAGCGGAGTTGTACTTCATCATGGGCGGCGACTCGCTGCGCGATCTGCTCAAGTGGAGCCGACCTCAAGAGCTGATTACGCTGTGTCGGCTGATTGTGATGGGGCGGCCAGATGCGAAGGCTGATCCGCATATGCACGATGCTGTGCTGCCGGGGTTGGCCGAGCGGGTGATCATGACCGAGTCGCCCATGCTTGGTCTATCATCGAGTGCCATTGCTCGCCGGCTGCGATCTGGTCAGAGCGTCCGCTATGTTGTGCCCGCGCCCGTCTTATCGTATATCGAAACGAATAGGTTATACCGCGATGACTAAATCCAGAGCTTGGTTGTACCTGTTTTTGCTCCTGCTGGTGAGTCTGTCCGGTGGCCTGCTAACGGCCGCGCCCATCGGGCAAACTGCGCCGACGCTCGTGCCGCCGACGCTCGTTCCCACGACGCCACCTAATTTCATTGATGCGCTGCCCTCTGAATCAGGGGTGGCGCGCGTCGCTCGTGACAGCAAGGTGCGAGTTGGCTTGTTGTACAACGAGCCACCGTTTGGCGAACTGAATGTGCGCGGTGAGCAGACGGGCTTTGACGCTGATCTGGCGCGCAGCATCGCCGAAGCGTGGGGCGTCACGGTCGAATTTGTGCAGGCAACCCGCCAGACGGGGATCGAATTAGTGGCGAACGGCGATATTGACCTGCTAATCGCCGCGCAGCCGCACTTGCGTGAACTGGATAACCGGGTCGAATTCAGCCAGTCGTACTACCCAAGTACGCAAGTGCTGTTAGTGCGGAACGGCGATGGCGCGACCGTGCTCGCGCACATGGCGGATCGCAAGATCGGCATCGTCATGGGGACGCGCGGCGAACTGGCAGTGGCGGACTGGGAGATGCGCACCGACTACACCTTTAGTGTGACACGCTATATGACGCTGGATCGGGCGCTGGCGGCACTTAACGCCAATGAGATCGATGGCGTGGTCGATAATACTGTGCGGATTCAGCGGGCGATCCGGTTTCAGGCTGAGAACTATCGCATAGTTGATGAACCGATCCTCTCCGAACCGTACGCGATTGCGCTGCGCCGTCAGGATGTGAATCTGCGTAATCTGGTCAACCGGACGCTGCAATATCTGTATCGCAGCGGTCGCTTGAATGAACTGCATCAGACCCACTTCGAAGGCGCGAGCTATCCGGGCAGCGCGTTTGTCACCTGGGCGAACGTCGGTGATGAAGCGCCGAAACCGGCGAATTTCGCCGCGGATGTACCCTTCCCGCGCCAGTACATCGTGCCGAATCTACAGTCAGCACGTGTGGTGCGGGTTGCGGGGCTGCGCGATCTACCGGCAGATGCGCCGGAGAGCCAGCATCGGCTTGACGGCGTGAATCGCGCGCTGATCAACGCGATGGCGATGCGCTGGAATGTCACCGTGCAGCCCGTTCCTGGTGATAATCCTGTCCAACTGGTCGCCGATGGTCAGGCCGATATCGCGATTGGCGTGCCTCCCGACTGGAATTCCGCGGATCAGGTCGATTTCAGCAGCTATTATCTGCTGCATGGCTTGCGCATGATGCTGCATGCGGACGCGGCGATCGGCGGGTTGAGCGATCTGCGTGGGCAAATCGTCGGCGTGTTTCAGGATGAACCGGGCGTCAGCGCCCTGGTGACACAGCTCGCCGAGGATCGGCGGGCGTTGGTCGATGATTTCTTCGTCATCCTACGCGAACAGGATGCGGGCTACACGATGCTCGTCGACAATAACGCGCGTGTCGTTGTTGGCGACAGCCTGCGGCTGATCCCAAATGTTGAAGCCAGTGATGGCGCACTCGAACTGCTGACTGATTCCGATGGTAACGCAGTCTGGTACACTCGTGAATACTTTGGGATGGCTGTACCGCGCAACGATATCGACTTTCGGTTGCTGGTCGAGTACACGCTGCAAGAAATGGCGCGTGATGGCTCCCTGCTGCCGATCTTGCAGCCTGTCATGTATCCGCAAGACGCGCCGATCTTCGAATACTATCCGGGGCCGACGCAATATCTCGGCTTCAACCTGTCTGGTCGGCAGGGGTAGACCGCGAGTATTTCAGGGAACGCCGAGCGGGATCTACAACTCCTCGGCGTTTTCGGCCACTTCGACCTCGACACTCCGCTGCTGCCCGAAGCTGGTCAGAATGAGACCGACGATGATTGCGAGGCTGCCGATCGCCTGCTGGGTGGTTGGCGTTTCCTTTAACAGGATGAGCGCCGCCAGCGCGCTGCCAATCGGCTCCATTTGCGTCGCCACGGCGACAAAGGTGGCCGATAGATAGCGCAGCGCGAAATTGAACGATGAATGGCCGATTAACTGCGGCATGATCGCGAGCAGGGCGATCCAGAAATAGCCTTGCGGACTATAACCCGTAATCGGCGTGCCCGTTGCCAGCACGAGCAGCAGCAGGAAGATCGCAGCGAACCCATAGACCAGCCAGATATACGGGATGAGTGACAATTTGGAGCGCAGCTTGCGCCCGATCACCAGATAGATGGCGAACGCGACGGCGCCTGCCAACGCGAGCAGCCCGCCGGTCAGCGCTTCGCCCGTGAGCGGCGCCGCTGTATCCCCGCCCACGCCGATGACCAACCCGCCGATGAAGGCGACGATCAAACCGATGATGACCAGCACCGCCAGCCGCGCCCGCAGGAAAACTACTTCGAGCAGTGCGACCCACAGCGGCCCGGTACACACAAATGCCACACTGATCAAGACGCTGGTCATGCCCAGCGAGGCTATCCAGGTTGCGAAATGAATAGCGAGGATGAAGCCGGAAGCCACCGCCAGCAGCAGATCACCACGCCGCAGCTGCTTAAGCACGGTCCAGTGCCCGCGCAATGCGAACGGCGTCAGAATCAATGCGGAGAGGGTGAGACGACCGGCGGCGATGGCGTTGGCCGGGATGCCTTCGGCCATGGCAAAGCGAATGAAAATCGCAGCCATCGAGACGGCGGCAACGCCCGCCAACATGACAAAATAGACCTGCGGCGGGACAGCTTTTCGGTTGGTCATAGTGAGCCTTTCGATGCGAGTTTCAATCTTAACATTCGATGAATGCCCTGTACAAAAGACCAGTTTAGAGTGAAAACGGGAAATACCCGTGATAAACTAAAATGAGATTTATCGCAACCAATATTAAGGAGACCTCAGCCATGGCGTTTGAATTACCCGCGCTGCCCTATGACAAGTCCGCACTCGAACCGCACATCGACGCGCTGACGATGGAAATTCACCACGACAAACATCATGCCGCGTACGTGAACAACCTGAATAAGGCGCTGGAAAGCGCACCTGAACTGCAAGGGAAATCCCTGGATGAACTGCTCCAGAGCTTGACCAGCGTTCCTGAAGCTATCCGTGGCGCAGTCCGCAACAATGGTGGCGGTCATGCGAATCACACCCTGTTCTGGCAGCTGCTCAGCCCGAATGGCGGCGGCGCTCCCTCGGGCGATCTCGCGAATGCCATTAACACGGCCTTTGGCTCGTTCGATAACTTCAAGGCGCAGTTCAAAACCGCCGCGACCGGGCGCTTTGGTTCCGGTTGGGCGTGGCTGGTCGTCGCAGCGGATGGCTCGGTGAGCATCACCTCGACGCCGAATCAGGACACGCCCGTTATGGACGGTCAGACGCCCATCCTCGGCCTCGATGTCTGGGAACATGCATACTACCTCAAGTACCAGAACCGCCGTCCCGACTATGTAGATGCTTTCTGGAACGTCGTCAACTGGGCTGAGGTTGCGCGCCGCTACGCCGCTCGTTAGCACCAGCTAGGTGACATTCGTCACCGTATGGGCGTCGAACAATTCACGAATCACTGCGAAGGCGTTACAATATGTAACGCCTTTGTTGTTGAAAATTATAGGAGCGAACACCGTGTCTGATTATCGGATTGAAAAAGACTCGCTGGGTGAGGTGCAGGTCCCTGCCGGTGCCTATTATGGTGCGCAGACTCAGCGCGCAGTCCTCAATTTCCCGGTCAGCGGTCTGAAACCTTATCCCGCGTTCGTGTGGTCGATGGCGCTGATCAAGCGCGCGGCTGCCGAAGTGCATCTCGACCTCGGCTTGCTAGACGAAAAGATGGCGCGTGCCATCATGCAGGCGGGCGACGAAGTGCTCGAAGGCAAGTGGCAGGCACAGTTTGTGGTCGATCCGTTCCAGGCTGGGGCGGGTACCAGCCACAACATGAACATCAACGAAGTGATTGCCAACCGCGCCAACGAAATTCTCGGCTATACGCTGGAAGACCCCACTAAGCCCGTCAACCCCAACGACCATGTCAATATGGCGCAGAGCACCAACGACACGATCCCTGCGGCGATCCGCTTGGGCGCATTGTGGCGTTTCGATGAACTGCTGCAAGCCTTGAATGCGCTCGCCGAGGCTTTCGAGATGAAAGCCGCCGAATGGGATGAAATCGTCAAGAGCGGTCGTACCCATCTGCAAGACGCTGTTCCTGTGCGCCTCGGTCAGGAAGTGGGCGCGTGGGCCAAGGCCGTCCGCCGCAATATGGAAAAGCTATCGATGGGCGCTGAAGGTCTGCGCCGTTTGGGCATCGGTGGTACTGCGACCGGTTCGGCGCTCAATGCGCATCCCGAATATCACAAACGCATGGTCGCCAAGTTGAGCCAGCTCAGCGGTTTGAAGTTGTACGAATCAGATAACCTGTTCGAATCGATGCAGTCGATGGGCGATGCGACTTTCTTTTCGTCGGCACTGCGTACGACCGCACAGGATTTGAGCCGCATCGCGAACGATATCCGTTTGCTATCGAGTGGCCCCACGACCGGCCTCGCCGAACTGACGTGCCCACCCGTGCAGCCCGGTTCCTCGATCATGCCGGGGAAGGTCAATCCTGTGCTGGCCGAAATGCTGAATCAAGCCATGTTCCACATTATGGGCAACGACTTGACGGTGCTGCTGGCATCGCAAGCGGGGCAGTTGGAACTGAACGTGATGATGCCGATCATCGCGCACAATCTATTCGAGAGTGAATTGGTCATGATTGGTGCGGTCAACGCCTTCACCACTAAGCTGGTGGTTGGGCTTGTGGCGAACAGCGAACGCGCGACGGCGTGGTTGGCGAAGAACCCGATCCTCGTGACAGCGCTCAACCCGATCATTGGCTACAAGAAGGGCGCGGAAGTCGCCAAAAAGTCGTTGGCGGAAAACAAGAGCATCCGCGACATCGTGGTGGAACTCGGCTACATGACCGCTGAAGCCGCCGATGCGGCGCTCGACGCGCGCAAAATGACCGAAGGCGGCATTCAGGGCGTGTCCGCTGGCGGGTGATTCAAAATTGTTACAATTTAGGGACAAGGGGAACCTTGTCCCTAAATAACGTGATTCCTCATTTGAGCCACGCTCAATCTACGGTATACTGATGGCGCAGACAATATAACAGTGCGCTCTGTTCCGTAATAAGGCGTTCATTGCAATCGTGGCGACCCGAAAATTAGGCAAATACGAGATAATTGAGCGACTTGGTCGTGGTGGCATGGCTGAAGTTTATCGCGCCTACCACGCGAGCCTGGATCGCTTTGTTGCGATCAAGGTTCTGCACGCCTTTCTCGCCGATGATCCTGAATTCAAAGGCCGCTTCGAGAAAGAAGCGAAGCATATTGCGCGCCTGAAACATGCGAATATCGTTCAGGTGTACGACTTCGAGAACGACCCCGATAACGAAAGCTACTATATGGTGATGGAACTCATTCAGGGGCCGACCCTGAAGGAAGTTCTCACCGATTTGCAGTCGCGCCACGAGCTGATGCCCCTCAAAGAGGCGCTGCGGATTGTGCGCGAGGCGGCGAGTGCGCTCGCCTATGCGCACAGCCAGAGCATGATCCACCGGGATGTGAAACCCGCCAACCTGATGCTGGATTCGGACAGTCGCGTTGTGCTGACCGACTTCGGAATCGCGAAAATTGTCACCGGTATTCAGTTTACCGCAAGCGGCGGCATGGTCGGGACACCAGCGTATATGGCGCCGGAGCAGGGATTAGGCGAAGCCGGTGATGAGCGGTCGGATCTCTATTCGCTCGGCGTGATTATGTTTCAGCTGGTCACGGGTCAACTGCCGTTTGAAGGGGATACGCCGATCGCGGTAATTCTGCGGCACGTGAACGACCCGGTGCCGTCGGCGCGAGCGCTGAATCCGACGATGCCGGAGTCGGTTGACAAAATCATCCACCGGTTACTCGCGAAAGACCCAGATGAGCGCTATCAGACGGCAAACGATGTCATCGCCGATCTGGAGAAAGTTGAGCGCGGGCAGGTGGTCAATTTCGATCAGGTGGTCAAAGTTGATCGCCCGCATCGGCCCGTACCCGCGGAATACGAAACGCTCGATCTGTCGCCGCGGGATCGTTCCACTTCGCGGCGTTCGACGCTCGATCTGGCGCGTCCGAGTGCTGGAGAACGGCTGCCTGAACCCCAACGTCGGTCAGTGTGGCCGGTGCTGCTGCTCGTCGTCGCGTTGATCGGCATAGTCAGCGGCATTGTGGCTTTTGCGCCGCTGCAGGATGGACGGTCGATGCTGGCCGTGTTCATCGCGTCGTCAACTCCTACCGCCACGCCGACAATGACAACGACACCGACGGAAACGCTCTCGCCTACGAATACGTTCACGCCATCACTAACGCCGACGGAAACGCCCACGAGCACGTTCACGCCCACGCTGACGCCCACTGAGACGTTCACCGCTTCGAATACGCCGACCGAGACGCCCACGCCCACGCCCACGCCGACCAGCAGTTATACGCCCTCGAACACGCCCACGAATACGTTCACACCGTCAAACACGCCGACGAGCAGCTACACGCCGTCGAATACGCCGACCAGCACGTTTACCCCGTCATTCACGCCCACGCCGACTTCGTCGTTGACGCCGAGTATCACGCCGACCTCCACCATCGATTTGACCATGACGCTGATCATGGCGACGCAGTTCTATGAATTCCAGACGGCGACGATTGCCGCGTGTGATTTCGATTATGCGATCAGCGATCAACAGCCGCCCGATAATGACTTTTTCCGCGCCGACCAGCCCTATGTCCGGCAGATCACCTTCGTCAATACGGGAACCTGCCCGTGGGAACGTAATACCTCACTGACCTATGTGAGCGGGGAAGATTTCAACTTGGTGGATCGAATTTTTGTGCGGGATCGGGTGAATGTCGGTGAGGATGTGACTTTGACGTTCTCCGGGCGGACACCGCGGACCGGGGCAGCCTACAGCGGTCTATTTGAACTGCGCACTCCGGGCCAAATCCTCATCGGCGCACCGCTCACAATTACTGTCAAGGTGTTTGAAGGGCCGTAACACTCTGAGTGTTTAGTAATGTGTTCTGGAAGACCGCCGACGAACGCTCGTCGGCGGTCTGTTTTTATTTCAGATAGGGAACGGATTAGGAAGGTTCTTCGGTGGTGGCACGATACATTGGGACAGCGATTTGTACGAATTCTGACCAGCCTTCGCCCCCGATGAGCAACCGCTGGGCTTCGTTCAACTCAAGGCGAATGTCGTCCTGGCCTGTGTGCAAGTCAATGGTGAGGATGTCGCTGCCATCTTCACGCACCTCCTCGAAACACTGACGCTCATAACCCATGGGATTCTTCAGGAACTTACCCAGACAGCGCTCACAGATTGGCAGTTGATGGTCACAGACATTGCGGTTGATCTTCACGTACATGATGCTAGCTCCTCACATGCATTTATCCGCAGCATAGATCTGCGCGCACCGAGAGCCTAGTGACAATCATCATGGGCTTTCCGTGTTTTGGCTAAATTCTGTATAATCGCCGGATTGCTTCCCTGATTGAGCGATAACTGGAGAATGTGCGTCATGGATCGGCAACAAGCATGGCAGATCGTCACCGAATACGTGCAGTCCGACAGCTTGCGCAAACACATGCTGTCGGTGGAGTTTGCGATGCGCGCTTATGCGCAGCATTTCGGCGAGGCGGCTGATTCGTGGGGCTTGGTGGGGCTGCTGCACGATTTCGATTGGGAAATTCACCCCACGCTCGAACAACATCCGATGGACGGTGCGCCGATTTTACGGGAACGGGGACTGGACGAGGCCGATGTGCAGACGATTCTCAGCCATGGGCCGCTGGCCGAGCGCGTGACATTGCGCGACCGAACCCTGCACGCCGTTGACGAAATCACGGGCTTGATCACGGCGGTAACGTTGGTGCGTCCGAGCAAGAATATCGCCGACGTCGAACCGAGGTCGATCAAAAAGAAGTGGAAGGACAAAACGTTTGCGGCGGGCGTGAATCGCGAGGAAATTGAGCAGGCGACCGCTGAATTGGGCGTCGATTTGTGGGAGTTTCATGTGCCGCTGGTGCTCAAAGCGATGCAGGAACATGCCGCCGAACTCGGGCTGAATGGTCAGCAATGATTTAGGTAATCGACAGGAAAAAAACAGGCGACCCACCTGGATCGCCTGATTGTCTTACGCTTGCACGTGGATGGGGGTGCCGATATCCACGAAGTTGTAGAACCACTCGGCTTCCGGGGTCGGCAGGTTGACGCAACCATGACTCATCGGTTGGCCGAAGTTGTTGTGCCAGTACGTGCCATGCAGCGCGTAGCCTGCATAGAAGTAGGCGACGTACGGTACATCGGGCAGGTAGTAGCCGGGGCCGGTCATCGTCTGTGCGGAGTACTTGCGCTGAATGGTGAAATCGCCGAGGACAGTTGGTGTCCCGGGTAGACCCGTTGAGACAATGACGTTGCGCACAAGCACGCCATTCTCATAAGCGAAGGTGCGCTGCTCGCTTAGGTCGACGATGACTTCGCGACCGACACCATGGATCGGAGCGGGAGCGGCCGATGCGCCTTCAATCGCCAGCGTTCCGGCCAAGACATTCGGGATCACCAGTTCTTGACCGGCGACAATCTGATCAGCGTTCAGGACGTTGTTGGCCTGCGCGATGGCCAGCCAGCTGACGCCGTACTGCGTGCCGATGGAGGCGAGGCTTTCGCCGCTCTGTACCGTGTGCCGAATGCTGTTCGGGTTAATGAGATCGCTGTTGATGATCGTTTCGGCGGCTTCTTCTTCGCTCGGCACGCCGGAAATCAACAACCGCTGACCCGCATAGATCATGTTCGGGTTGCTGATATCATTGAGGCGTGCTAATGCCTCCGCACTGATACCGTACTGACGCGCAATCGCGGCGAGATTTTCGCCACGTCCGATCGTGTGGTATTCTGCGGGTTGGGCGGGATCTTCAACGACCGTGATAGGTGCGGACACCGCAGGTGCGGCGGCGGCCACTTCGTCACCGGGGATGAGCAGCTGCTGTCCCGCGAAGATCTGCCAGGTGTTGGTGATGCCGTTGGCTTGTGCCAGTTCCGTCATCGCCACGCCATACTGGAGCGAAATGCGGAACAGATTCTCGCCGGGCTGGACAATATGAATATTGTCGTCTTGCCCGACCACTGGAGAGACTGCCAGAAGCAGGATCAACACAAGCAATACGAGCAATGGGAGTACTGAACGGGACATCGAGGTGACAACTCCTATAGTCGCTGTGGGTGGATATAGGGATTGTAGCATATTTCCCTGCGATTGCTGTGAAAACTGTTCGCGGCTACAATTCCTCATTGTAAACCAAGGTACATAGTCGATGCTTTTACGTGCATATCGCTTTACAGACAAATTTGGTGTGGTGCTGCTCAAGCTGAGCATTGCGTTGGTCGATGCGCTGCTGGACGGATTGCTACTGATCCGCCGCGCGGTCTTCGGCGTCGTGCTGTTCGTCGCGCATCTGGTATGGCGCATCTTGCGGCCAATTCTGGGCGTCTTCGCGGCCGTGTTCAGGCTATTTGTCGGACTTGTTGGGCGCGGCAGTCGCCAGACAGTCCAGGCGGGCGGGGGCGCGATGGCGCGCCGTTCGGCGCGGGCGCAAATCAAGGCGACGATCACTGAAGACCCACTCAAGGCGCAGAATCGCACGCTGAGCGGCGTCACGGTGCTGCTGCTGCTGATTCTGCTGGGTGTGGTTCTGTGGGCGACTAACCCTGCCCGAACCTCATCGACAACGTCTGGTGGTGCGCCGGTCGATCTGGCATCGGCGGCGCTGCCCACCGCGACCCAATCGATCATCCTGCAAAATACACCTGTTCCGACAGCGACGCCGCAGCCTTCATTCCTCGGCGTGCGCGGGTCAATGGCGTATGTGGCGCGGGAACGCGGCCAGACCGACATCTGGGGCGTACCGATTGGCAGCCGCGAGCCGATACGTCTGACGAATGATCCGGCAGACGAGCGCGATCCCGCGTGGTCACCGGATGGTCGGCGTTTGGCCTATGCCGCGCACAAAGATGGCAACTGGGAAGTCTATGTGCTGACCATTGGCGAGGAAGAGCCTACGCGTCTGACCTATGATCTGTCCTTTCAGGCTGCGCCACAGTGGAGTCCCGATGGTGAATGGCTGGTCTACGAGAGCTATCAGGGCAACAACCTTGACATCTACGTGATGAATATTCAGGGCGTGCTGAACGGTTCCGAATCACCGATTCGGCTGCCGGGTAACTCGGATGCTCCCGATTTCTCCCCGGTGTGGTCGCCGCAAAGCGATGACGGCCGGCACATCGCGTTTGTCTCATGGCGGGACGGCAATCAGGATATCTACTCGTTCTCGCTGGATGATCAGAGCGTGACCAACCTCACGCGGACGCCAGCGCGACAGGAAGATCATCCGGCGTGGAGTCCCGATGGTGCATTTGTCGCCTACAGCGCCTACGATGTTGGCTTGGAAAAGGTTTTTGTCACCGCGGCGGATGGATCAGGCAGCGCACAGGTGATCGCTCAGGGACGCACGCCCGCATGGTCACCCGATAGCAGCAGTCTGGTCGCGGCCGTGGATTCGATTGATGGGACGCAGCTCGTCGTGACGCCCTTTGCGGGTTCGGGGGTAAGCACGGCGATCATCCCGGCGCAGGCCGGGGCGACTTCGCTCTCATGGACGGCGACGGCTCTCCCGTCGACGCTTGTCAACAGCGGCGGTTTGCGGCTCGCCGTACCTGATCCCTTATATATCGAACAGGAAGAACGCTTGAATGCTGACCCGCCGTATCGTCTGAACACCATCGGCGGTGTTTCGGTTGAAACGGCCGTCTTGAGCGACCGCGTTAACGACTCTTTCATCGCACTACGTGAGCAGGTGGCGGAGGCTGCTGGGGTCGATTTCTTGGGTCGGCTGGACGATGCCTTCTGGGAGATCACGCGTCCGCCGCAGCCGGGCGAACCGCGCCCGAACTGGCTGCAAACGGGGCGCGCCTTCGCGGTCACACGCAATGCAATTGTTGGCTTCCCCCCGCCGATTGAAGTCGTGCGCGAAGATATCGGCGTCGGGACGTACTGGCGGGTGTACGTGCGGGTGTCCGACGATGCCCAGTCTGGTCAGCTTGGCGAACCGCTGCGGCATATGCCGTGGGATTTCGCCAGCCGCACGCAGGGCGATGTGGAAGCATATGATCAGGGTGGCCGCTTAAAATCGATCATGCCGGAAGGCTACTACATCGATCTGACTGAGCTGGCGACCGACTACGGCTGGGAGCGAATGCCGGCCGGAGACGACTGGCGCGCGAATGCCTCTTCGATCAACTATTGGCTGCTCACGAAAGCGGATGATTTGAGTTTGTTTGAGTCGCTGCGCGAAATCTACGCGGAGTCGCAGTTGGGTGGCTTTGTGCCCACGGTGACTCCTGCGCCCGTCGTGCAAGGAGGGTAGGGGATGCAGCGCAGTGGTTTGACGGCGTTTGTGTTAGTGCTGCTGGTCGTGGGCGGTTTCATTTTTTTGCTATGGTCAAATTCGCAGCCCACGCCGGAACTGCGCGTCATCGTGCCGACGCAGAGCCAACCGACGGAGTCGGTGAATGCGTGGGAACAGATTCTTGAAGCGGGGTTTGGCGACAATAGTACGCCGCTCCCGACCGTTGCTATCCCCACCGGACAATTTGTCGCACCCACAGTGCCGCCTTCCACGGACGGCGGCGCGCCGATCCCCGCCAGCGAACTCGGCGGGCAAGCGGCGGAGTTGTTCAGCGTCCCGGCGACGCCAACACGTCCATTGCTGACACCACAGTTTGTTGCTACGGAAATTCCGCTCACCTCGATCGCGGTCACACGCGATTCGGTGAACTGGCAGCCGCCGCCGCTGGTTCCGCCGCTTTCGCGTGATCCGTTGGGGCGTGATCACTATTATTTCGTGCGGCCCGTCGATTCTAACGCGACCAATCGCGGCCTGTTCTATTACCCCTACGGCTCGGATGGCCCGGAAAATGCGTGGCGCATTCATACCGGCATCGACATGCCCAACGATATCGGGCAAACGGTGCGCGCGGCCGGATCAGCGCTGGTCGCGTGGGCGGGACCGGGATTTCAGAACACCTCCTCGTATGGGAATGTCGTGCTGTTGGAACACGATTTTGGTCACGATGGGCGGCCGCTGTACACCCTCTACGCCCACCTGTCGGCCGTGCTGGTCTTCAGCGGCCAGCGCGTGAACGCGGGGGATGCCATCGGATTGGTTGGGAATTCCGGGCGCGTGACCGGGCCGCATGTGCATTTTGAAGTGCGCTACGGGGAAAACATCTATGGCTCATCGGTTAACCCGATGCTGTGGATGGTGCCGTATGTGGGCACAGGTGTGATTGCCGGACGTTTGACTGATCGCAGCGGAAATTTGCTCGATGACGTCGATATTACCATTCGCTCCTATGGGACCGGGTTGACGATCGATACGACCGCGACCTATATCTACGAAGGGACGAGCATCGATGTCAACGCCGATCCGGTCTGGGATGAGAATTTTGTCGTCGGCGACGTCCCCATCGGACGCGTAGAAGTCATCGCGAATGTCGAGGGGGAACGTATCTCCCAGATCATCAACGTGGTCGAAGGCACGACGAATTATGTCGATTTGACCTTGGGTGAACCGGATGTTCAGCCGACAAACGTAGTGGAAGCGTCAGGTTGAGCGTAGCATATGCCTACGCAATCCGCTAAACTAACCTCGCTAACTATACGCGAAGGAGGAACACTCCATGCTTAGAAAAATTGCGCGTCTGCTTCCCATGATCGCGCTGCTACTGGTAACATCGCAGGTGCTGGCCCAGCAAGGCGGGCGCGTATTGGCGCCGGGGACGCCTGTCAGCGGTGTCCTGAATGAAAGTGCAATTGTGCAGGTGTATACGCTCGAAGGTCAGGCGAACCAGGTCCTGTCGCTGACGGCTTCGAATGAAATCGGCGTGCCGCTCGCGCTTATTTTGACCGACGAAGCGGGCAATGCGGTTGCTCAGCTGATCGATACTGCCGTTACGGGGACGATTAATCTGAGCGCTGTCACACTGCCAGCTGATGGCTTGTACTACGTCACCGTATTCAAGGCGGGCGGGGTGCAGTCTGTGAGTGAAGTCACGTTTACGCTCTCCTTAACGCTGGAAGCGGCTGGTACACAGCCGGAGGCGACGACGGAACCGACGGCTGAGGTGACTCCGGAAACCACAGTTGAAGGCGCTGGCACCGCTGAAGCGACGCTCGATTTCGGGCAGGTGGTGACGACGAGCGGCATGCAGATCAGCCTGACGTGGACTTCGACCGACGATCTCGACCTCGAAGTACGTGACCCTGTCGGCGGCTCGCTGTACTGGGAGACGCCCACCGTCGCCAGCGGCGGCACGTTGAGCGGTAACATCAATCAGGGCTGCGAGGTCACGACGTCCGAATCTCCAACTGAAACGGCCACCTGGTCACCCGGCGGTATACCGACGGGAAGCTATGAGGTGATCGTCTACTTCCAGGAATCGTGTGCAGGCAATAACCCGGTGAGCTTCACGATCACGCCGACGATTGATGGTGTCGCGTTGGCGCCGATCGAAGCGACGCTGCTGCCGACCCAGACATTTGTGGGCAGTTTCCGCATCGCTGGTGATGGCAGCGGCACGATTAACCCGTTGAATGGGGTGGTCTCCGATGATCTGCCGGCCGCGGCCGCCGACATCGTTGCGGGCGCTCAGCCGATTGAGCTCGGCGCGTTTGTCAGCGGGCAAATCACGACCGCGCAGCCGTATCAAGCCTATCGCTTCTCGGCGGCGGCCAATGACCTTGTCACGATCTCAATGAATGCGGATACGGGAAGTCTCGATCCATTCCTGTTCCTGCTCGATGCCAATGGCAATATCATTCGCTTCAATGATGATCTGGGCGTTGGCGAAACCGATGCATTGATCGGGAATGCGCTGCTCCCCGCTGCAGGCGATTACACGATTGTCGCCTCGCGCTATGCTAAGCGGCTCGGCGGTACTGAAGGCGCGTTTACGCTCTCCCTCAACTCACAGGCGACCGATTTGCCGGAAGCCTTTCTGAATCTGCCGCGGGGTCTGCTGGAAGTGCGTTTACTGTGGAATACCAATGCGGACTTGCAACTGCTCGTGCGCGACTCGTCAGGTAACGCGGTTTTCGATGATACGCCAACAATTCGCAGCGGCGGAACGCTGGCCGCGGCAGGGAACGTAAACTGTACCGTTCCGACGGGGACACCGTTCTCCTACATCTATTGGCCGACCAATACGCCACCACGTCCTGGTTCGTACGAAGTTGAGGTGTGGTTCCAGAACGAGTGCAACGATTTGAGCCCCGTCTCGTTCAATTTGTACGTGACCTATAACGGGCGTGAAATCTTCAGCGATACCGCGCAGCCTCTGGTCGGTGATCGGTATCTGACGAGCTTCACGCTGCAGGCCGACGGCACGGCGATTCCGAGCGAGGGTGGCATTATCACGGGCATCGACTCGCTGAGCTATCAGTCCGAGCTGGAAAATGCGCTGCCGATTACGGCTGTGGAACCGCGCAACGGCAGTATCACCTTCGACAACAAGTTTGATCTGTACGTGTTCACGGCAGAGGCAGGGACGCAAGTCTCGATCAACCTGAACAATACGTCCGGCACGCTGGATCCGACGCTCTATTTGATCGGCCCCAGTGGCATTCTGGTTGCGGAAAATGACGACGCGGTTGCGGGTGAGAATACAAATTCGCTAATCGCTGATCTCACCTTGCCAGAGAGCGGACAATATATTATCATAGCCACTCACTTCGGTGCGCTGTACGGGGGCACGACGGGTACGTATACGCTCACCCTTACGCAGTAGCCAAGCACGAACAAACTCTACCGGGGCAGCACAAGGCTGCTCCGGTCAATATTCTGCCGTTTTCAGGCTTCGTGATGAAAGTGTCTTGCCAATGAAACTTCGCTTCGTATTGCCGGGGCTGCTCGCTCTGGTCTTGTTGTTTGCCGCTTGTGCGCCACCCCCTGAACTTCGTGATCCCAACATGCTTCAAGATACGAGTTTGATCACGGGCGATCCGTGCGAAGCCCCGTGCTGGCGTGGTATCACTCCTGGTGAAACTACATGGAGCGATGCGCTGACCATTCTGGAAGACGACACCACCATTGAGAACTTGAACACCCAGGCCGACGATAACAGCAATGCTGCCCTCGCGGAATGGAATCAGAAGGGTGGTTCGGCTTGCTGCCAAATGTTTAGTGATGATGGCGAGACTGTTTCTGTGCTGCTCCTGCGCGTCGCGCCGACGACGACGCTCGGCGAGGTGATCGAACAGTATGGTGATCCGACCTATGTGGTCGGCAGTCCCTTCACCGATGATCAAGCGGCGCTGAATGTTATTTACCCCGAACGAAATATGGTTATTTATGTATTTTCGGCAGGGGCAACGGGTACGATCAGCGAAACGAGCGAAGTGTTTGCGCTGCTGTATGTGGTTCCATCGCAAATGGAGCTGCTGATCCAGACAACGGCGTTGCACGCATGGGACGGGTACGGCTCGTTTGAGCTGTACAGTGAAACCAACGAAGATTTTGAAGTAACACCGGCGATCACATTAACACCGACGGAAAACGGCGGGTGATGTTAAACACAAACAACGTGAGTTCTAGGGGAGCGATATGACGCAGGAAATTACGGTAAACAAACCCAGTTCGATTGAAGAACTGCGTACAAGCATGGAACTGAAAGGGACCGTCAAGCGCATCGAGCTGTACGGTGCATTCGTTGATATTGGCATCGGGGTCGATGGGCTGCTGCACATTTCGCAGTTGGGCAAGCCTAACGTCCGCAACGTTGAAGACGTGGTGAAGACGGGTGAAGAAGTCACCGTTTACGTCCTCAAGGTCGACCTTGAAAACCGCCGCATCGCGCTGTCTCTCGTCCGTCCCCCGATGATGTCGTGGGAAGATGTGCGCGAAGGCACGGTAGTGATGGGCAAGGTCGTGCGGTTGGAAAAGTTCGGCGTGTTCGTGGAAATCGGCGCAGAACGTCCCGGCATGATCCATGTCTCGGAATTGGCGAGTGGTTATGTCAATTCGCCCTCGGATGTTGTCAACGTGGGTGATGATGTGCGCGCGCAGATCATCAAGGTTAACAAGAAGAAGAAACGTATCGACTTGAGCCTGAAGGCGCTGGAAATGCCGCCGGAACCGTCGGCGAAAACCGTGGCCTCGGCTGCTCCGGAAGAAGACGAATATGTGCCTACCGCAATGGAACTGGCGCTGCGTCGGGCGATGGAAGCGAACGGTCAGACGATGCCCGAACGCGAAGGTCGCGGTGGTAAGAAGGGCAAGCGTGGCGATCAGAAGCGTAAGCGTGAACGCGAGATGGAAGACATTTTCGAGCGTACGCTGCGCGGCAGCCGTCGTTAATCACCCGAGGCGAAAGTATTCATGATTACTTTCGCCTCTTTTTTTAATTTTCCCCCCTCTTAGCCGTTCCTCAAAATTACTGACTAATGGTATACTCTCCTAAAGAGGAGTTGCCGCACGTGCACGGCGGTTCCGACTTTTATTTTTCGCTTAGCACCCTTGGAGGAATTTTATGAGAAAGACCCTTCTGGTAACGCTGCTGCTCGTCGGCATGGTCATACTCATGACCGCGCCCGCGTTTGCAGCGGACACCGCCGCACCCGCGCAATCGACGCTCAATCAGGCCTGCGTCGGCTCGCTTGCGCCGCAGCTGGTCATCGGTCAGACCGGTCGCGTCGCTCGTCAATTCAGCAGCCTCCGTAATGCGCCCGGTGGCCCCGCGTTCCGCGTGATGCCGGCTGGTTCGGTCTTCACCGTGGTCGATGGTCCTCAATGCGTGAACAATCTGATTTACTTCCGTGTTGAGTACGCGCCCGGTATTGTAGGTTGGGCGAACGAGAGCCAGGTTACCAGCCAGTATGGTGCTAACCTGTATTGGTTGGAGCCGTATACGGTTGTCCCGACCAACACGCCCGTCCCGGTTGATCCGTGCGGTGCGTCGCTCGCTCCGCAGTTGGTTCCAGGGCAGCAGGGCCAAATCGCTCAGCGTTTCAGCACGCTGCGCGCGACCCCCGGTGGCGCGGGCTTCCGTGTGGTCTATGCCCCGGCGACGTTCACCGTCCTCGAAGGCCCGACCTGCGCTGGCGGACTCGTCTACTTCCACATCGACTATGGTAATGGTCTGGTGGGCTGGGCAACGGAAAGCCAGAAGTCCAGCATCTACGGGGCGAATCAGTATTGGCTAGAGCCGGTACTTCCGTAAGTAAGCGTTATTTGGTGGACAGAAGGGGCGAGTTTAGCGTGAGCTAGCTCGCCCCTTTGATTCTAGCGAGCGGCAAACTGACGGTAAGCACGAATCCCCTGCACGATCAGCAGGATGGTCATCAGCACATGTGCGCCGATGCACCACGGGCAAAGCGCGCCGACAAAGACAATTGAGGTATAGGTGAGGTAGCTGTGAAAGAGGAAGCCAAAGACCGTGATGCCGAGCAGGAAAACCACACCGTAATCGCGCAGAATCCCTACCCGATTTTCCAACAGCACGAGCGCACCGATCACCAGCCACGTCAGGAAGCCGAGATAGGCGACCGGGATGCCATTGGCACCGCGCGGGAAATTGGCATAAATGCTGCTGCTGACCGAGTCGCAGCTGATGTTCGCGCCCTCTAAGCAGGCGACCTGCGTATTCGTGGCTTTGGTATAGGCTAGATACCCCGTCACGAACAGGGCCAGTACCAGAACGATAAGCGTGATGGTGCGTAAGGTGCGGCTAGCTTGCGTCGGTGATGTCGCCATATCGATCGTTGTCATGTTTCCTCTCTATTGAACCTCTCGAAGCAGGCGCACGGCAAACGCCTCGCCTGAACGTGCAAATGTGACTCCCTCCGGGATGATGATCAAACCATCGGCTTTGACCATCGACGTGAGCGCCGCCGAACTCTGCGTCCCGGTCAGCGTCGCGACCCAGGTCGTGCCTTCACGCCGGAGTTTGACGCGCAGATAACTCTGCCGACCATCGGACCGCAAATCTTCGCCTAACACGGCGGATATGGTCGGCACGGCATCGGGCTGTTCTGTCAGTTTGAGCAGGGCCGGGCGGACGAAGACGTCGAACGTGACCATTGCCGAGACGGGGTTGCCCGGTAGTCCGAAAAATGGCACAGCGCCGACGGCTCCGAAGGCGAGTGGTTTGCCCGGGCGCAAATTGACACGCCAGAAATTGATCGCGCCTAGTTCCTCGACCACCGCGCGCACCACATCGAACGCGCCAACGGAGACGCCCGCCGAGCTCAGGATGATGTCTGGTTGCAGGGCGAGCGCTTCTTGAAAGCGCGCGCGGGCGTCGTCAAGATGGTCGCGAATGATGGGCAAGCGCAACGGGAGGCCGCCATACGCCTTGACCAACGCGTACAGTGTGTAGCCATTCGAATCTCGGATTTTGCCGGGGGTCAGCGGTTCATCAACTTCAACCAGTTCATCCCCGGTACTTAGAATCACCACGCGGGGCTGCCGAATCACGGGCACCAGGCTAGAGCCGAGCGCCGCCAGCAGGCCGAGTTCCGGCGGGCGGATCGGGGTGAGCGCCGACAGGACGATGTTACCCTCCGCGAAGTCTTCACCACGCTGGCGCACCGAAGCGCCGGGTTCGACCGCTGTGAAGATATTTACGAAATCAGTGAGGGGTGGGTTAGAACCAGAACGCCAGCTCTGGTCAGTTTGTTCGACCGGGACAACGGCGTTGGCGCCGTCGGGCAGGGGCGCGCCCGTCATGATGCGCGCGGCCTCTCCGGCGTTGAGCGCACGGGTCGCCACGCTGCCCGCGGGAATATCCATGACCACGCGCAGGCGCGCGGGCTGCTGCGGGTCAGCTCCCTGAGTATCGCGTGCATTGACCGCGTAGCCATCCATACTGGAATTGGCGAAAGGCGGCGAAGCACTCGCGGCGCGGATATCTTCGCCCAGCACGCGCCCCAGACTATCGAGCAAGTTGACCTTTTCGGGCGGCAGGGGGCGGAATAGTTCGAGAATGCGAGCGACGGCAGTTTCCACAGACAAAAGTTCGGGCAAAACAGTATCTCCCATAAGTCGCCGGAAATTATAGCACAAATGCTCACCCGAAATCGGCTCGTCTAATGAAGATTTGAGGTAAAATGACTAAAATAATCTTAAAGCAAGGTTGGCGTGTATGAATCAGTCCCCCGTTCTCACTATGGATTTGCAGTCGCTCATCGACTTGCTGCCCGATCTGTCGCCCAATGACCGCGCGCTGATCGAACGTGCGTATTTCAAGGCGGAAACGGCCCACGCGGGTCAATTTCGCAAGTCCGGGGAACCCTATTTCACGCACTGTGTTGCGGTGGCGCATATTCTTGCCGAGATGAAACTGGACGCGGAAGCCATCGCCGCTGCGTTGATGCATGATGTGGTTGAAGACACCAACGTAACGACGGAAGAACTTCGCGTCGAATTCGGTTCGAATATCGCCGCGATTGTCGAAGGCGTGACCAAGCTCAAAAAGCTCCCGATCAAGTCGGATGGCGAGAAGAAGAGCCGCACGGTTGACCGGGAGATGGAATACATCCGCAAGATGGCGCTGGCGATGGGCGATGATGTGCGCGTCGTGCTCGTTAAACTGGCGGATCGTCTCCATAACATGCGTACGCTCGGCTATATGTCGCCGGATAAGCAGCGGGTGATTGCGCAGGAGACACTGGATATTTTTGCGCCGCTGGCGAATCGTCTCGGAATCTGGCAGATCAAGTGGGAACTCGAAGACCTGAGCTTTCGCTATCTCGACGCAGACGCTTATCGCATGATCGCCAACAGCATCGACGAACGACGCGCGGACCGGGAAGCGTATCTCAACCGCGTGATCGACTCGCTGCGCAAAGAATTGGTGCAGTACGGTATCCATAATCCGATCATCAGCGCGCGTCCAAAGCATATTTACAGCATTTTCAAGAAGATGGATCGCAAGGGGCTGCCTTTCGATCAGATTTACGATGTGCGCGCCGTGCGCATCATTGTCGATAGCAAGGCGGAATGCTACACGGTGCTGGGTGTCGTCCATAATCTGTGGCGGCCGATCCCCAACGAATTTGACGACTATATCGCCGCGCCGAAGGATAACTTCTACCAGAGTCTGCACACCGCTGTGCTCGACTCCAAAGGTAAGACGGTCGAGGTGCAGATTCGCACCAAAGAGATGCATGAACACGCCGAATACGGGATCGCGGCGCACTGGCGCTACAAAGAAGGCACCAGTCGTAACCATGACGACGCCTTTGAACGCCGGATCGCGTTCTTGCGCCGCCTGATGGAATTTGGGCGCGATACCGAAGATGCGGCTTCGTTCGTGGATACGATGAAGACCGAGGTGTTTCAGGATCGCGTGTATGCGTTTACGCCCAAAGGCGATATTGTTGACATGCCGAAAGGGGCGACGCCCGTCGATTTCGCGTACTACATCCACACGGATATTGGGCATCGCTGCCGGGGCGCGAAGGTGCATGGTAAGCTGGTCAGCCTGAACTATATGCTCAAGACGGGTGATCAGGTGGAGATTATCACGTCGAAGCGCGGCGGCCCGAGCCTTGACTGGCTCAACCCGAACCTCGGCTTTGTGACAACCGCGCGCGCAAGAGAGAAAATTCGCTATTGGTTCCGCAAACAGAACCGCGATAAGAATATTTTGTCCGGTCGGGAAGTGCTGGAACGCGAAATGAAACGCCTCGGGGTTCTAGACAGCACACCCTTTGAAACGGTCGCCAAGTGGTTCGGTCATGAGAAGCTGGATGATTTTCTGGCGAATGTAGGCGCGGGCGACATCAACGGCGGGCAGATTGCCAACAAGATTCTGGAAGTCGAACGGCGCGAACAGGAAGAACTCGAACGCACGCAGCTCAAGGCCAAAGCACCCGCACTGTCGCTGGATGTGTCGAACGGCGTCAATATCATGGGCACGGGCGGTCTGCTGGTGAACATGGGGCGCTGCTGTAATCCTATGCCCGGTGATCGCATTGTTGGGTTTGTCACGCGCGGCCGTGGTGTCACCGTGCATCGCGACGACTGTGTGAACGTCGCCCATGAAGCTGAACGGCTGATTGAAGTGACGTGGGGGCGGCAAAGTGCGGAGCAGCGCTACAGCGTACCGGTTGAGATTATCGCGTACGATCGCGAAGGGTTGATGCGCGATATCAGCACTATGTTTGCAGATGAACGCGTGAATATGTCGACCGTGATCGTCAATACGCGCCATAATATCGCTACATTCCACCTGACCATTGAATTGAGCAGTTTGCAGCAGCTCACACGCATTCTCACGCGTTTGGAGAACATCGCGAGTGTGACTGACGCTCGGCGGCGCAGCAATATGTAGCTGATCTTAGCAAAACCGACTCAATTGAGCTGGTTTGTGAGCTATTCCTCGAATGTGTGTAGTAGAATAGAATATGTTCAAGCCGGAGCAAATAGAGGGCTTGATTCCATTATAGCGAGCTACCATTCACTTTTATGGGGGCAAGGATGCTCACATCGCCTCAAACACTTGCCGTCCGGCAGCTGAGTGAACTTCGTTCAGATGTCAGACTCATCTTAGTCCACCCGAACTTTGTCTCACAGCATGCGCTGATCCGGTGGTTCGGGGAGGGTTTCAGCTATATCCGGTTTCATGGTACGTCTTTGCTGAGCGACGAACTGATGACTCAGTTCGATGCAGCTCATGCAGACCAGGCGGCCGGGACAGCCATTGTGCTCGATGAGTGTGATCGGGCGGATGCTGAGGCGCTTGTGATCTTCCTGCGCAGGTTGTTGGACAACCACCCCGCGCCCCGCATCTATGTACTCACGCGTCATTTACCACTGCCGGTGCTCCGGGATGAGGTGCTGCGTCCACTGACGACGCTGATCCCGGTCGATGACCGGTCGATGCTGTGGGATTACTCGCAGCGCTTGGATAACCCGACCAAACTGCTGGAAGTGTACGCGCTGGGAGCAGGGCGGGTCTTCGTCGATGGTCGGTTGGTGCGGAATTGGGATGGCGTCCTGCCGCGCGCGCTGTTCTTCTACCTGATTGATCGGGGCATGGTGACGCGTCAGGAAATCTTTGAGACTTTCTGGCCGAATCTGCCGGTTCGCGAAGCGACGAATGTCTTTCATGTGACCAAACGCAAGATCAACGAAGTCCTCCAGACCGACCTGACCATGTACCTTTCCGGTTACTATCACATCGCGCCGCAGCTCCAGTTAAGCTACGATGTTTCGTTATTCAACCTGTTAGTTCAGGATGCACTGGTGGCGCCGCCCGAAGAAGCGGAAGACATGCTGGTGCACGCGCTCGCGCTCTATCACGGCGACTTTCTCAGCCCCCTGAACCTGGAATGGATCAAACCACGCCGTTACAACATGCGCGAGACGTTTTGCGAGGCACTGGCGGCGTTAGGGCGGGTCGTACAGGATAGCGGCGATCAGCGGCGGGCCTTGCAGCTCTACCTGCGGGCTGTCGCGATTCAGCGGACACGGCAAGATATCATCGAGAGCGCGGTTCGGCTTTATGCTGGGATGGATATGCAGGCCGAGGCGCGCACGTGTGTGGAGAACTTGCAGGCCGAACTCGCGCGCGCGCAAGCCGGGGAATTGACGCCCAGCCTGCGCGCATTCGCTGCGTCGCTGCGTGCGTGAAGTATTCCACGCCGTGAAAGGATCTCTACCCCAACCTAGGTAGATGGTACGGGGGCGGCCTGACGGACAGCGTCTTCTTTGTGCTGCGGCATCAAGGCCGCGATCACCTGTTCTTTGGCGTCCAACGAAATCACGATATCGCCGCGTTTGTCGCGCCTGCCGCTCGGCGCCAGACTGACGCGCATAGTCTTCGGTCGATTCTTGCTCGTCAACACAGTGATGTGATCTTCCATGTGCGCGATGACCGCGGCGGTGAGCCCACCGCTCTCTTTTGGCAGTTTCATGGTGACGACGCCGCTGCCTGCGCGGCCCTGCGTGGGATACTCGGTGAGCGGCGAGCTTTTCGCCACCCCATCGTCGGTGATCGTCCACAGGTGCATATTCTCCTGCGCAAGTCCCACACCCACGACCCGATCACGCTGTTCCCCGAGTTTGATGCCGCGCATCCCGCCAGCACCTAAGCCGGTCGGGCGCACATCGCTTTCTTTGAAGCGAATCGCCTGCGCCTGATAGGTCGTCAACACCACCTCGGATTCACCTGTCGTTGCCAGCACGCCGAACAGATTGTCGTCCGCTTCAAGATCCATCGCCTTGAAAACATTCGCCGTCATACCGGGCAAATCGGCCAGTTTCAGTCGTTTGACTTCGCCCGCCTCCGTGGCCATCAACAGGAAGCCCTCATCGGCATCAGGGGGTAGAGTGACCACAGCGGCGATTTTCTCGCCATTCTTGAAGCCGCACAGGTCTTTGTAGAGTACACCCTCAGCCGGATCATTCACCTGTGGCAGTTGATGGACGGGAATAGTGGCACACTGACCACGCGTTGAGAACAGGTAGATGATTTGCGTCGAATTAGTCTGCAAGATGTAACGCGCCGGATCTTCAACTTCACCTGTTAGCTTCGGCGGGGTGTTTTCGAAGCTGCGCCCGATCTTGTCGGCGGTGGTCAGCGTGACCCAGGTCTCTTCCTGCGGCATGAGCAGCGATTCAGTCGTGATCTGTCGCGTCGCGGCGCTGTCCACGATGATCGTCCGGCGCGGGTCGTTGTAGGCACTTTTGATCATGCGCAATTCTTCGCCGATCACATCGCGCATCTTTTGCGGGCTGCCGAGGATGCCTTCAAGATGCTTAATCAGCTTGACCTTTTCCTCGTGTTCATCCTCGATCTTCTTGCGTTCCAGCGCGGCGAGGCGGCGGAGCTGCATGTCAAGGATGGCCTGCGCCTGAATTTCTGTGATGCGCAGGAGACTCATCAGATTGTTGCGCGCGGTATCCGCGTTGCGGGATTTGCGAATTGTGGCGATCACCTCATCGAGGGCGTCAAGGGCCTTGAGCAGCCCTTCGAGAATGTGGGCCCGTTCTTTGGCGCGAGTGAGATCATAGTCGCTGCGGCGGCGAACCACTTCCTGACGGTGATCGAGGTAGACCTTGAGCGCCTGCTTGAGGGTCAAGAAACGCGGCTCACCGTTGACAAGTGCCAGCATGATGATGCTGAATGTCTCTTGCAACGGGGTTAGTTTGAAGAGGAGGCTGATGATCGGAGCGGGTTCTACGCCGCGCTGAAGTTCAATGGCCAGGCGCAAACCCTGTCGATCGGATTCGTCGCGCAGGTCGGCGATCCCTTCCAGCTTGCCTTCGCGTACCAGATACGCAATGCGTTCGACCAGCGCCGCTTTATTCGTTTGATAGGGTAGTTCGCTGACAATGATGCGCGACTTGCCCCGCCCCATATCCTCGATGTGGATTTTGGCGCGCATGGTGATCTTGCCGCGTCCAGTGGCGTAAGCGCCAATGAGCGAGTCGTCACCCTCTTCGGTATCGTCAATATGACGATAGACCAGCCCACCCGTCGGAAAATCTGGCCCTTTGACGAAGCGCATCAGGTCTTCGACGGTAATATCCTCCAGCTTATCCCACTGCGCGAGCATGAAGTCCAGCGCATCGCAGACTTCCCCGAGATTATGCGGCGGAATGTTGGTCGACATACCAACTGCGATCCCGGATGACCCATTGACCAGCAAGTTCGGTATGCTGGCGGGCAGTACACTTGGTTCTTGTAGTGTTCCGTCGAAATTATCGACAAAATTGACGGTGTTCTTGTCGATGTCGACCAGCAGTTCTTCACCCATTTGCGTCATGCGGGCTTCGGTGTAACGCATGGCAGCGGCGCCGTCACCGTCGATGCTGCCAAAGTTGCCCTGACCATCGATCAGGGGGTAACGCATCGAAAAATCCTGCGCGAGCCGCACGAGCGTTTCATAGACGGCGACATCACCATGTGGGTGATACTTGCCGAGCACTTCACCGACGATACGGGCGCACTTCTTGAAGGGGGTATCCGCTCGCATTCCCATGTCGTGCATGGCGTACAGGATGCGGCGATGTACGGGCTTTAACCCGTCACGAGCATCAGGCAGCGCGCGTGACACGATTACGCTCATCGCGTAATCAAGGTAGGCGCTACGCATTTCCTGACCGATGTTAACCTGGCGCACGAGACCTAATGTCATACGTTTTCCTGTGCTACTTGCGGCGTAAGGCGCATCATTCTAGGGAACAACTGCATGCTTGTCAAATGAACATGTGTTCTCATTATACCACAACTCAAGCGAAAAAAGCGGCTATGGCCTGCCAGAAGAGGATATGTTAGGATCGTCCGCATGATGAAACGACTGATAACCTCCTTGATCATGTTGTTCGCCCTGACTCTTTTGGGCGCACTGGCCTATCCGACTTTTTCGCAGGGCGACACACCCACACCGCGCCCCGCTATAACGCTCAGAGGCCCCGTCATTGGTCCCGGCTACGTGCCGCCGACCCTAACGCCGATCAGCACCGAATCGCCCAATCCTGCGGTGACCACCGCGCCAGACACGGCCGCCGCCACCCCACCGACAACCGCCACGCTGCCGAATCTCGACCCGAGCCGCATGGGGATTCAGATTGACAGCAATCTCGAGCAAGCGGACTGGGACAATGTCATGTACCGTCTAGGAGAACATCTGGGCGTCAAATGGATCAAGCTGCAAATCCCCTGGGAAGATCTCCAACCCAACGGCCCGGACGAACTTAGTCCCTTCTTCCAACGTGTTCAACTGTATATCGAAGATGCTGATCGCCGCCAGTTCAACATCTTGTTGAGCGTGGTCAAAGCGCCGAACTGGGCGCGGTCGATCGTACAGGAAGATGGCCCGCCGGATGATCCGCAGGCCTTCGCCAATTTCTTGTCGCTCCTGCTGCGGCAGGTGGGTGGCTCAATCGACGCCATTGAAATCTGGAACGAGCCGAATCTGATCCGCGAATGGCGCGGCAACGTTCCGTTCAGCGGGGCGGGGTATATGCAGCTGTTTGCGCCCGCCTATCAAGCGGTTCGCGCTTACTCGCCGTCGATCGGCATCGTCACCGCTGGCCTTGCCCCGACGGGCAGCACCGACGGTTCGGTTGATGACCGCGACTATCTGCGGCAGATGTACGCTGCTGGTTTAGGCAGTTATCAGGATATCTATGTGGGTGTCCATCCGTATAGTTGGGGCAATGCGCCCGATGCGACCTGCTGCGGCACGCGGGGGTGGGACGAAGACCCGCACTTCTTCTTTGCGGATAATCTGCGTGACTACCGCCAGATTATGACCGACAATGGCCACGCGAATACCCCGATGTGGGGAACAGAGTTTGGTTGGGCGACGTGGGACGGTTTCCCGAGCGCCCGCCCGGCCACTGAAGGCTGGATGGACTTCAATGATCGGTGGGCGCAGGCGACGTATACCATTCGCGCATTCGAGATCGCGCAGAGCCGCGGCGACATCGGTGTGATGTTCCTGTGGAATCTCAACTTTGCCACGCTTCTGGGCATGATCGAGAACGGTGACGAACGCGCCGCCTACAGTATCGTCGTGCCGGGGACGGCGTGTCAGGTCAATCCGCAGAGCACTGATTCGACCGAGCGCCCGCTCTACTGGATGCTCTACGATGCCGTGCGCCCGGAAGTGAATCTGCCGACCTACGACTGCAGCTAACCATGAATCGCGTTGACCGTTTGCTGGCGATTGTCCTCGAATTGCAGGCGAAAGGCTGTCTGCGCGCTGAGGATTTGGCGGCGACGTTCGAAGTCAGCAAGCGGTCGATTTATCGAGATATTCAGGCGCTTTCCGAGACGGGCGTGCCGATTATCGCCATGCCGGGACAGGGTTACTCGATAGCTGAGGGATATTTCCTGCCTCCGCTGCGTTTTTCCGCCGCTGAAGCGATAATTTTGCTGCTCGGTGCGGACTTTATGGCGCAGAATTTTGACGCGGAATATCGTGCCGCCGCGCGCAGCGCTGAAAGCAAAATCGGCGCAGTGCTAAGCGAACGACTGCGTGAGCAGGTGCGCGACTTGCAGCAATCGATGCGCTTCGTGGCCGTTACGGCGGGGGCTGAACCCGAACGCAACACGCTGCTTCAGCAGCTGCGACGCGCCATTATGCAGCGCAAGACAGTGCGCATCCACTATCATTCTAAAGGCGGCGCGGGCGAACCCGGCGAGCGCAATATCCGCGAAGCTGACCCTTATGGCTTGGTCTATTATGGGCGCGCCTGGTACATGGTCGCCTTCTGCCATCTCCGCTCTGGTATCCGCAACTTTCGCCTCGATCGCATCCGTCAGTTGACTATTCTCAGCCAAACCTTTGAGCGTCCAACGCAGTTTGAATTGGTTCAGAATAATTTCGACCTCCCGGTGACCGTGCGAGCCCGGTTTCGTCCGGACATCGCCCACTGGGCGCGCGAAGAACAGCCGTTTTATCTGGTCAGCGAAGATGCACAACCGGATGGTGTGCTCATGACCTTCCAAACGCGCCGTGAAGATGACCTGTTTCAGTGGTTGTTGGGCTGGGGGGCAAACGTACAGGTGCTAGAACCGGCGAGCCTGCGTGCTCACATTCAACAGACCGCCCAAGCGATTCTGCAATCCTACAAAAACGGCTGATTCGCTGTTGCCATAATGGTGTCACACGGCCTTGCTATGCTGTAAAGGTCGAACGATACACCAACAGGAGAGAAGAACAGCATGAACAATGCCATCAATTGGTTCGAAATCCCGGCAGTCAACTTGGACCGCGCAGTCACCTTCTACGATGCCATTCTCGGGCATCCGCTCCGACGGGGTGAGTTCAACCATATCCCGCATGGTTTCTTTGCTGCGGATGAACAGGCTGTCGCCGGGGCGGTGGTGCTCGTGCCGGAATATCAGCCCAGTATCAACGGCGCCGTTGTTTATTTGAATGCTGGCTTCGATCTCGACGGCATTCTCAGTCGGGTCGCGGCGGCAGGTGGCAAGGTGGTCATGCCGAAGATGGACATTGCGCCGCAGGGTTTCATCGCGCAAATCGTGGACACCGAAGGCAACAAGGTCGGTCTGCATCAGCCGCCGCAGGCCTAAAGTAGACTCTCGAAAGTCCCAATGTAGGGGGAGACCTCTGTATCTACCCGGTTTCGGGCGCACACACAGGTGCGCCCCTACATCCATTCGTGGATTTGTTTCGAGAACCTACTTAAGACGAAACAAACGTGATGCAAAAGGGCGACCAATATGGTCGCCCCTGCAAAATCTTGGATCAGGGGACGCTTGCGGCGTCCCCGTTTTGTTTCACTTAGCGGTCGTCGTTGTCGCGGTCGCGGTCGCGATCCCGCCCACGGCCGCGGTCTTCCTCGTCCATATCGTCGGTGTCGATGAACTCGGCGTCATGGTCAAGCGTACCTTGCGCTTCGAGACTGATCACCGGGGCGACCAGTTCGCGATCCTGATAGGTATGGAAGCCCGTACCTGCCGGGATCAGCTTGCCGATGATGACATTCTCCTTCAACCCGTACAGCTTATCTTCCTTGCCTTCGATGGCGGCACCCGCCA
>CALKIA010000451.1 GCA_937988705.1 uncultured Chloroflexota bacterium | reverse complement strand
TACTGCGGCTACTACGAGTCGATCATGTGCGGGCCGGGCGCGTTCTGGTGCAACGCGCCGCCGCTCAGAGGTACGGAGATCGCCAAGCGCCGCTTTGTAATCATGGGCTTTAACTATGAGCGCGGCGTCGGGGAAATGCTTGAAGACTTAGGCCACCGCGCCGAATCAATTCTGGCGCAGGTGTTTGAACGCACCAACCCGAACCTCTGGGAGCAGTTCACGCGCTACGACAAGACGAACCCCGGCGCGGCGGAATGTGGCAACGTGCATTTCGCGCCCAACAGCCTCAAAGATTATGATTGGGGCAATCCGCGGCCTGTGCCCTCGCGCGCCGATCACTGGTACGCCTTCCCTAACCTGACGGGTGATCCGCGCGTCATGACGTGCGCCGAATGGGGCAACGGCGACATCCGCGAGCATCACCGCTGGTGGTTCCGCCACTTTCCCCATGTCGAAGGCGAAAGCGGCGGCCTGTCGTGGAACTGGTGGGAGTATGTGATCGATCCGAATCGGGTCCGGGTATGAAACTGGAATCAAAAACCACAGAGGCCACAGAGGAACTTTGGCTTTCTCCCCTATGGTCTCTGTGGTTTAGACCGTTTTACCGGCCGATGGCCTGCGAATGTTCAGCCCGCGCCGTTTCGATCAAACGGACGGTGGCGTTCAGTTCCTTGCGCCGCGCTTCCACCAGCACGTTGACCATCTTGGTCTGCACGGTGAGCGCATCCGCGAGGTTATCCATCTTGCGGTGCAGGTCGGCGATTTCAACTTCGTTCTTGAGATTCACCTGATAATCATTCTGCGCAACCGCTCGATCCTTCGCTGACTGACGATTGGCCGCCATCAAAATGACGGGCGCTTGCAATGCTGCCACCGTGCTGAGCGTGAGGTTGAGCAGAATAAACGGGAACGGGTCAAACGCCTCCGTGCCCATTGAGCCGTTCACGGCGATCCACACCGCCATAACCGCCACAAAAATGATGATAAAGCGCCAGCTGCCGGCTAATGACGCGATTTTATCCGCCATGCGGTCGCCGAACGAAGCGGCTTCGTCGATATCCTCGTACACATCATCGGTGACGATGTGCGGACGCAGGCCACGAATCAGTTCTTGCGCTTCGGGGCTGAGCAGGTTGTCCAGTTCCTCGATCTCATTGATCAAGTCCTGAATCTGTTCGTCATTTTCGTTTTGAGCGACAATCCGATTCAACAGCAGGTCGTTGTACATGGGAACCCCCTTGTGACAGAACTTGGGCTCACAGGGCAGCGCATACCTAAAACACACACCAGGTAAACGATCACCACATCAGCCGAAAGTTATACAGTTAGTTGTGAACAGGGGCTGCCACACCCGTTTCCCTGAGAGTTCAGGGTCGGCAATAACGCTGCTTTTGCGCTACTGCCCCGGGGTTTTTAAAGGGGGAGTTTAGCGCATCGGAACGTTATCGCCGCCAGTTTGAGGCGGCACCTGTTCGGTGGTATTACTACCAGCGTCCATTGATTCCTTCGCTTGAACACGAATACACAAAATCAGACGAGTATTCTCGCCAGACACAGCCACTATAAGCCTAATTCAGGGGCTTGTAAACCCCTCAAACGTGAAGGTTTGGTGAAGATTCAGTGACTAGGTCTGGAAGATACGTACAGTTTGACCGTCCGTCGCAATGATCAATTCATTGTAGGTGGTCATGGCTTGGACAGGTGTCTCAAAGCCCGTCACCAGTGGTTCCCGTTCGCTGATATTCGCCGGGTCGCTCACATCCAGCAAGGTAATGTCGCCGCTGCCCGTGCGGGTCAGCGCCAGCCATTCGCCTTGCTCACTGCTGACGAACTGCACATCACTGATCGCTGCGCCACCCACCGTCAACGTGCTAATCGGCTCCAGCGTCGCCGGATCAAACAGCAGGAGATCGCTGTCATTCAATACGATCACGCCGACCGTCAGCCGCACGTTCAGGTTAATGCGCCGGGCGGTACCATCCAGTTCCAGTTCGCCCGATCGCTCCATCGCGACATTCGCGCCCAAAGTTTCGGTGACCAGCATGGAACGACTCAGCACATAGGCGATATTATCGCCCACCGCCGCATCCACAACCTCCGACTCCCGCGGCAGCCAGTTGATCTCGCCCGCGGAGAGCAGCTCCATCAGTGTATAACTGCCGGGGCTAGTTGCCAGCGCCCAATCATTATCCGGCGCGATCACCAGCCGTGTCACGCCGTCTTGCACCGGGAAGGAGTTCGTTTCGCGCCAGCCTTGTGGCCGCGCATACCGTGATGGCGCGATCACGCGCACCGCATCGTCGGCTTCCGGCGTACGTACCGCAACGAGGGCGAAGTCAGCCGCCGCGGCGATCGCCACGGGCTCACCTTCCAGATCAACACTGTTAATCAGCGTAGGCGTTGAGGGTTCGTTGAAGTCATACACGCGCAGCTGATCATTTTCGGCGTCCGCAATCAACAGGCGATTTCCATCGGCTGTGACGGCCAGCGCGCGAAAATCTCCCGCTTCCACCGAACCAATCGGCCCGACGGTATCTTGGGCAGATACCGTCGCCGACCATAGGAAAATCAGGGCGAAGATGATCAGGCGTAACATAGAAGACGATTAATAATCGTCGTCCTCATCGTCATAATCGTCATAGTCATCGTCATCGTCATCGAAGTCATCGTCATCGTCGTAGTCATCGAAGTCGTCATCTTCGAAGTCGTCATCTTCGAAGTCGTCATCTTCGAAATCATCGAGCAGGTCGTCTTCGAATTCTTCGTCTTCTTCTTCCAGTTCGACTTCTTCTTCGAATTCTTCCTCATCGTCCGTGAAATCCACGCCGTTCAGGAATGGTTGGTAGGTCATTGTTCTTCACCCCACTTGGTAGGCAATTTAAGCCTCATTGTAGCTCAAAGCGCGCGTATTGTAGCATGAAGTCTGAAATTGCAAACGGCAAAATTCACGCAAAATTAAGGCGTGTTAATCTTGCTTAGGAAATAGCCGTGCAAGCGAGAATCACCCGTCAGTTCGGGGTGGAAGGCCGTCGCCAGCAAATGCCCCTGCTCGACCGCGACAATTCTCCCGTCGCCCAGCGTCGCCAGCACCGCCACCCCCGGCTCGACCGCGGTCACCAGCGGCGCCCGGATGAACACCGCGTGAAACGGCGTCGCCAGCCCGGTGATCGGCAGTTCCATCTCGAAGCTGTCAATCTGCCGCCCAAAAGCATTGCGATTCACGTGGATATCCATGACGCCCAGCAGTGGCTGACGGTCGCTGCCGATATCCTTCGCCAGAAAGATCATGCCCGCGCACGTTCCCCACGTCGGGCGGGTCGCCGCGAATTGGCGCAGCGGCTCGATCAAGCCGTATTGCACCGCGATCTTGCCGATGGTCGTGCTTTCGCCACCGGGGATGATCAGCCCGTCGAGGTCGTCCAGCTGTCCCGGCAGGCGCACCTGCACCGTGTCCGCGCCCAAACCTTTGAGCATCTTCTCATGTTCGATGAACGCGCCTTGCAGCGCCAGTACGCCGATTTTCATTCCGCAAACCTCATGTCCACAATCGATATACCGCTAAAGATCGCTGATCTGTAGGGGCGGTTCTTACCCTTCCGCTCACGGACGAGACCAGCCTCGCTCATACGCCCTTGCGCCGACGAGGAAAATGCCCCAACGAAGCGCGATGATCATCTTTGTATCTTCCCCGACTCCCCGAACCAATTCAAGTGCCAATGGATTCCTAATATAATGCGTCTAAAATAGCTTTGGCATTGGAGAAATTTTTAAAGGAGCGACAGCGTGAGCAGCGTCACGAGGCATGTCCTCGATAATGGGCTGGTAGTCATATTGAAAGAAGTCCACACCGCGCCCATCATCAGCTGGTGGGTGTTGTACCGTGTGGGCAGCCGCAACGAACGGACAGGCACAACGGGCGTGTCGCATTGGGTCGAACACATGCTCTTTAAGGGGACGGATCAGTTCCCGCCGGGTTATCTGGACAAAGCGATCGATCGTCTGGGCGGCAGTTGGAATGCGCAGACCTTCCTCGATTACACCGCGTACTACGAAACGCTGCCCGCTGAATACATCGATCTCGCGCTGAAAATCGAAGCGGATCGCATGACTAACGCCAAGTTCGACCCGAAAGAGGTTGATTCTGAGCGTACGGTCATCATCTCCGAGCGGCAGGGGTCGGAAAACTCGCCGATGTTCTGGCTCGGCGAGGAAGTCCAGGCCGCCGCCTTCCGCGTGCATGGCTATCATCACGAGATCATTGGCGACATGGCCGATCTCGAAACGATGAGCCGCGACGATCTCTATGGGCATTACCAGCGGCATTATATGCCGAACAACGCCATCGCGGTCGCCGTCGGCGACTTCGACAGCGCCGAGATGCTTGCCAAGATCAAGGCGATCTACGGCGCGCTTCCGGCGGGTGCTGCGCCCCAGCTGTTCGCTCGTCCCGAACCGGATCAGAATGGTGAGCGCCGGGTGCGCGTCGAACGCCCCGGTCGCGGCGTGTTCCTCGACGTGAGCTATCACGTCCCGGCGGCCAATGACCCCGACTGGTTCAAGCTGGAAATTCTCAACAGTATCCTGAGCGGCGCGGACAGTATGGGCGGCGGCGGTATCGACAACAAGACGAGTCGTCTGTATAAGGCGCTGGTGGAAACCGAAATCGCGGCGGGGGTGGATGGCGGCCTGACACCCACGGTCGATCCGTTCCTGTATTCGATCAACATCACCCTGCGCGAAGGGCGCGAACCGGAAGAAGCCGAAGCGGCACTCTATCACGAGATTGACCGGCTGCACGCGGGCGATGTCACCGAACGCGAGCTGGCACGGGCGAAGAAACAGGCGCGCGCCTTGTTCGCCTACAGCACGGAACGCATCACGACACAGGCGTTCTGGCTGGCGTTTGCCGAAAGTTTTGACAGCTACGATTGGTTTGAAAATTACCTCGCCCGCCTCGAAGCGGTGACACTGGCCGACGTGCAGGAGGTCGCGCAGAAGTATCTGCGCCCACAGAATCGCGTCGTCGGCACATTCGTCCCGCTCGAAGGTGGCGACGACGAGGATTACGACGAGGAGGAATCGGAATGACGCTGCCCAGTTCACAAAATATCACCCGGGTCGTACTCGACAACGGGATCACCATCCTCGTCTACGAGAATTTCGCGGCGCAGTCGGTCGTCCTCCAGGGATCGCTGCAAATCGGCAGCGCCTACGAACCCCTTGATCAGAACGGCCTCGCCGCGCTGACCGCCTCTGCGCTCATGCGCGGCACAACCACGCGCGATTTCACGGCCATCCACGAGGCGCTGGAAGACGTGGGCGCCGATATCGGCGTGTCGAGCGGCTGGTATCGCACGAATATGTCCGGCAAGTCACTGGCCGAAGATCTACCCATCCTGCTCGATGTGCTGGCAGATGTGCTGCGCAACCCGACCTTCCCCGAAGCGCTCGTCGATCGGCTGCGCGGCGAAGTCCTCACGGGTTTGCGCATCCGTTCGCAGGATACGCGCTACCGGGCGAACCGCGCCTTCTACGAAGCGCTCTATCCTGAAGGGCATCCCTATCACGCCTCCGTGCGCGGCTCAGAGGAGAGCGTCGCCCAGCTCCGCGCCGCCGATCTCGCCACATTCCATAAGGCGAGCTACGGTGCGCAGGGCATGATCATCGTCGTCGTGGGCGCGATCAATGCGCCCGACGCGGTCGAACTGGTGCGCGCGCGCTTCGG
>CALKIA010000450.1 GCA_937988705.1 uncultured Chloroflexota bacterium | reverse complement strand
TGCGTACCTTCTTCAATGGCGAGGCGAGAGGCCGCCAGCGCCAGCGCGATCACCAACCAGAACAGGGTGATCGAGGCGTGGAAGTCGAGCCGGAAGAAGTACAAATCTGCCGTCGCATTGATGAGCGCGGTCAAAAGGGCAGCGTGATAGCCGAGATGAATCGAGCGCAGTTCGGGGTTGTCCCGCGCAAACTGCCACGCTCGTCGACCGTAGGCGAACACGCTGCCAATCGTCAGCGCGAACAGCCCTACGCCCACCAGACCGATTTGATTCGCCATGATGAGATACATGCTGGCGACGTCGGTGTAGATATCGTTGTCCGGCGTTCCGGTAAAGCCGACGCCCGTGAACGGATAGCGGCGGATCAAGCGAAATGAGTCGGTGTATTCCCCGATGCGCATCTGTGTCGCGAGGTCGCCCGCGGTGAAAGCGTCCACAAAACGCGCGACATAAGCCTGAGTTTGCGGCAGGATGAGAATCAAGGCCGCGCCGAGGGCGATCAACGTGATGAAGCGGCGATAGCCTTTCACCTGACCGATGAACAGCAGCCCGATGGCGAACGCCAGCATCGACGCCCGCGAGAAGGTGAGCAGCAGCGCCAACCCGACAATGCCGAGCACACTCCACGCGATCCAGCGGGAACGCAGCACGGGACGACGCGCAAAGACCTGCGGCGCGATCATGGCGGCGGCCACGGCGAGGAAACCGCCGAGCGCGTTGGGGTCAACCCATGTGCCGATGGCGCGTTCGGCCTGGGCTGGATCATCTTCGATATAACGAATCACGCCACCATTGGGGTAGCCGAAGCGTGCCAGTCGCACCAGCGTACGTTCGGCGGTAGCATCGTTCAGGCCGTAGATGACGAGCGCAACCACAGCCTGCGCGCCGACGGCGATCATCACGGCTAACACGAGGCGGCGCAGCGCGGCAGGTTCGCGCAGCAGGTCAACCAGCACAAAGACCATGCTGATGCTGAGCAGCGTTTCCGCGAACTGGCGGGCGGTGGCGGGGGTGGGCATGGCATAGCGCAGCCCCAAGACAAAGCTAATGATCAGCCAGAGCAGATAGAGCAGGATGACACCGTGGACCGGCGTCAGACGGAAAAACTGACGCTTACCCGTCATCCACTGGAAGGCATAGACGACGAAAAACGCCCCCATCACCGCGTCCATAAAGGTGGGCGTGAAGACGATCTTCACCGGAAAGGTCGCGAAGGGGACGAGCGCCATGACCGCGATCACACCGTAGAGCGCCGCATTCACGTTGGTGAGCACATAGAGGCCGAGCAGGACGCCGACAATCAGCCCGAAGGCGATGAGGGGGTCGAATACGGCGATCAGCAAGCCGGTCACCCCGCCGAGTACGCCTAACGTCGCGCCGATCAGCAGTGCGTAGGCGCGGCGATCAAGGCGCGCGATCCAGTCTTGCAGGGGATTAGCTGTGGTTTGGTTCAATTCTGTGTCTCTCGTAGGGACAAACCCACTGGGGCGTCCGCTGTTTTTCGATTGGCAATCGGACAACGCCGGCGTTGTCCCTACACTGCTCTCCGACGAGCAACAAACGCCATGATAGCAAAGACCAGCAAACCGATCCATGTTACGAGGCTGATGAGTGCCCCAATGCGATAGGTGAGTGGGTCGAAAATGAGCTGGACGGTTGAGTCGCCAGCGGGCACGGGCACGGCGATCAAGCCGCCATAGGCGCGCTGAAGCGGCGCAGGACTGCCGTTGACGGTCGCCTGCCAGCCGGGATACTGCGGCAGCGCCACCGAGAGCAGCGCGGGCTGCGGCGAACTGGCGCTGATTTCGATCAGTTCCGGCTCGAAGCGCGTGACCGTCGCCGGGATGGATTCTCCGCTGGTCAGTTCAACTGGTGAATCACCTGCGAGCAGCAGTGTCTGGCGCGGATCGAAGCCGGGATCGGCGAGGATGGTGTAGGCTTGCGCGTCGTCGCCCATGAGCGCCGCAGTGTACATCAGCAGGGCGAATGGGCGCGGATTCGCCAGTTCATGCACGTTGATGGCGCCGTAGCGATCGGTCCCTGTGCCGACAATGTCTGATGTGACCGGGAGTTCAGCCCAATCGGTGTATATATAGCGCACGGCAAGTAATTCCCATGTCCGCGCATCGGGTAAATCGCCTTCGATCAAGTTATAGGCGCCGCCCAACCACAGCGGGCTGATGCCGTGAATGTCCTGTACGCCGTACAGGCTGCCGTAGTTGTCGCCTAAGCCGCGGAAACCATCGACCCGAAACACGCCGTCGGTATCGGCGAGGACCTGCGCGACATGGGCGGGCGGAGCAATGCTGATCTGCGTATCCGCCGGGACAGGATCGTAGACCGCTTCGGCGTCCATGTTGACCGTGAACAGTTCGAGTACGAGCAAGGCGGCGATCCCCCAGAGCCATGCTGGACGCGCATAACCCGTGCCCGTGGGGACGATGATCGCCAGTGCGCCAATGACGAGCGTAACCAGCGTCACGATGCTGATCACGCGCCCGAAGGCGTTGGGTTGGGCAATCCACAGCACAAAGACCAGCGCGGTAAATAACAGAGTTGCCCGCATGGCCGTGTTCAGCCACACGCGCAATCGGAGCGCGGCGGGGTAGTCGGTGGTCGTATCCCATTGGCTGAGCCGCGCCGCGCCCATGCCCGCGAGGATGGCGAGGCTGTTCACGACCAGATAGGCAGCGCGTTCCTGCCCGCGGAAAAACCGCAGACCGGGCAGGGCGTTATACAGCGCCGGGAACACTGCGCTGTTGCCGCCGAAACTCCACAGCAGCCCGATCACCGCGACTATGCCCCAGAACCACGCGCCCGACACGCGCTGCCACAGCGCAATCAACGCGAGGAACAGCCCGGTCACGCCGACGTAGAGCGGCGAAAACACGCTCACGATAGTCGGGTAAATGAACTGGATCACGTCCTGAATTGGGAAACCGTTGCTTTTCGCGTCATAGCCGAAGGCCGTGCGCGTGGTGTATTGCAGATATTCGAAGCCGGGGATCAACTGCACAGCGGCCAGCCCGAAGGCGATCAGCCCGAAGACCGCGCAGCCGAATATCCATGTAGTGACGCGCCAACGGCGTTCATAGACGCGCCAGCCGAGATAAGCGACGAACAGGTAGGTCAGGAAGAAACTGGTCTGCGGATGCCCGGCCAGCCATGACAGGCCGAGTGCCGTCCCGCTGACGAGCAGACACTTGAAGCCGAGGCGGTCGCCCTGTGTCGCCTCGTAGACGCCAAGCGCCGCCAGCGGTAGATAGACGCCCGCTTCGAGCAGCGCCAATTGCAGCGGGGGATAGCCGCTCAAAAAGCCGCCATAGCCCGCAATGATCGCTGTGACGAACCCGCCGAGCACGCTGCTGGTGACACGGCGCACAAAGAGATACATCAGCAGCGTGAAGGCGAGGACGTGGAAAGTCATTTCCAGTTCAAGCGCGTGATACGTCCAACCGCCCGATAGGCGCGCCAGGGTAATCGTCAGTAGACGCGGCGGATAGAAGACGGCCGCTTGGGTATCCGCGATGAACGGCAGCCCGCCATTGTTATAGGGGTTCCACAGCGGAATCTCCCCTGCGGCGAAGCGGTCGTACTGGTAGCCGGCGAAGGTCACAAACTGCCCGGAGAAGTCGCCCAGCGTGAGCGAAGCTTGATCGGCACGCACGGGGGTGAACAGCCGCCAGAAAAACAACAGCCAAAGCGCGATCAAGGCGATCACGGCGAGTGAATCGCGGCGGCGGTAGAAGGTGGCGGGAGACATCATGCGGATCGTAGCCCAATCATCGGTGATAAACAGACCGTTTCCAGTGTACCCGCATCGATGCAGACGTTACAATAGGCGCTCGGACAACCTGTCAGGGAGTTGGATTCTTGAGTCGAATCGTTCGTCTGTTACTGATACTGATCGTCGCCGTTGCGCTGCTCGGCGCGCTGTGCGTGGGTGTGATCTTCGTGGCGACGGGCGGTAATCCCGTCGATGGCGTGCAGACGGCGCTCATCAGCCTGCGCTTAGCAGGGCGCGAAGACGATTTGAACCGCGCCGCCGGAAGTAATCCCGACCCGGTGCGCTTTACGGTCGCCTCCGGGGACAGCCCCCGCGTCATCGCGGGTAATCTGCTCACGGCCAATTTGATCACCGACGCCGATTTGTTCGTGGACTATCTGCGCGTCAACGATCTGGATACGGAACTGGAAGCGGGGACGTATTTCATCCGTCAGATACAGACCATCCCCGAAATCGCGCTGGCGCTGACTGATTCGCGCAACAGCGTGATCAACTTCAGCATCATCGAAGGGTGGCGCAGCGAAGAGGTCGCCGAGGCGATTGATCGCAACCCACTGTTTGGCTTCTCTGGTGCGGATTTCCTGCGCGTCGTGGGGGCGGGCGTCCAGTTTGACCCGGCGTTTGTGACACAGGTCGGCTTGCCCGTCGGCGCGTCGCTGGAAGGCTTCCTGTTCCCCAACACCTACCAACTCCCGCCGGACATCACCGCGCTTGGCCTGCGCGACCTGCTGACCGAAGAATTTTTGCACCAAGTCGGATCGAGCGCGTTTGTGCAGGCGGCGCAGCAGAACCGCACGCTGTTCGAGGTGGTCACACTGGCGTCAATTGTGCAGCGCGAAGCCGTGCATCGGGAAGAAGACCCGCAGATTGCCGGGGTGTACCTCAATCGGTTGAATATTGGCATGAAGCTGGATGCTGACCCGACGGTTCAGTATCCGCTGGCGGAACCGGGCAACTGGTGGCCGCGCATCACGCAGGCCGACTATCAGGGTGTGATTTCGCCGTACAACACCTATCGCACGACCGAACTGCCACCGGGACCGATCGCGAACCCCGGCCTGTCGGCGATTAATGGCGCACTCAACCCTACGCCGAGCGACTATTTCTATTTTCAGGCGGATTGCGGCGGGAGCGGCTATCACAATTTCAGCGAGACATATGAAGAACATCTGTCGAAAAGCTGCTAAATTGACCCCACCCCCAGCCCCTCCCCGAATTCAGGGAGGGGAGAAAACACGGAGAGGTGTCACCAGTAGTGTATTCATGGTTTTGGCGCTCATGCTCCTCTCCGCGTGTGCGGTGACCCACACGCCGACCATGTACCGGGTAGCGCTGCTCGCGCCGTTTGAGGGACGCTATCGCGAGATCGGCTATAACGCGCTGTACGCAGCGCGCATGGCGTTCGATAATGAGGGTGGCGATTCCCCGAACTGGCTTGAGCTTATGCCCATCGATGATGGCGGCAGCGTCGAAACGGCGATCTTGCGCGCGCGCGCCCTAACTTATGATCCGCAGGTGATCGGGGCGCTCGTCCTCGGCTATCAGGCGGCGGATCCACAGGTGCAAGCCGCATTTGGGGATATCCCCGTCATCATTGTCGGACGCTGGACGGACACCCGCGCCGCCGAAAACGTCTTTATCCTGTCGTCGCGTGACATTCACACGCCGCTGGATGCCGTCACCGCGGAGATCGAAACACCTTATGCGGGCGGTGATGTGTGGATGCTGGAAGGGGCGCGGCGTCTGCGCGCATCCATAGAAGGAATCACGGTGGTGACGAGCGGCACGCTGCCGAATGCGGATTTCAGCTTTCTCTATAGTGATGGGAATGAGTTTGCGCCTGAACCGAATCTGCTGGCACCGCTCGTGCGAAAAGGGGCGTTTATCCTCAGCGCCGCGGTGAATGCCAGTGATCGCGCAGTCGCTCGTGAAATGATCCGCACGGGTGAATACGCCCTACGGACTGATACAACTTTTGGCGAAGATGGTTATTGGAATGAAGCGCCCGTCAACCGTTACCAATTTGAGAGTGATGGTTGGGTCGAGATAGGATCGTAGGGTCGAGATTTGGCACGTCCACAGGAAACAAAAACGGACGCGCCGTTGCACGTACCCCTCACCCCCAACCCCTCTCCCACGCAAGCGAGGAGAGGGGCGGCTGGGTGCGGGAGGTTTGCGCCCCTCCCTGAATTCGGGGAAGGGGTGGGGTCAGGATTCGAGCACATCGTAGAACAGGGGCAGCGGGTCGACGGGGTGGAGGCTGAAGCCAAACGCCGCGTCGAGATGGGCGCGACAGGCGGCAATTTTCGCGGAGTCGTTGGAGTAGATCGTCACCAGCGTCTGCCCAGCTTCGACCCGCTCGCCGACCTTGACCGGGACACGTAAGCCCACCGCCAGATCCAGCGCGTCGCCTTTTTTCTCGCGTCCCGCGCCCAATTCGAAGGCCGCCCATGCGATCTCATCCGCATAAATATGGGCAATATATGCGCCCTGTTTTGCGGTGTAGGTTTCCACAATTGACGCCTGGGGGAGCAGCGACGGATAATCGACCATGCAGACGTCGCCGCCCTGCGCTTCGACCATCAACCGGAACTTCGCGAGCGCTTCGCCGTTCGCCAGCTTGAGCCGCAGCAGGCGGTCAACCTCTTCGGCGTCCGTCCATTTGTGACCGCGTCCCGCCAGCTTGAGCATATACCCGGCGATCTGGATGCAGTGTTCGTGGATGTCGTGCGCGCCGCCGCCATTGAGCAGCGCAAGCGCCTCTTGGACTTCGAGCGCGTTGCCGACCATTTCGCCCAAGGGCTGATTCATGTCGGAGAGCACGGCGATCACGTCGCGTCCGGCGTCTTTGCCAATCGCGACCATCGTCTGCGCCAGTCCGCGCGCGTCTTCGAGCGTGCTCATGAACGCGCCGCGCCCCAGTTTGACATCGAGCACGATGCCATTGGCGCCTGCCGCGATCTTTTTGCTCATGATACTGCTGGCGATCAAGGGGAGAGTCGAGACGGTCGCGGTCACGTCGCGCAGCGCATAGAGCTTGCCATCAGCGGGCGCGAGCGCTAAAGATTGACCAGCCAACACGATGCCGTTGTCGCGGGCTAACTGGCGGAAACGTTCGCCGGAGAGGTTTACCTGATACCCGGCAATTGATTCGAGCTTGTCGAGCGTGCCGCCGGAGAATCCGAGTCCGCGCCCGCTCATTTTAGCGACGGGAACGCCGCATGCTGCCACCAGCGGCAGCACGATCAGCGAGGTTTTATCGCCGACGCCGCCGGACGAGTGCTTATCCACCCAGTAGTCACTGATGTCGGAGAGGTCGAGGCGCTCGCCGGAATCCACCATCGCCAGCGTTAAATCGACAATCTCCTGCCGGTTCATCCCGCGCAGATAGATCGCCATGAGCAGGGCCGACACCTGATAATCGGGGATGTCGCCCCGCGTATAACCCGCGATGAACCAGTCGATTTCAGCTTTGCTCAGAGGGAGACCATCACGCTTGTGCGCGAGGATGTCGATAGCGCGCATTATCAACCTTTCAGGTAGATTTTACACTTGTTTCACTAATGACTGTTGAGCAATGGCTAAGATACGTTAAAATGACGGGACTTGAGAGAGCTATTGTAACGGAGACCTTAGTGAATGGCTACACAAAAAGCACTTAACAGCACGGCGCCGAGCGGCTCACAGCGGCAGGGTTTACTGGTAATCGGCGTGGTCGCTGTGGCTGCGGTGGTTCTGGCGGTGGTGGTGATTGCGTTGGCGGGGACGGGCTCCGTAACGGGGTCGGTCAACTATGCTGAACTAGAGCAATCGCGGACGGCCGACGGCGGGTTTATTCTCGGCAACCCCGATGCGCCGATCACGCTTATCGAATTTGCCGATTACGGCTGCCCGCACTGCCTGACCTATCACAGTACGATGGTGGAATTCATCGAGAAGTACGTGGTGACCGGTAAGGCGAACTTTGAATATCGTAACTTCCCGACGGCCGGTGGCGAACTCACGCGCTTTGCCGCGCAGCTGCAGGAATGCGCGGAAGAACAGCGCCCCGGTGCTTTCTGGGAAGCTTACGCTCTCCTGTATGGTTACGCAGAAGGTGGTCGTTATAATCAGGATATCGGTCGCACCCTCGCCACCGACCTCAACATGAGCTACAGCGATTTGCTGACATGCAGCAGTGAAGCAACGCAGGTGACGACGGATATCAGCTTGGGTCGCACAAGCCAGATCACCGGGACGCCCGCCGTCATGGTGCGCTACAACGATGGTCCCGCGCAGTTCATTAACTACAACGGTCAGGTGTATAATCGCGGCAGCGTTACCATTGACGTGTTGGGCGCGGTCGTCGAACAGGTGCAGTAAACAACCTCATTCCTGTCTGGCTGGAATGCGAGATAGGGAGACTTCGTGGAGGGAATGGGCCAGCCTTGTCTGTCCCTCCACTTCAGGATACCGCCGCGCCGGAAAGTAAAACCATGCCAGAGACGACGGAGAAGGGTTTCCAAGTCGCGGTTGATACGGTGATTTTTACGCTCGTTGACCGGGATCTGAAAATTTGTCTGACGCGGCGCGATCATGAACCATTTGCGGGCTATTGGTCGCTGCCCGGCTGTTTTTTACGCCTCGATGAATCACTGGACAGCGCGGCGCAGCGGCAGATCGAAGAGACGCTGCACATCAGCAAAGCCTATCTCCAACAGCTGTATACGTTTGGCGATGCCGACCGCGACTCGCGGCAGCGCGTGGTCAGTGTGACGTATTTCGCCCTTGTCTCCAAAGATCGTTTGCCCCCCCACAGCATCAAAGATACCAGTGGCTCGACTTCGTGGCACAGCGTGTATGCGCTGCCGTCACTGGCTTTCGACCACGCTGAGATCCTCAATTACGCGCTCACCCGCTTACGGTATAAGATCGAATACTCGGCGGTGGCCTTTGAACTGCTCCCCGAAGAATTCACGCTGCGCGAACTGCAAGATGCCTACATGGTCATCCTCAACGACCACAAGCTGGACAAGGCGAACTTTCGCAAGAAGATCCGCGAAGCGAACATTGTCGAGCCGGTCAGCCGCTACCGCGAAACAGGCGGCCGACCCGCGAAGTTGTTCCGCTTCCGCGAAGACGCTCAGCTCGAAACCAAGGCGCGCCGCTTTTTCCCGTGAACGCCTAGCGCACGGGCGTCGCTGTATCCACTATCTGTAAGCCACGTGCCTCATATTCCCGAAACGCTTTGGTCGCAATCTGCTCAAAATTGATGGTGGGATGCACCACTGAGGACATGGCATCCTGCAAAATGCGCAGTTTGCGGATCGTCTTGGGCTGGTCGTCAAAGTAGCGCATCATTGACGTGACTGTTTCCAGCACACAGTGGCTTTTCGCCTGCCCCGCGATGTAGATGCGGTCATAGCTGGCAATCGTGTTGAGGAAATCGGTATTAAGTGACCCGTGCGGATGATTCGGGACTTTGACTTCCGGTTCGAGGATCGAATAGTGTTCGGTTTCCGGAATATTGCCCTTGGACAGAAAGAGCGGTTGGGACTGGCGTGCTGCTGAGTGATAGGCAATCGCCTCATAGAGCGATGGCATCAGAGCATGACCGATCGAGCCGGTCAAACAGTGATACGGCCAGATCATCAGGGCTTTTTTGGCGCTGCTTTCCAGCGTCTCGACGTACTGCACCGACCATTCCGGTTGAAAGAGCGGCCGCCATGTGCCCGCCTGCACATCGGCGCTGTGGATGATCGTGAACGGCGCGGGATGCTGGTCATTTTCATCGACCCACCACATCGGGAAGAAAATCTGGATCGGGACGTGACTATCCAGCGAGGCCGCAATGGTGGTGAGGCGGCTCACATTGGTGAAGATCCACTCGATGGTGCGGCGCGTGTCCTCGACCGCGCCCGGAACGGTGAGCGCGCCTTGCTCGTGTACAAAGTCGATCTGAAGATCGACCAGCACCAGAATCGTGCGCACCTGCGCTTTGGCGGCGGGGGTCAAGCCGGCGGCACGTCCCGCATTGACGGCGGCGGCGGTATTTGGCACATAAATCTGGCCGACCTTTTCTGGATCGTAAAATTCGGGGAATGCCATCGTGTGCGCCTGTTGAATTGTTTAAACGTGTTGCTGCATTATCATCGAGGTCAAAGGGCTTGGCAAGCGGTGCAGTGCCGGTTGAGCGCAATCACCCCACGTAAAGCCCCGAAGATTGGGGCAGCCGCCGCGAACATAGGATCATTCGGCCATTTCTGACGAACAACTTGCGTCTCAACTAACAAATTCGGTTTAGAATGGGAGGAGCATGTTTGCATCCAAAAAGGACTCCCTATGTTGAGACGAACCGTCCTGGTGGTTATATCGTTGTTGTTGATCGGCGTTTTTACCGCAGCTGCCCAGGACGCTCAGACGTTCACCGGCAGAATTGATAGTAAAACTCCATCGGTAGATTTCCCTCTCCCTTTACAATCAGGCGATGCGGTCACGCTCACAGTGACGGCCGTTAGCGGGGATCTGGACAGTACGCTGGAATTGCTAGACCCCTCCGGCGATACGGTCGCTTATAACGATGATATTGATTATTCGGCTGGCAACACCAACTCACAGATCGCCTATATCGCCGATGAGGCGGGCGAGTATACGCTGCGCGTCAGCGGTTTTACGGGGCAGGGCGATTTTGAAGTGATCGTCGAATTCGGGGTCGCCGCACCCCCGCCATCGAGCCAACCGGTGGGCGATGCGACCATTCTGGAAGGCACGATTGATCGGCGCAATCCGTCCGTCGATTTCTCGCTGGAACTGCAATCCGGCGACACCGTGACCCTCACGACCGCCGCGCAGAGCGACGCGCTCGATACGACGCTGGAACTGTTTGATCCCTCAGGCGCATCGGTCGGCTACAACGACGATATTGATCTCGCCGGCGGCGACTACAATTCGCAGATCGTCTATACGGCAGATGCAACTGGCGAGTACACGGTGAGCGTCGGAAGTTTCACAGGTACCGGCGATTTTGAACTCTCGATTGTGTTCGGCGCAGCCGCTCCGCCGCGGCTTCCCGGTCGCGGCAGCACCACGTCCAGCGGGGATCTGGGCTTTACCGAAGTGCTGGAAGGCACGATTGCCAGCACAGCGGATGAGGTTGATTTCGACCTGAACCTCGAGGCGGGCGAAAGCATCATTCTGCAAACGCAGAGC
>CALKIA010000449.1 GCA_937988705.1 uncultured Chloroflexota bacterium | reverse complement strand
CAAAGTAGCTTCTGGTTCATAGTACATTTCTAGAATTTCTGCGGCTTTTCTTTCTGGCAATGTGATTTGATCTAAACCTGCTGTACGAGATAATCGAATACGCAGAGTCGCATCTAAATCTTCAAGTTGAGCTGCCAGTTCTTCAAACACTCTCATTCCAATGTTGAAAGTCCTACCCACATTCATTGGCTCCCTCAATGCAACACTCAAGCTGACTTGAGATGCTCCTAAACGCTCTTTTTCTTGGCGGCTCAGGAGTACATAGAGAAATATCAGAGGTGGAACATTTGCGCTTGTACCGGATTGAAGTCGATACCGACGGACGACCTTATCTTGATCTTCATCAATTGCTCTGAAATCGGAAATTATGCCTAGCGCTGTTAAAGGAGACTCAATTTGATCTTCGGGTGACTTTCCCTGTTCTGGTGTTTCTGGCAAATAGGTATGCATTAAGCAGTCGAAGTCTTTGCGTAATGAACCCTCCGCTATTCCTTCCATATTCTCGGCTTTTGTCTGCGAGTTAATCCATTGTGCAAGGCGATCTATAAATTCCTGTCGAGAGAAATTTGTAGGAACATAATGATTGAAAAACCAATACCAAGCTGTAGCTAAGTCTTGGCTGCAAACTAGTTGATGGTGGATAAGCCAGAGAGTCCCTTCTAGTTCGAGGTAGGGGTCGTATTCAAAAACGACTTTCCCAAAACTTGTCAGATGTTGTTCCCGTACTCGTCCACTCGCCTCCTCCGTTAGGTTGGTCGCCTGCATCCAAAAGCGAAGGGCGCGGACCATATTTTTGCCTACTCCTAATCGCTCAGGAGCGTCAGGTGAAACAAAAATTGATGGGAACTCTTGGACAGCTTTTAATCCCTTGAAAAGCCATCCTTCACGGATATAGAAAGATTCATGTTTTGCAAATGGCATTTGGTATCGTCACCGCTATAGAGATGTTAAAGGGATAAAGTTGGCTTCTTTAGCTTCCGCTGATTTCCCGAAAACGCTAAGGCTTTTCGCAACTAAACAACCAGTCGAGCCAAAGTGAGTTACGCATTCCATACAACCAGTACAAACATCTTGGTCGATCTCGTATATCCGTTGATCTGGCTTTATTGTAATTGCGTTGTGAGGGCAAACAGCTGAGCAAGCGGTACATTGAATGCATGTCTGAAACTTTGTAGATTGATACTTCAGATACGCGATAATGTGCTTAAAGTCACCCTGCGGATTTAGGACCGTATAACGAATGGTTGTACTTCCCTCGGGAGCTTGCACAATGATGGCGCTCCATTTTTGATTGGGACGTCCTTCCAAATAGAGTTCACCGAGCGCGGGGCGACTACGATCTCGGTTGATCTTGCCGAGAGGCTTGAGAAACTCCTCAATTTCCACCGATACGGGACGTTCAACCTCTACTTGAATAGTGTTATCCATGTCGCCACATGGCTTCACGCTCATACCGGAAAAGCTATTTGGCAATCCTGCACCACCAAAGCGCTTTACCCACGCACGATCATCAATATATTCTTCGGGGTCAGGCTTTCCGATACGACGAGCAAAATCAATGAGCTGTGTACGCCACCGCTTAGAATCTTCAGGAAAGAATATATTCCCAATCAGTTCCGACCAATCTGAATTGAGAGGACACAACCAACAGCCGACTCGCGTATAGCCTAGGCGATACGATTTGTTAAAATGCACGTCGTTGAGCAAGATATACAGCCAAACATCAAATTCTGACCATTCGACAATCGGTGATGCCGTTATTTGTTGACCAATTTTTGCACCAACTGTCACGCCGTTAAGCTCATCATCTTGATCAACTTTTACAACCGTGCCAACCCGTTCAGGGCTGTTCCAATTTAGGCGATGATAACGACTTCTTTGGGCAGACTCATCATGACGAATGCCGTAGAATGTAAGCACCTTCTGATCACCTAACGTGAGAAGCAAGTTGTTGATGGGACCTGCCTTAAAGATTGTGCAGCACCAACGCATTACTCGGCTCGGGGGGCCAATTTCATCCACTAGCTCATGGAAATTATGCTCAGCACGTGCCTCAAAAAATGGAACAAGCGGGTTTTGCTCACGGAAATCTTTGACATAGGCGTAAGTGTTTTCGTCCTCAAGGGTAGTGTCACCAAAGACGTGCAAGATGTCAGAACGCCCTAAAGCGCGTCGAACAACATCGGAAACGACTGTTGAATCTTTACCACCACTAAATGAGACCATTAACATTCGGCGTTGAAATCTTTGGGCGCATTTTTGGACAAAACGAAAGGATTCATCCTCAAGTCCGTTGAGATATGCGCGATTGTTTTGAAGAATATTTCGGTAATCTGAGATTAGTTGTACGTCGACAGCATCATAATGATCACTATCGGCGATAAAATCCCCGATCGAAGGGAGGTCAGTTTTTAGTTGATCAAAATGCGGTAAGGCGACAGAGCGTCCATTGATATAGTAATTTGGCGATTTGCTGCTCCGCCACACTTGCTCTGTCAATAGTGGTCCGTGTCCATAAAACTGTAGAATTCGTCGCTCGCGTGCAAAAACGGGACGAACATCTGTAGTTAGGTAACGTGCTGCGTTGCCACAATGAAAGCAAGGTTGCGATTTACGATCCCCGAGCGCTTCTGCTTTAAATACGGTTTGACAATCGTCACACCAAAAGATTCCTCGGTCTTGCATCACAGCACCTCAGTCCGGTCTTTTTCGATATAGCTAATGGACAATTCTGCTATCTGGGAAAGGTAATGGTGTATCGTTGAAATATCAAGGCGCTTCCCAGATACAGTTATTCTACTACACATTGGGTTTAGCGCAACCACGATTTAGAAAATTTGTGATAATAACACTGTTTTTACAAGATAATTACCAACAGCAGATTGTAACGACTTTATGCGTTATCCATTTGGGTACGTGCGATGTTTTGCACCATTGGCGCTGCCTTGCAGCAGCGCCGCATCGCTGCGCGATGCCGACCCACCCCGCCGCAATGCAACCGTCGTAGACGGGAGCATTGGAGGCTGCCGACGGTGTGTTCAGCGTAGCTGAATCATCGGCGGGGTTGGGCGCCAGCTAAAAGCTGGTCACCTCTGTCGCCGGTGAGGGCGATGTGCCGCGCTCACGCGCGCCACCCCGCCGACCCCTACGGGGTTCCGGCGGGTGTGTGAATGCGACACGTCGCATTCACCGGACGCACCCCGTTGGGCTGCGTCCGAAAAGCCGAAAGCTCCCCGCTTCTAATCGTGTATTTTGCACTGCACACGCTAATGCATTGAGTTTCGTGTTTGGCCAAGGAGTCAACCGGAAGATTCCAGCCAGCACTGAACGATTCCGTTCTTTGCCATCGCCTATTTCGGCACAATGAAGCGAGGCAATCGGCGATGGGATGGGGGATGGCGCACAAGAACATCAAACGCAGCGTGTCGATGTCCGAGGAGATGCACGCGCTCCTGACGCAGATCGCCGCCAAACGCGGGCGCGACATCACTGAAGCGCATCTCATCCGCGAAGCGATCCGCCAGTTTCTCGATGAGCAGACGGAGATCGTCGGCAGCCGCCGCCATTTTCAGAAGTCGCTGCAAGCGCGGCTCGATCAACTTGAAGATAGGCTCACGTTTCAAGTGCACATCCTCGTGTTTCTGCTCATGGCTATCCTCGCGGATGAGACCGTGCTGAACGAAGCGATCCGCAGTGCGGGACGCGACGGAGAGCGGTTGCTGGAACGCATTCAGGCTATGCGAGCGCAGCAAGAGGACACATGAGCAAAGCGATCATCGTGGTCGATTTCGCTTACAAAGGTCCTAAGCGCAGCGGTCGAGGCACAGGGCGACAGGGATTGAAGGCGACACTCAAATATCTTCAGTACCGGGATAAGCGGAACAATCACCTTGCGCAGTCTCACGATTACGAGCGCTGGCAGGATCGCGGTTTAGGTGTATCGCACGGCGAAATCCTCAAACACTGCGATGCGCTGCACAGTCCACACGTCTTGGCGTGGACGTGGGTGATCTCGCCAGCGCCAGATCTCATGGCGCTGGTTCCCGAGCGGGAGCGTCGCCCCCTGCTGTACGAGCTGACTGAGCGCGTAGTCGAAGAATACTACACCGAGCGCGGCTTCGACGTTCCCGAGTACAGCTTCGTCATGCACAGCGCCCAAACCAGGCCGAAGGACGGTGAGGCAGCGCAGGATCACTTACATACCCACGTGATTCTGCCCGGAACCGCGCCCACAACCGTGGATCGCTTGCCCGTGTACAACAACACCAGCAAAGGCCACGACCGCCTATTTCGAGAAATCGCGGCGCAGCACTTCGCCGATATGCTCGACGAGCGCGGTATTGACTGGCGGCCACTGCGCGAGGAACCGTCTCCTGACTGTCAGCGGGAAGACATCGACTTGGACGACTTTTTCTCCCTGTAGGAGGTGCAATGCAGCGACAGCATTGGCTTGGACTGTTCGCGTTGGTCACGCTCATTTTGGCAAGTGCAGCCCTCGGACGCACACTCGGATTGCGGCTTGGAGACAGCTTCTATCTTGCCATTTTTGTACCAACGCTCATCGGGTGGTGGCTGGGGCGGCGTAACCAGCGGAAGGCAGAGCATTCATGATCTACTGGCTCTTCACCGCAGGGCGAGATGCGCTCGCAGGTTGGATCTTTCCCCTACTCTGCTGCACACCGCTGATGCTGGTATTGACTGCGATAGCACTCGGGGCCAGTATCCGGCGGACGAGTGACGAAGCCGCACGACCAACAATCGGGCATAGTGTGCTGCTCACCCTCACGCACACTATCACATTGCTCTCCATCGCCGCGATCTACCTCGCTCTCTTAGGTGATCAGGCGTTGCAGCGTGGACGTTCCAACGCCAGCGAATTCATCACGCTGGTCGTCGGCGCGCCCGCGGGCATCAACACGATGCGTCTGTTCCTATTCGGCATGTTTCTGCTGTTTATCCTCATGATGACTACCATCGGACTGCACAATCTGCTCCGCAATGGCGGGTGGCTGCGCGAGAAGATCGACCGTCTGCGCGCGCCGAGGATCAAACGTGGAGCGTTGGGGTCGTCGCACTTCTGCACGCTGCGCGAGTACCGGCGCTTTCGCCGTCCTGACCCCGAAGGCTTGATCCTGCTCGGCGCTTTCTGGGGTGAGCAAAAGCGGCGGCTCGATGTGGGTACTGGGCAGTTCTGT
>CALKIA010000448.1 GCA_937988705.1 uncultured Chloroflexota bacterium | reverse complement strand
CACACAGGTGCGCCCCTACATCCATTCGTGGATTTGTTTCGAGAACCTACTTTAGCTCACGCAGCTACCAGTCTATTGAACAACCAAAAAGCCTCAACTGGTTGAGGCTTTTTGCTTTCCAAGTGCACATAGCATCAAAAGACGGAGCAATCGCACCTGTCTGAAGATCGCGTACTGCGCCGATCGCGTGTGAACCGTGCTCTCGACCGCTTAGTTGCTGCTGCGCTTGATGCGGATGTCGGCATAGACGGCGATGACCAGCACAATGCCCTTCAGCACGTACTGGAACGCGGCGGGCGTGTTGGTCATCTGGAGACCGTTGGTCAGGCTGACCATAATCAGCGAGCCGACCATCGCGCCGAAGACCGTACCGACGCCGCCGAGGGTGGAGGTGCCGCCGAGAATACACGCGGCGATCGCATCCAGTTCGTAGCCTTGACCGGCCGAGATCGTGCCGTAGCCCACATACGATGCCAGCGTCACGCCAGAAATGCCGCACAGCGTGCCCATCAGCACAAAGATCGTGAAGACATTGCGGCGGATATTGACCCCGGAGAACTGCGCCGCCTGACGATTGCCGCCAATGGCGTAGGCATAGCGCCCGAAGCGCGTATTGCTCGACACATAGGCGACCGCCAGCGCGACTAACGCGAGCAGCAGCACCGGTGCTTGGATCCCTCGGTACTGGTTGACCATGTAGACATACAGCACAACCAATACGGAAAACAGCACGGTTTTGGCAATATCGAGCGCCATCGGTGCCAATTCAAAGTTGTACCGCGCTTTGCGTCGCCGGCCGCTGATCATGCCGTAGAACAACAGGACAATCGTCGCAATAGCGATAATCCAACCGACTTCATTAGGCAAATACCCCTGCGCGATCTGCGCGAAGGCGGGCTGGTTGGCGGGGATCGTGCGCCCTTCGGTCACCAGCAGAATCAAGCCGTTGAGCAGCCACATACTGCCGAGCGTGACAATGAAGGCGGTCACGCGCAGATAGGCGATGATGTAGCCCTGAATCACACCGTACAGGAAACCCACGGCGACGCCCACCAGCACGGACAGGGCAGCCACGAGGATCGCTTGATCCGGGAACGTCGAAGTCAGATAGTTGGCTTGTACCGAAGCGACCACGACCGACACGAAGCCGGCGAGCTTACCGACGGACAGATCGATGTTGCCCGTCACAATCACCAGCACCATGCCCACCGATAGGAAGCCTGTGATCACCATCTGGCGGAACAGGTTGGAAAAGTTCTGCGGTGACAGGAAACTGCCATCGGTGAGATAGGAGAAGTAAATCCAGATCAAGACCGTTGCAAAGATCAGCGCGTAGGTCTGGAGATTAGCCCGGAGCATTTTGGCGATGGCCATAACTGGACCTGACGCCCCCGGCGCAGATGGTGTGACTGAGGAAACGGAGCTCATAAGAAACTACCTCTTCAACTTGATATTGAACCGCTGAAATACATCAACCCAGGCAACTAGGCCTGATTGAGCAGAGCGTTTGCGTTTGCGACGACCGTACCCGTTGCCAGTGCCATGATCTTTTCCTGCGTGGCTTCTGCCGCAGCCAATATACCGGCCGAGCGCCCCGCGTTCATCACCATGATCCGGTCGCTCATTCCCAGAACTTCTTCCAACTCACTGGAGATCATGATGATAGCAATTCCCTGCGCTACCAGTTCGCGCATGAGCTTGTAGATTTCATATTTGGCACCCACATCGATGCCGCGGGTCGGATCGTCGAGAATGAGCACCTTTGGCTGCGACATCAGCCATTTGGAGATGACCACTTTCTGCTGGTTACCGCCGGAGAGCGAGTCGACGGGCACACTGAGATTCGGCGCTTTGATCGCCAGACTTTTGGCGTATTCCAGGCTCTTCTTCAGCTCAGCATCCGTGTCGATGGTGAACATGGAAGAAAATTGTCCTAGATTAGCCAGCGAGATGTTTTTGAGGATCGATTGGTTGAGCACCAGACCGTGCGTCTTCCGATCTTCGGGCACCAGACTAATGCCGTGGGCCATAGCATCACGGGAATTCTTGATCCGAATTGGACTACCGTTGAGCTTGATCGATCCGCTGAGGATCTTGCCATATTCGCCGAAAATCGTGGATACCAATTCTGTTCGCCCCGACCCCATCAGGCCGGCAATGCCCAGGATTTCGCCTTCCCGGAGCTGGAAAGACACGCCTTTGATGACTTCGCGGCTGGTTTGCGGGTCGACAGCGTTGAGATTTTCAATTTCCAGAACGACATTTCCCAGCGGCTTGTGCTGCCCTTCCGGGAAGCGCTCTTTCATTTCGCGCCCTACCATATGGCTCACTAGCAGTTCCCGGTTGAGATCTTGCGTCGGCTGGGAGGTGATCACTTTGCCATCACGCAGGACGGTGATCGTGTCCGTGATGCGGAATAACTCCTCCAGCTTATGGGTAATGTAGATACAGGTCACTCCGTGGGACTTGAGGACCTCCAGAATCTCCATGAGTTTTTCAACTTCGGATTCAGTGAGGGCGCTCGTCGGCTCATCCAGAATGAGCACCTGCGCATTGCCCGAAATGGCTTTGGCAATTTCGGTCATCTGCATCTTACCCACGCCGAGACTACCCACCAGCGCCTGTGGGACAATATCCAGCTTGTACCGTTCTAGCACCTGCTTGGTGTTGGCATACAGCTTGTCCCAGTTGATCACACCGCGTTCAACCGGCTCTTTGCCGAGGAAAACGTTTTCTCCCACCGTCATACTCGGGACGAGGGTCAGTTCCTGATAGACAATGGCGATGCCTTCGGCAGCCGCCTGCTGGATGGAGCTGTGTTCGAGTTTGAGGTCGCGCCCTTCGTAGAGCACCTTGCCTTCGTAACTGCCCCAGGGATAGACGCCGGACAGAATTTTCATCAGGGTGGATTTGCCGGCACCGTTTTCGCCGCACAGGCCGTGGATTTCGCCGCGCCGGACGCCGAACGAAACATCGCTGAGGGCGGTGATACCGGAAAAGCGTTTGGTGACATTGTGGAATTCGAGGATATTGGAGTTGGTGGCGTTGGCCATAACCTACTGTCCTTAATGGCAAAAGGACTCCCGCTGTGGCTACACGAATGCCAGCATCACGAGAGTCCTCTTACATATCGCTAGAGCATAACAGCTGTGTTACCGAGTTGTCGGGTTAAGTCGAATGGATGCTCACGCATCCATGCCTTTAGCTGCTGGCTTCGGTCGCCTCTGGCATCATTTCCGGGCGCGGCGGACGTTCGTTTTCCGGCACATCGCGGTAAACATCGTCGTACGCCTGGAAACCGCTCGCAACCACCAATTCGTAAGCGTTTTCGGCATTGACCTGGAACACGGGCAGGAAGTAAGCCTGAACTTCGCCTTCACGCGTCGGGTCATTGGTCAGTTCTGCCATCGTGAACGTTTGCAGTTCCGGAATGTCTTCACCCTTGATGAGCGAGTCGATCAGGTCAACCGCCAACGGCGACAGGTCACGGATGTCCTTGAGGATGGAGACGGTGAGTTGACCGCGAACAATGCTGTTCACGCCATCAGCCGTCGCGTCCTGACCGGAGATCGGGACGACACCTGCCAAGCCTTGAGCTGCGAGCGCCTGCAGCGCACCGAGCGCCGTGCCGTCATTGGAGGCGACGACTGCGTCGATTTCGTTGTTCTGCGCGGTGAGGACGTTTTCCATAATGCGGAGAGCATTGGTTGCATCCCAGTTGTCGACCCATTGATCGGCGACGACTTCGATGACGCCGGAGTCAACGTACGGCTGCAGCATTTCATCCTGACCCTGACGGAACAGGATCGCGTTATTGTCGGTCGGGCTGCCACCGAGCTTGACGAGGCGGACGGGGTTTTCCGCGGTCCACATGCCACCCTCGATATCCAGCGCAGTCAGAACACCCAGCGCCTGCTGACGACCCACTTCAACGTTGTTGAAGGACAGGTAAGCGGCGATGTTGGGGGACTTGATGAGGCGGTCGTACGCCAGCACGTGCACGCCAGCGGCGGCAGCGGCATCAACAGCGGTCGAAACGGCATCGCCGTCTTCGGCCACAACGATAATTGCCTGGACACCCTGTGTGACCATGTTGTCGATCTGGTTGTTCTGCAGTACGACGTCGTGGTTGGCTTCTTGCGAGATCACTTCGTAACCGAGGTTTTCGAGCAGCCCACGCATCAGGATTTCTTCATTGCGCCAACGTTCGGTGGCGAAGTCAGAGAAGGATAGACCAACCTTAATGGGGTCCTGAGCCTGAGTGCTCACGACGGACATGCCCAAAACGAGGGCAAACACAAACAATATGGATACTACGCGGGTAAACTTACGTGGCATTTGAGAGTCCCCTTGAATATTGTTAGGTAAGAAATTGAACGGACTGCAACTGCAAATTTCCTCTATCATGGCCTCCCGCTGATGTTCTACCTCGGGTAGGTGTGGCGGAACATGAGCAAAGAGTTTGTGCACCCCCTTGGCTATGCTCGATTTATTGACTTAAATATACTCGCGAGCCATACAACTTGCAAGCGTTTGCAGATAAAATGGACTACCCCGCGAGTGAGACCTGCGCGTCCGCTACGGTGACTAGCAATGTATGACGCTGCAAACATTATACCGGGTGTGGATCAGATTTGCCCACTTTTGACCCACAAACGGAGTATAGAAAGTCAGCGTTCGCCGCATCTCATCCGCCAAGATGATTTATTTCTCAACTTTAGGATGAATACTCGGCTGGCCGCCCTTGCTATACTCACCAATTCTGTCTGTTCCGTCAGTGGCTTCCTCCCAAAATCCCTGAGTGGTAGCAGCGGAGGCCATAAATGGCGCCCCTACCCAAGCATGATTTTCTCGGACGGAAGCGATTTAGCGCGTCCGCCAAACTCCGAAACCAAGATAAAACCTTATTTCACGCTGTTCTGCGCACTTACCAGCCTGTTTTGTCCCCACAAAACTAAGCCACAAACCGAATGTTAGCCAAAGGACGAGGCATGCCTCGTCCTATTTTGGAGTCTTTCAGACACCGGCTTAAGTAGACTCTCGAAAGTCCCAATGTAGGGGCAGACCTATGTGTCTGCCCGGTTTCGGGCGCACACACAGGTGCGCCCCTACAATTGATCTGGCAGGAATTACCGGATGAAGCACTTAATGTAGAGTCTCGTTAGATTTTAGAGAAAGTCAATTTCAGATGATGA
>CALKIA010000447.1 GCA_937988705.1 uncultured Chloroflexota bacterium | reverse complement strand
TTCGATCACCGCCAGCACCGCGCCAACCGGCACGGCCGTCCCGGCGGGTACGATGATTTCGGCTAACTGGCCGCTCGCGAACGCTTCGACTTCCACGGTCGCCTTGTCCGACTCGATCTCGAACAGTGGCTCACCGCGTTTGACGGTTGCTCCGGCAGTCTTCAACCAGTTGAGGATTGTGCCTTCTTCCATGCTTTGACCCATGCGGGGCATAGTGACTTCAACGCGCATCATTGCCTCCGCTAGTTGAAGTACAGCGCCGTTTTGGCCGCCGTCACAATATCCGGCACAGAGGGCAGCACGTAGTTTTCCAGATCCGGCTGGAACGGCAGCGGCACGTTGCGCGTGCACACGCGCTCAATCGGCGCGTCAAGGTCACTGAAGGCGCGCTTTTGCACCATCGCCGCGACTTCCGCCGCCCACCCGCAGCGTTCCACGCCTTCGTTGACGACGACGAGCCGGTTAGTCTTGGCGACCGATTCGAGGATCGTCGCTTCGTCCAGTGGCACGAGTGTGCGCGGGTCGATGACCTCGGCGGAAATCCCCTCCGCCGCCAATAGTTCAGCCGCTTCCAGCGCGTACAGCACCATGCGCGAATTGGCGACGATGGTCACATCCGTGCCGCGCCGTTTGATGTCCGCCACGCCGAAGGGAATGGTGTAGTCGCCGTCCGGCACGTAGCCTTTATTCATATAGAGCATTTTGTGTTCGATGAAGAAGACCGGATCATCCAAACGGATGGCGGTTTTAAGTAGACCTTTGGCATCGTAGGGTGTGGACGGGTGCGCGATGAACAGTCCGGGCACATGACACAGCCAGGATTCGAGGCTGTTGCCGTGCTGTGCCGCCGATGAGCGCCCGCCGCCGCCCTGCGCGCGAATGACGAGCGGCACTTTGGCCTGCCCGCCGCTCATATAGCGCACTTTGGCGACTTGATTCACGACGGCATCCATCGCCCGCATGACAAAGTCGAGGTATTGCAGTTCGGCGACCGGGCGCAGGCCGGAAAGCGCCGCGCCCAACGCCGCGCCGACAATGCTCTCTTCGGCAATCGGCGTGTTAATCACGCGGTCGTTGCCGTAGACCGCACTGATATTCACGGTCGTTTTATACGCACCGCCCCACGGGTCGCGCAGGTCTTCGCCGATCAGAAAGACGCTCGGGTCGCGCCCCAGTTCTTCGAACAGGGCATCGCGAATTGCATCGCGGAAGGTGATTTCACGTCCGGCCGTTTGTGGTAACGCGCTCATTGACGGACCCCCTGAAGTGCCTGTTTGCCCAGTTGTTCGTCGACGTACAGCCCTTCGAGCGCCTCGTGTAGTTCCGGCTTGGGCGCGGCTTCGGCGGCGGCGACAGCCGCATCCATACGCGCCTGTTCTTCCGCGTCAATCGTATCGAGTTCGGCTTCGGTGGCGATATGGTTTTCCAGAATGCGCTCGCGGTGCCGTTCCAGCGGATCGCGTGCTTTCCACGCTTCGACTTCGTCTTTGGGACGCGCCGTGCCGGGATCGCCGATGTTGTGCCCGTAGTGGCGGTAGGTCTCGCAGTCGATGAAGGTGGGGCCGCCGCCCATGCGCGCCCGTTCAACCGCTGTGTTGACTGTGTCATATACTTCGACGACGTCATTGCCGTCGACACGGATGCCGGGCATACCGTAGCCGCACGCCCACTGCACCACGTCGACGATGCCGGTGTGTTCGACCAGCGGGGTTGATTCGGCGTAGCGGTTGTTCTGGCGCACAAAAATCATGGGGAGCTGCCAGAGCATCGACATGTTCATGCCTTCGTGGAGCGGGCCGCTGCCCGTCGCGCCATCGCCGAAGAAGGCCAGCGCGACCTGATCGGTTTTGCGCAATTTGCTGCTCAACGCGGCGCCGACGGCAATCGGCACACCCGCAGCGATGATGCCGTTCGCACCCAGAATGCCCTGACTGAAATCGGCGATGTGCATCGAGCCGCCTTTGGCGCGGCATGACCCGGTCACGCGCCCGAACAGCTCCGCCATCGCCCCTTCGATGCTCACACCTTTGGCGATGGTATCGCCGTGACCGCGATGCGTGCTCGCCATGTAATCGTCGGCGCGGAGGGCGGCACAGGCGCCGGTCGAAATCGCTTCCTGACCGATGCTCAAATGGAGAAAGCCGGGCAGCTTGCCGGCGGTATAGACTTCGCGCGCGGTGCGTTCAAACGCCCGGATGCGCGTCATCGTGCGGTAAAAGTCGATCCAGCGTGCTTGATGCATCAATAACTTCTTTCGCCCGCGGTGGGCTGGAATAATCAGATCGGGGCAACCAATTCATTGCGTCAATTTCAATCACAAAATAGCGCGATTGCGCAAGATTGTCAATTATCTTGCAGTTTATTGACTTTTTTTGGCGACTTGTGATAGATTTTGAATGAAGTTGTCGAACGTGGCAGGACAAATTAGGAATTAAGAGATTTGCGGTATGATGTTCGCTCATCGTGTTTCCTAGTCATGCAGAGATAAAACACATGTTGAGCCACGAACGCCAGAAACAGATTCATGCCTTAATCCGTCGAAAAAAATCAGCTTCTGTCAATGATCTGAGCACGCAGCTTGGGATCAGTTTGTCGACCGTACGCCGTGACCTCAAAGAGATGGAAGAGCGCGGCCTGGTCACGCGGGTGCATGGCGGCGCGCTGCTGGTCGAAGATGGGGCCGAGTCAGAACGCCCGGTGTTGCAGCGGCATGACGTAAATGCCGACGCCAAGCGCCGCATTGCGGAAGCGGCGGCGCACCTTGTCAATGACGGCGAGACCATCATCCTGACGGCAGGTACGACCGTGGAAGCCATGCTGCCGTTCCTCGTCGAGCACAAGAATCTGACGGTCGTGACGAACGTCATCAACATCGCGTACGAGCTGTCGGCGTATCCCCAGATCACCGTCGTGGTACTGGGCGGGTGGCTGCGCCATTCGGAGTTTTCGCTGCTCGGGCATCTCACCCAGCAGGCGCTCAATGACATCTACGCGCACAAGATCTTTCATGGCACGTATGGTATTCACCCGGATTACGGCTTGACCGGGACATACGTGCAGGAAGTCGAAACGGATCGCTTTCTCATCAATGCGGCGGCACAGTTGATCGTCGTCGCCGACGCGAGCAAGTTTAAGCAAGTTGGCTCGGTTCGTCTGGCTCCGGCAGAGCGGATACATACGCTCATCACCGATACCGCCGCTGAGGACGACGAAGTGAGCAAGATCGCCGATTGTGATGTGCAGGTGCTCCGCGTTTAAGGAGCACCCACTTAGGGACAAATATGCAGAACACTTCTACCAGCTTTCAGACCCTCAGCGAAATTCTCAGCCAGCCCGAAGCCTGGCAGGACGCGCTCGACGAGCTCGCCCGCCAGCACGGGGCGCTGCGTGCGTTCTACGAACAGCACCAGCCTGACCATCTGATCTTCCTCGGCTGCGGCTCGCCGTATTTTCTGGCGCGTGCCGGTGCGAGTCTCTCGCGCGGACTGACGGGCATCCTGTCAGAAGCCCATCCCGGTTCGGACGTGTGGTTGTTTCAGGATCAGACGCTGGTGGTCAGTCGATCGACCATCATGGTCGTGATCTCCCGATCCGGCGAGACGACAGAAATCCTGCGCGCCATCGACACCTTCAAGGCACAGGGGGGTAAAGCCGTTGCGGCGGTCACCTGCTACGACGAATCGACGTTGGCGCGCACCATTCCGCTGACGCTGCTCGCAAAAGCTGGTCAGGAAGTGGGTCTGGCGCAGACCCGCTCATTTACCTCCATGCTCATTCTCACGCAGGGCTTGATCAACGCGTTCGCCAATCGTGAACTCAGCCCGCGTTACCTGCAGCTGCCGCAGTTGGGCCGCGCGTTGATCGAGCAGTATGCCGATTTCGCGCGGCAGTTCGGCAGCACGTTGGATCAGCGCTTTGAACGTGTCTTCTTCCTCGGCGGCGGCGCGCTCTATGGGCTGGCCTGCGAAGCCATGCTCAAGATGAAAGAGATGTCGCTCAGCTTGGCCGAAGCCTACCAGACGATGGAATTCCGCCACGGCCCGATGTCGATGGTCAACCCGCAGACGCTGATCGTCGCGCTGGTGTCCGAGACTGCCAGCACCGCCGAAACGCAAGTGCTGACGGAGATGCGCCAGCGCGGCGCGACCGTGCTCGCGGTGACGCCGGTTGCGCTGCCCGCGAGTGCTGCCGACGAGCAAATCGTGCTGCCCGCTGGCCTCACCGACGCAGAACGCGGCCCGCTGTATCTGCCGATCCTGCATCTGGCGATCTACTACCACACGGTCGCCAAAGGCTTGAATCCCGATCTCCCGAATAACCTGACTGCGGTGATCGAGTTGAATGAGGATCATGCCAATAAAGCCCAATTGAGCTAGGGGACTCCTGCTGCGAAAGACGCCCGTTAAGGACGGTGCGCCTCGTGCCGCAGTTTGTGCTTACCATCGCGCCCAAGAAAGTAAATGAGGAGAAGTGTCATGCAGAAAAAAGATTCTTTAAGCCGCCGCAATTTCTTGCAACTATCGTTAGGGGCCGCGGGTGGTTTGCTGCTCGCCGGTTCGCCGCTTAAGCGTCTGTCCGCGCAGGCCAGTGGTTTTCAGGGCGCGGCGGATTTCTGGGATTGGGAATATGCGCCGCGTCAGGCGTACATGCAGCAGTTGATCGGCGAGTGGCAGGCGGAAAACCCGGGTGTCACGCTGAACTACACGACGTTTCCGTATGGCGACCTCGGCACCAAGCTGCTGACCGCCAACGAAGCGGAACAGAACCCGCCGATCAGCAACGTGCACGCCGACTGGCGTCCGGCGCTGCAGCGCGCGGGCTTGCTCGCCCCGTACCCAGAAGATCTGTTTGATTTTTCACAGCTTGCCAGCACGCCGTTCCTGAGCGCGATGGATGGCCGCGTGTACACCAGCACGTTCGGCTACTACTGCACCATCGCCTTCCTGAACAATGCGATGCTGGAAGAAGCGGGTCTGACCGCTGCCGACGCGCCCACGAACTGGGCGGACTTTGCCGAATTCGCCAAGCAGCTCACGCGCTATGATGCGAATGGCAATGTGGAACGCCCCGGCATCGCGCTGAACCACTACTATTCACAGAAGTGGCTGTGGCAAGACCTGATCTATCAAGCGGGTGGCTTCCAGTACAACGAAGACGGCACGCAGGCAATCTGGAACAGCCCCGAGGGTGTGCAGGCGCTCCAGTTCATCAGCGACTGGTATCATGTCCACAAGATCGACGACCCGCTGCTCGAACGGCACTTTGACATGTTCTCGACGGAACGCGCGGCTGGCTTCCTGAGCCACGGTTACTGGGCGGGCAGCCTCGTCTCCGACGAAGCGTGGGAAGGCAAGT
>CALKIA010000446.1 GCA_937988705.1 uncultured Chloroflexota bacterium | reverse complement strand
CTCTCGTTAGATCGATGAAATTCAAGGACGAGACATGTCTCGTCCCTACAATTAAATACCTACCCCTGTTATGTCGGGGGTGGGGTGAATGTGCAAAATTCCGATTCTGAAATCACTTCCTGCCTTATCCTAAATTGAGTCCGAAACGCGCTTCAACACCCCCAAAGAACTGGCTCGACGCAGCATTTCGTTGCCAAAAAACACGCTGAGTATTCACGCATTTTTGGCATTGTTCGGTCTGTTAACAAAATTGGAGCGTGTGTCTTGGTTTGATCCAGCGTGTTATGCGTAATAAGTGAGGGCCAAGAGCTTATGTCAGTAGCGCCGAATCCAGCTTACGATCCAGATCAACCGGTTGGCTACTGGCAGCTTCTCAAACAGAATGCACGCTTTCGGACGCTGTGGATAGCGCAGCTGATCTCGATGGCGGGTGACTGGTTCAACAGTGTGGCTGTGCTGGGGTTGGTCTTGCAGCTGACGCGGAGTGGCCTCGGAGCGAGCTTGGTTCTGCTGGCAAGCACCGTTCCAATGTTCTTTCTGATGCCCATCGCCGGGCCTGTGGCAGATCGTTTTGACCGGCGCACCTTGATGATCCTCGCGAATCTTTTCTCGGCAGGTGTCTCCCTCCTGTTCATCCTCGTCAAAACGGAAGCTATGGTCTGGCTGCTGTACGTCGCCAATATTTTACTCATCGTCTCCGCCTCGTTCTTTAATCCGGCGAGTTCTGCCAGTATCCCCAACCTCGTGACACGCGGCGAGTTGTTTGCCGCCAATGCACTGAGCGGCGCGTCCTGGGGAATCATGGTGATGGTCGGTTCAGCCTTGGGCGGGATTGTCTCGACACTTCTGGGCCGCGACATCGCGTTTGTCATCAATGCCCTGTCATTCTTGATTGCTGCTGGCCTGATCGCGCGGCTCGAGGTGCCGAGTCCCAAAGTAACCAACAAGAAGATGGCGCCGGTCAAGGATTTCATCGAGGGACTCCGGTACCTGCGCGCATATCTGCCCTCACTGGCGCTGGTGGGAATCGAGTTAGGTTGGGGTTTTGGAGTTGGGGTCGTGGTTCTCCTGAGTGTGTTGGGTACCCAGGTCTTCCACGCGGGCGATGCAGGCATCGGGATTCTGTATGCGGGGCGGGGGTTGGGTGTGCTCATTGGCCCGTTCGTGCTACCCGTCGTCGCCGGAAACGACATCAAGAAGCTGCGGCATGCGGTCTGGTTGTCGTTTATGTTGGCTGCAATCGGCTATCTGATCGTCGCCTACGCCGCGTGGAACGGCAGCTTATGGTTGGCATTCTTCGCGCTGATGATCGCGCATTTCGGCGGTGGAATCGCGTGGGCGGTGGGCAGCATTCTGATTCAAATTACGACACCGGATCGGCTGCGGGGGCGGGTATCCTCCGTCAATGGGGGGCTTGGCACCCTCGGATCGGGGATCTCGACACTGCTGTTTGGGCTGGCGCTGCAAGCGGGCAGTGCGCCAATGTCACTCGCGGTTGTTGGCGCAGCGATCTTTGCCGTCTACGGCGTCTTCTGGGCCTTGATTACAGCGGGCGGCCCATTCCATATCTCGGAAGCCACTATGGTCAATTCAGAACAGCGCGTGACGCGCACGCAGGCGGCTGATTAGATATTTGCCAAATACGCTGTCGGCGCACAACGCAGGCATTGTCCCTACGAAGAGGGGACGCCAGCCACAGTCCTCGGCGGTATTCCACCGAGGGCTTTTTATTCCAAAATACGTGCGCTGGCCAGCACTGCTTCGAGAATCGACTGGTTCGCCGCCCATTGATCGAGCGGGGCATTGAGCGCAAACACGTAAATCAGTCCGTTCGCCGCCTGCGCCGCCACGACCCGCGTGTGAAACTGCGGATCGGTCGGGCTGTCTCCACCTTCGAGATCCAGTTGCAGCGCCTCGTGTTCATTCAGTGACGTTGTGACCACCGCGCCGATTTGCTGCCATGCCCGGTCAGGGCGCAGCGCCCCTTGCCGCAAATAGGTGTTGAGCGCTGCGCCCAGACTCCCCTCGTCCGCCAGCGCGGTGCTGCGCTGCACGGTGAAGGTCGCACCCGGTTCGCCACGCTGCGCCGCCGGGTCAGCCAGCAGCAGAATATTCTGGATTGGAATCGACACCGTCCAACCATCGGGATACTGAAACGAAAAGGCGGTCGGACTGCCCGTATAGGTGTGGATCAGCACCGCCCGGCTCTGCTGGATCGACATGACGACCGCCACGACTACCAAGGCGGCGACGACCAGGACGGTGATGAGCGCGGGTAACCGTCGTTTCATCGCCGATTCCGCCGCGGATCGAGGGCATCGCGCAGACCATCGCCCACCAGGTAAAAGCACAGCACCGTCACCAGAATGAAAATCCCCGGCCACACAACCAGATGAATGCCAGTCACGAAGTACGAGCGCGAATCGGTCAGCATGTTGCCCCATGTCGGGGTCGGCGGCTGCACGCCGACGCCAAGGTAGCTCAAGCCCGATTCGGTCAGAATCAGGTTACCAGCGATGATTGTCAGCGTGACGATGATCAGCGGCATGATGTTCGGCAGAATGTGAATCACCGCGATGCGTCCGCTGCTTGCGCCAACTGCGCGCGCGGCCAGCACAAAATCGCGCTCCTTGAGCGTCAGCGTCTCCCCGCGGACGAGACGGCACGTCCCAAGCCAACCGAGCACGGCGAGAATCAGGATCAGGACTTCGGCGGACGGCTGCCACAGCGCCGCCGCGACCAGCAGTAGGAACAGCGGCGGCACGGCGTTCAGCGTGTTGATCAGCCACGTGATCAGATCGTCAACCCCACCGCCATAATAGCCGGACGCCAAACCGAGCGTCACGCCAATGAGCACGGCGAGGATGCTCGCACTGTAGGCGATGGCGAGCGAGATCCGCCCGCCATACAGCAGGCGGATCAGCTGATCACGCCCCAGATGATCCGTGCCCAGCAGATGCCCTTCGGTACCGGGCGGCTGAAAGCGATCGGTAACGGCTGTGCGCGTGGCATTCAAGCCGAACGTGCTTTCGAGGATCGGTGGAGCGACAACCGAGACCACGGTGAGCAGCAGCAGTGTAGTGAGCGCCAGCATGCTCAGACGGTCGTGCAGAAAATGCACTAACGCCACCTGCCACAGCGAATGGGCACGGCGCTTCTCCGGCTGATCGAGTTTGGCAATGCTTGGGATACTATCGACTCGGCTCATGATTATCTCAATCGAATGCGCGGATCGAGCAGGACGTACAACACATCGGAAATCAGCACGCCGAGAATGAACAGCAGCGACGCGACCACTACCGACCCCATCACCAGCGGGTAATCGCGCTGGAAGACAGCGTTGACGACCAGTCGGCCCATACCCGGCCAGCTAAACACCTGCTCGATGATCACCGCCCCGGCCAGCAAACTGCCGAGCGCTGGCCCGATGAACGTCGCAATCGGGATGAGCGCGTTGCGAATCGCGTGCAGCCACCACACCCGCCGATCCCGCATCCCCTTCGACTGTGCGGTGCGGATATAGTCCTGTTCCAGCACTTCGAGCAGTTCAGTGCGCATGAAGCGCGACACATAGGCGATTGTGCTGAATGACAGAACCGACACAGGCAGAATCATATAGCGCAGCGTCTCCCACAGGTTGAACCCTGTGTCGCGGCTGGCGATATCGCGCATACCACCCATCGGCAGCCAATCAAGCTGCACACTGAAGATGATGATCAGTACCAGCCCAAGCCAGAACGCCGGGATCGAATTACCCAGCACCGACACCACGCGCACGATGTGGTCGATCCATGTCTTGTGGTACACGGCCGCCAGCACACCGAGCGCGATCCCGGCGCCATAACCTAAAACCAGTGAGCTAAAGGTCAGCAGGGTGGTCGCCGCAATGCGTTCTCCGATCAGATCCAGTACCGGGCGGTTCTGCTTGATCGAGTCGCCGAAGTCGCCGCGCAGCAAACCCTGCCGTTCGCCCGACTCGTCGCCCACACCATCGCCGTCCGTGTCGATCGTCGTCCAGTCATTGCCGATCAGCCAGTACAGGTACTGCGTGAGCGGCGGCTGATCCAGCCCCAATCGCCGCCGCAGCGCCTCCCTCAGCTCCGGATTGTTGGAACTGACCGGGTTGAAAGTGATCAGCGCTATCGGATCACCGGGTGCCGATAAAATCAACAGAAACGTAATGATGGTGACGCCAAAAAATGTCGGAATTCCTTGAATCAACCGCTTTGCAATATAAGTCCCCATGCACTCCTCACTGAGTGATGCCGCGAATCCGTTCAGTCAACAGGCACAATGCAGGTCGATTTCAGCAATGGTAGGCTGTTGCTGCTGAGTGTAGCGAAGAATAGCCTGCGCGGATAGAAATTCGCTCGATCTTAGCCTCCACCGTTTGAATTTCGCGCAGAACGCGGCAAACTTAAGCTTTCTAATGCCCGATCAAGGCATTTTCGACCCTATAACCAGAAGGACTCATGCCGTCATGACAAACACGCCCACCTATCAACCTGCGGAGGACGGAGTTGATCCGTCATCTATCCCGTACAAACGGCTTTACACTGGCAGCAAAATCCCGGCGATCGGTCTGGGTACGTTCGGATCCGACAAGTATTCTCCGCCTGAAGTAGCCGCGGCCGCCAAAGAAGCGATCCGCGTGGGCTACCGTCACATCGACTGCGCGGCGGTCTATGGCAACGAACACCTGATTGGCCCTGTGCTGAGCGAAGTCATAGCACAGGGGTTGAAACGCGAGGAATTATGGATCACCTCCAAGCTGTGGAATGACAAGCACGCCGAGGCCGATGTCATACCTGCCTTCGAGAAATCACTGCGCGAACTCCAGCTCGACTATCTTGACCTGTACCTGATTCACTGGCCGTTCCCGAACCATCACGCACCGGGGGTCGATGTCAACTCGCGCGATCCACACGCCGTCCCCTACATCCACGAGCAGTTTATGCGCACATGGCGGCAGTTAGAAACGCTGGTCGACCGCGGCTTGGTTCGGCACATCGGTACATCCAACATGACCATCCCCAAGCTCCGTCTGCTGCTGCGCGATGCGCGCATCCAGCCCGCCTGCAATGAACTGGAACTGCATCCGCATTTTCAGCAGCCGGAGTTATTCGAGTTTGTGCAGGCCAACGGCATGGTTCCCATCGGTTACTCGCCCATTGGCTCGCCCAGTCGCCCCGAACGGGACCGCACCGCCGATGATACAGTCGATGTGGAAGATCCCGTGATCGTCCGCATTGCCGAGCGCTTAGGCATCCATCCAGCGACGGTGTGCATCAAATGGGCCGTCCAGCGCGGGCAGGTGCCGATTCCGTTCTCGGTCAAGCGGCCGCAGTACCTCTCCACACTGCGCGCCATCGTCGGCGAACCGCTCACCGACGAGGACATGACCGCCATTGCTGGCATCGACAAGAACTGCCGCCTGATCAAGGGGCAGGTGTTCCTGTGGGAAAGCGCGAAGGACTGGGAAGACCTGTGGGACGTTGACGGCGAGATCGCTAAATAGCAGCGAACATCAACAACTGTAGGGACAGCGCCTGCGCTGTCCGTTCACAGCGGACAAGGCTGGCCGGTAGCTCGGTAGGATAACGTGAAGTCGCTTTGGAAGCCGCGGACGCAATGAATTGCGTCCCTACACAAGCACCGTTTTCTCGTAGGGACGCGATTTATCGCGTCCGCAACCCCCCAAAAACGACCTATAACCCGTTTACACGATATTCTACGCACTTACCGGCTGGCCTTGTCCCTACAATCTCCGTATTCATTACTTGAATGGCATCGACGCGTCGGGATTTCGTCGCCATGATGCAGCAGGCTTAAATGAGTTTACCCGCTGATTTATGGCAAGCTGTAAGCTGCCGGAGTCCGCTGCGTGAAGCGGTCGATCACGGCGACCGCCTGAGCGATACCCTCCTCAGCGCGAATCTTTTGACCGAGGTCGGCTGCCTGCCGCCGCAGGGTCGGATTGGTGACCGCCTCGGTGATCGCTGCGCCTAACCGCTCACCCGTGAGCTGTTTACGCGGGATCGGTCGTGTGCCCACGCCCAGCGCGACCGCACGGCTGCCCCAGAACG
>CALKIA010000445.1 GCA_937988705.1 uncultured Chloroflexota bacterium | reverse complement strand
GCTTTTCAAGTCCCCTCTCCTCTTTTCGGAGAGGGGATTTAGGGGTGAGGTTAGACAAAACACCGATTCTGAAATAGCCTCATGCCTCGCCCACCATAACGGGCGGGACAAGTCCCGCCCCTACGTGGACACAGCCGAAGATCCGCCAAACAGCAGGTACAATCTTGTGTAGGGATGCTCAACATCCCGCTACCGATGCGCGGCGAGGACACCATCATGACCAATGACACAGCGAAGGTTCGGTTTATCGTGGCGGAATTCATGCCACTGGGAAAGCGTGGAACGCTAGCGCGGGACCCACGTCCGATGCTGCTGATCGGGGATGATTTTCGCCAGCGCCGCCAAGCGCTCGCGGACGGCGATTTCACTTACTATATTATGGACAAATACACGAAACTTGCGCCGAGAGGCATTTTGGGACTCGCCTCAAACCGGACGCAATGGGATTTTCATTATGCCCATAGTCAGGGCGTGCAGAATGGATACATTAAAGTCTTTGACTGGGCCGGTCATTGGGAGCGGCTGAGCATGAGCGACCGCTGGACGCGCATCCTCGCGGCGCTGGAACTGGGGCGCGACGCGGGGACGGACGGCTACCTCATCATGCCCGCGCACGACGCCCTCTACAGCCGTAACCTGCTGCTGGAACTGGTGGCCTTCAGCCGCCAGCACGCCCAGAACGGTTTGCCGGCGGCCGTTAGTCCGTTCACCTTCTACAAGCATTCGCCCATCGCTGACGCCGACATGCCCGCCGATATCATTGATCTGGTGAACGCGGCCTTCAACCGCGATCCAGCCTTCCGTTTGCAGCTGGAACGCGGTGAAGCGCAGGGGTATTGGGGCAAAATGGGCTTGATCCCGTTCGAGATGTGCGGCGATCTGCTGAAAACCGTTGATACGGGCATCTGGGAAGATGATCTCGAACTCGACCGGGCGATCACCGCGCTCGGGTATGCGGCGCGCACGCTGTGGATTGACGATCCAGCGCAGTATCGACAGGCGCTGTTTGTGGTCGATGAGGCGGGCGTACGTCGCATCATTGAACGGCATCTCCATTACTCACTGCGCACGGGCGGCAGCGCCCTGACGCAGCCGCTCACCGATATGGCGCGCTACTGGCGCATCATCAACCCGGGTTTTGGCGCGTCCAGCGCGTGGGCGGAGCGGATCATCGACGAGGAATACGCCAAAATGATGCAGCGCGTCGCGCAGTATGGCGCGTCATGGGTGGATTGGGGCGACTACCGGTACGTCGCGCGTCCGTATGATCCGCAGGTCGAAGTGTGGTCGAATTCGGCCAATGCATGGGAGTAACGGACGCCGCCGGTGAAAAATAGAGATGGGGATTCGAAAATTTCACCGAGGAAATCTTGGAAACGGTCTGCTACAATGGGCTGCATCTTGTCTACTAGGATAGCTTTGTAAGGAAACGTATGATCGCTGCTGGTGATCTCAAGAAGGGTACGACCCTGCGTATCGAAGGCACGCTGTATCGCGTGACGAATCTCGTTTATAACAAGCCGGGGCGTGGGACTGCATCGATGCAGACGACGCTGGTCGATATTGCATCAGGCGCTACCCGCCAGCGTATTTTCCCGATCGACGATAAGCTCGACGATATCTATGTCGAATCGGAAGAAGCGGAAATGTTGTACCGTGACGGTGATTTCCTGCACTTCATGAACACCTCGACCTATGAACAATATGAAGTGAACACCACGCTGTTCGGTGATGACCTGTACTATTTGCGCGACGGCATGAAGCTGGAACTGCGCGTTTACGAAGGTCACCCGATCGACTATGTGCTGCCCACCACCCTGACCTACGAAGTCGTGGATGCGGAAGCGGCAGTGGTTGGTGATACGGCCGGCGCCGTGCAGAAGAAGATCAAGACGGATACCGGCTTGTCGCTGCAAGTGCCGATCTTCATCAAGGTGGGCGAAATCATCAAGGTGGATACGCGCGACGGTTCGTACATCGGCCGCGTCAACGACTAAAGGCACCCAAACCTAACCTCACCCCGGGCTGGGCGTCAAGCACAGTGCGCCGTGGTGAAGCGGCAAAGCCGCAAGGACAACACTTTCCTTGCGGCTTTTTTGTTATCATCGAAGCATAAGGATGAGGATGGCATCATATGCTCGAAGAAATCAAAAACATTATCCGAGAACTGGATACCTCCCGCGCAGCCATGCATGCGGCTATGGCCATCACCAACCAGACGAGCGAAATTTATCCCGGTTGGACGCTCAAACAGCTGCTAGCGCATATCACCGGCTGGGACGAAGCAGCGCGGACCTCGATTGAAGCGCACATGCGTTACGACGAAGCCATGATCCCGGCTTTTCGCGGCGTTAACGAGTACAACGAAGAGTCGGTGCGGACACGCGGCGCACTGAGCTACGATCTGGTGCTGCGCGAATACGAGCACGAACGCGAACGCCTTAAAGCGCTGCTCGGCCAGATCACCGATGACCGCTGGAATGAGAAGATGCTGCTGCCCTGGGGTGGCTACGGGCAGCCGCTCAATCTGGTGCGCGTCTGGCAGCGGCATGAACTCGACCATGCGAACGAGCTGGAAGAACTGGCCGCGCGCAAGGGCATCATTGTCTCTGCGTGGGCACAACCGCCCACCGAATGAGTCCGAGGCGGCTGTTCATGTAATTCTAAACAATCTCCTGTAGATTACGTTTATGGTTACGAAAACAGAAATCCCCGCAAAATTAGCGCCCGAACTGCGCTACGTGAACGATGACGAACCCGGCATCCGGCGTAAACGCGCGGGCAAGGGCTTCACCTATCTGGATGCGAACGGCCGCCGCATCACCGACCCCGCCATCCTCGACCGCATCAAGGGCCTTGGCATCCCGCCCGCCTATCGCGAGGTATGGATCTGCCTCACGCCGGACGGCCACATTCAGGCGACCGGACGCGATGATAAAGGCCGTAAGCAGTACCGCTATCACCCGCGCTGGAACGAAATCCGCGACCAGACCAAATTCGACCGCATGATCGCGTTTGGCGAAGCGCTGCCGACTCTCCGTGAACGCGTCCAGCACGATTTGGCGCTGCCCGGTATGCCGCGCGAGAAAATTCTCGCGACGGTGGTGGAACTGCTCGGTACGACCTTCATTCGCATCGGCAACGAGGAGTACGCCCGCCACAATGACTCGTTTGGCCTGACGACGATGCAGGATGAGCACGTTGAAGTCGCCGGATCGACCGTGCATTTTGAGTTTCGCGGCAAAAGCGGCAAAGACCACGTGATCGACCTGAAAGATCGACGGCTGGCGAAAATCATCAAGCGGTCGCAAGAGCTGCCGGGGGAGCACCTGTTTCAATACCAAGATGAAAATGGCGTGATCCGCGCGGTCATCTCGTCGGATGTGAACGCTTATCTACGCGAAATCACAGGGCAGGACTTCACGGCGAAGGATTTCCGCACATGGGGCGGCACGACGCTGGCGCTGCTGGCGCTCACCGGACTCGATCCGGCGGAGAACCAACAGGCGCTTAAGCAGAATCTCAGCGAGATGGTCAAGGCGGTGTCCGGTCAACTGGGCAACACGACGACCGTATGCCGCAAATACTACATTCATCCCCGCGTGCTGGAAGCGTACAGCGCTGGGAAGCTCGCACCGTTGGCGGGCGCTGTGCCGCCCGGTCTGCGCCCGGAAGAGGCCGCACTGCTCACGCTGCTGCGCGAGACGCGTTAATTTCACCGCCACTCGCTACATTCTGCCCAGACCCCGGCTCCTCCCCGAATTCAGGGAGGGGGGACAGCAGTTCTCGCTCAGCGGAGTTGGTCTTTGTAGGGACGCGATTATGCAGTTTAACTTATGAATACGGTGTCCAGACCCCACCCCCGGCCCCTCCCCGAATTCAGGGAGGGGAGACAGCAGTTCTCGCTCAGCTTATACTGTGCTTCATTACGACGGAAACCCTACTCCGCAACGCTGTAATGCTCGCCTTCATGAATTTCATGAAACTACAATCTTTGATTTATTCGTAACTACGTAATTGCTCACTCGCGGCTCATGTGCTGACCGTAAGTTTAAGCCCGTAACGTGATGACGTTGCACCGATGATTGGCTTAGTGGAATTTGGAGCATAATTCGTATGAAGAAGTTGTTCACCGTATTCGCGTTGTTCGCTGTTCTGGCCCTTAGTGTTATCCCCGCCTTCGCTCAAGATGAACCCGGCACGATTGCTGAGATCGTGGTCGCCAGCACCGAAGCTGAAACCCCAGAATTCACCGTTCTGCTCGCTGCGGTCGCCGCGGCTGATCCGATGTTCCTCGAAGCGCTGTCCTCCGAAGGCTCGTGGACGGTCTTTGCGCCGACCGATGCCGCGTTCACCGCGCTGCTCGAAGAACTGGGTCTGACCGCTGAAGAACTGCTTGCCAACACCGACCTGCTGAACGCGGTGCTCGCCTACCATGTCGTCCCCGGCGCGTTTGATGCCGCCTCGGTTGTGGCGCTCGATGGCGCGCTGATTGGCACGCTGCTGCCCGAAATGCCGCTGTCGATCACGCTGGATGGCGAATCGGTTATGGTCAATGCATCGACGGTCGTTGCCGCCGATGTCATGGCCTCGAATGGGATCGTGCATGTCATCGATGCCGTGCTCGTCCCCGCCCTCGATGGCATGGAAGCCCCGATGGAAATGATGGAAGAACCGACCCTGAGCATCGCGGAAACCGTCGTGGCCTCCACCGAAGCTGATGCCCCGCAGTTCACCGTGCTGCTGGCGGCGGTCGCGGCGGCTGATCCCAGCATCCTCGACACGCTGACCAATGGTGGCCCCTTCACCGTCTTCGCCCCCACCGACGAAGCCTTCGCCGCGGCGCTCGAAGCGCTCGGTCTGACGGCCGAAGAACTGCTGGCGGATACCGCAACGCTGAATTCTGTCCTCGCTTACCATGTCATCCCCGGTGAATTCTCGGCGGCGACGGTGGTGGCGGCGGCCGGCGGCATGATGGAAGATGGCGTCAATGTGGCGACGCTGCTCCCCGGCACGACCGTGAATATCTCGCTGGATGGCGAAAGCGTTATGGTCAACGATGCGACCGTAGTCGCGACGGATGTTTACGCCACCAACGGCGTGATCCACGTCATCGACGCGGTGCTCCTGCCCCCGATGGAATAAGCTCGTCGACTCGCAATAACAGCCCGATAAACAGCGGGGCGACCAATCTGGTCGCCCCGCTGTTTTTGTCTGGGATGAAGAGCTAAAGTAGATTCTCGAAACAAATCCACGAATGGATGGAGGGGCGCACCTGTGTGTGCGCCCGAA